>SHOI01000165.1 GCA_004294855.1 Sphaerochaeta sp. | reverse complement strand
GCTGATCTTGGGCCAGCTTGATGCCGAAGGTTTCTACCAGGCGATGAATCGCTGATGCATCTGACGGTTGCTCCTCACACGAGGGGCAACCGATGTACTTTGGGTTACTGATATGAAACGAAATCGAACGATGATCATCACATTTCTCGCCCCGGCAGTGCTTTGCTACCTTTTGGTCTTTCTATACCCTTCGGTGCGAACTACGATCATGAGCTTCTTCAAGGTCGAGTCGGTTTCCGATCCGATCTCCTCATGGCGTTTCAATGGACTGGGAAACTATCGCACCCTCTTTGCGACGGCCATTTTCAAGCAGGCGATGCGTAACATCATGAACATCTGGCTGGTCGGCGGACTTGGAGTGATGGCTGTTGCTCTCTTTTTTGCGGTTTCCCTGACCAATGGAATGCGTTTTGTCCGCTTTTTCAGAAGCGTCATCTATCTTCCAAACGTCGTTTCCGCAATCGCAATGGGAACGATGTGGATCAACTATGTCTATAATTCCTCCTATGGATTGCTCCATAACATTTTTGCGAAACTCGGATTCACGGCTTTGAGCGAGACGCTTTGGACCGGACCGGGCAACCTGTTCTGGTCGATGTTGGTCGCCTATTCCTTCGGAATGGTCGGCTACCATATGCTGATCTTCATGGCGAGCATTGAGCAGATTCCCCGTGATTACATCGAAGCGGCGTTCATCGAGGGAGCGAACGTCTTTCAGCGCTTCTTTAAAATCACCCTTCCGTTTCTCAGGGGATGTTTCCGGACGAACATCGTCATGTGGACGGTGTTCACCGTTGGCTTCTTCGTATGGGGGCAGCTTTTCAGTCCCGTGAACCTCTCCAACGCGACCGTCGCTCCGATGAACTACATGTATGAGATCGTCTTCGGATCCTCCGCATCCACCACCACGGTTCGCGACAGCGGTGCGGGGGCGGGCATCGGGGTGATCATGATGGTTATCGTCATCATAGCGTTCATGCTTACCAACCTCATCGTGCGCAACGATGATGTCGAATTGTAGGAGGTCGATATGGCTCGTAAATCCGTTACGTTTGAAATGCGCAACCAAAAACGCTTGATTCCCTCCTATATCGTGATTGTAACCTGGGTGGTCTTCACCTTTGTCTTGATCGGATGGGTGATATTCGCCTCCCTTTCAACCAGCCAGGAGATCTTCAGCGACCATATGTTCCGCTTTGAAAGTGGCTTCCACTTTGAAAACTATGCTCGAGCGTGGCGGACGCAAAAAGTTTCCGTCTACTTTATGAACTCGGTTCTGTATACCGTAATCAGCTGCACGGCGATCATCTTGATTGCTGCCCCTGCCGCATACGTGCTCAGCCGGTTCCGCTTCAAGGGAAACCTTCTGATTCAAAACATGATCGCCAGTGCATTGGGGATTCCCGCGATCATGATCGTCATGCCGCTGTTCGGATTGGTCAGCCGGCTGCGCCTCACCAACAACCGCTGGCTACTGATCTTCCTCTATGTCTCGATGAATGTCCCCTTTGCAACGTTCTTTCTGCTCTCGTTCTTCAAGAATCTTTCTTCCACCTATGAGGAGGCCGCGGCGATCGACGGATGTTCGCCGACGGGGACGTTCTGGCGGATCATGCTACCGCTTGTGCAGCCGGGAATCATCACGGTCACGGTGTTCAACTTCATCACGATCTGGAATGAATATTTCATGTCGATGATCTTTGCGAACAAGACCACGGTTCGTCCGGTATCGGTCGGATTGTTCAACATGATCCAAGCGATGCGCTACACGGGCGATTGGGGAGGGATGTTTGCCTCCGTCGTCATCGTCTTTGCTCCGACATTTATCTTGTATATATTCCTCTCAGAGCGGATTATCCAAGGAGTCACCGCCGGAGCCATCAAAGGCTAGTTTTACACCCAAGGATTATGTATGCACCAAAGCCACTCCGACCTTGCCGACATCATCGCCCGCTTTCACATTGAAGGGCGGTTGGTCGCTCTGAAGCAAACCAATGAGGGCCATATCAACGATACGTTCTTTTCGACCTTCGATGAGCAGGGAACGGTTCGACGGTATACCCATCAGCGCATCAACCACTTTGTCTTCAAGAACCCTCCGCAGGTGATGGAGAACATCCACCTTGTCACCTCCCATATTCAGGCAAAGCTTGCACAAACGTACGACGATTACTCCAAGCGGTGTCTGGTCATCGTTCCAACGAAGGATGAAGGGCTTTTTCATCGCGATGAAGCGGGCAACTTCTGGCGAACCTATCGCTACATCGACGGGGTGAAGACCATCCCTCGGGTCGAAAATGTCAATCAAGCGTATTTATTGGGGAAGGCGGTTGGGACGTTCCAGACCCAGCTGGCAGATTTTGACGGCTCGCGCCTTCATCAGACGATCGCCGATTTCCATGATATGCGAGTCCGTTATGACCAGCTCAAGGAAGCTCTCACCCTTGATCGATTCAATCGGGCAAAAGACGTCCGCCCTGAGCTGGAGTACCTTGATCAAAACCGGAAGCGGGGGTATGTGCTCATCGACGGCTTCAAGAGCGGTCAACTGCCGGTTCGGGTGACCCATAATGACACGAAGATCTCCAACGTCCTGTTCAGCGAAGACGG
>SHOI01000164.1 GCA_004294855.1 Sphaerochaeta sp. | reverse complement strand
GTTTGTCGGTTGAAAGCGAATTGTTACATCCGGTGCGACCTTCTTGTACTCCGCGAGCACCCGATTCATCTGCTCAACGTCATCCGCTCGCCAAGAGCCCATCGTAAGGGTGACCGCTGATGGAGCTTTTGCGCCCTGTGCTGTAAGTGGCAGTAAAACAAGAAGTAGAAGCAATACAGCAAAAAAGAGTGTTTTTTTGTTCATACGGAACTCCTTTTTGTGTTTTCAGCGACAGTATACCATCTTCCGGGATGTATTTGCCAAAAATCTATTAAGTAATTGTAAAATTCTAGTGCCTAAAAATTCTGAATGTGGTACGGTGGTTAGGGAATTCAAGTGAGGTAGATCATGAACCTAATTTTTCTTGGTCCTCCGGGAGCAGGCAAAGGGACGGTTGCCGACCTGGCGAAAGACGTGCTGGGGATCCCCCATATTTCAAGCGGACAGCTGTTCAGAGAGCAGATCAAAATCGGATCTCCCTTGGGCAAGCGGGTGGAAGCGACGCTCAAGGCCGGAAATTTGGTGGATGATGAAACGACGATCGAGTTCGTCCGGGAGCGCCTTTCCCGCGATGACGTGGCTCGAGGATACATCCTGGATGGATTTCCCCGGACGATCGCCCAGGCCGAAGCGATGTGCGTCTTCTCCAAGCCGGAAGCGGTGATCAACTTTTCCCTTACCGAAGAAGAGATTCTTCGTCGCCTGGAGGGAAGGCGGGTCGCTCCTACAACGGGAAGAACCTATCACATCCTCTACAATCCGCCGAAGGTTGAAGGGCTTGATGATGAAACCGGGGAAACGTTGATTCAACGGCCGGATGACAAGAAGGAAGCGATCTTGAATCGCTTGGAAGTCTACACGAGAGAAACCCGGCCCTTGATCAATCACTACCGCGAAAAGAATCTCTTGGTGCCCCTCGACGCTTCACCGAGTCCCCAAGAGGTTCTCAACCAACTGTTGCACCTGTTGAAGGAAAAGGGCATCCACTAAAGGAGGTTCCATGGCCACCTATCACAATGAGCCCTCGCGAACGTTCAGCGAGTATCTCCTGATTCCGGGATATTCCGATCGAAACTGCGTCCCGGCCAACGTTTCACTGGCAACACCGCTTGTTCGTTACAGGAAGGGAATGGAAGAGTGTCCGCTTTCCCTTCAGATACCCCTTACCAGTGCGATCATGCAATCGGTGAGCGGAGAGAAAATGGCGATTGCCCTCGCCCGGGAGGGTGGCTTGTCCTTCATCTACAGCTCCCAGCCGATTCAGGATCAGGAGGCAATGGTTCGACGTGTGAAAGGATATAAAGCGGGCTTTGTCACCTCCGACTCAAACCTCACTCCCAACCATACTCTTGGCGATCTGATCGCCCTCAAAGAAGAAAAAGGGCACTCGACGATCGCGATCACGGACGATGGAACGAGCAGCGGAACACTGCTCGGACTCGTCTCATCCCGCGACTGGCGGCCAAGCCGAACAAGTCCGGACACGCTGCTTAAGGATATCATGACCCCATTTGAATCATTGATCTACGGATTCGAGGGGATCACCTTAAGCGAAGCGAACGATATGATCTGGGACAACAAGCTCAACACTCTTCCGATCATCGACAAGGATCGGAAGCTGAAATATCTCGTGTTCCGAAAGGATTATGAGAGCCATAAAAAGCATCCGCTTGAGCTCCTGGACAAAAAGAAGCGCTATCTCGTAGGTGCGGGAATCAATACCCGGGACTTTCAGCAGCGGGTTCCGGCTTTGGTGGATGCGGGGGCGGACGTCCTGTGCATCGATTCTTCCGAAGGACACACCGAATGGCAGAAAATCACCCTCGATTGGATTCGGTCAACGTATGGTGAAACCGTAAAAGTCGGAGCGGGAAACGTCGTGGACCGCACCGGGTTCCGCTTTCTCGCCGAGTGCGGCGCTGACTTTGTAAAGGTCGGCATCGGCGGCGGATCGATCTGCATCACCAGAGAAACCAAAGGAATCGGACGCGGCCAGGCATCGGCATTGATTGAAGTCGCCAGGGCGCGGGACGAGTACTTTGAAGAGACCGGCATCTATGTTCCGATCTGCAGCGACGGGGGAATCGTTTTTGACTATCATATGACCCTCGCTCTGGCGATGGGCGCGGACTTTTTGATGCTCGGCCGGTACTTCGCCCGATTTGACGAATCACCGACGGAAAAGGTGCTGATCAAGGGCCAGTATATGAAGGAGTATTGGGGCGAAGGCTCGGCAAGAGCCCGAAACTGGCAGCGTTATGAAGGGGAGGGACAGCTCTCCTTCGTCGAAGGAGTGGATTCGTATGTTCCCTACGCCGGAAAACTGCGGGACAACGTCCAGCTCACTCTCAGCAAAATTCGCTCGACGATGTGCAACTGCGGTTCTTTGACGATCGGCGACCTGCAGAAGAACGCCCAGCTTACTCTTGTCTCGGCGACCAGCATCGTCGAAGGCGGAGCGCATGACGTGCTGCTCAAGGAAAGCGACGAATATCATCGTTAGCTTGACATGAAAAGTCGGTCCGTGGTACGTTCGCGGCTGTTGGCCGGATAGCTCAGTGGGAGAGCGGTTGCCTTACACGCAACTGGTCGGGGGTTCAAATCCCTCTCCGGTCAT
>SHOI01000163.1 GCA_004294855.1 Sphaerochaeta sp. | reverse complement strand
TTGTGCATGTTGACCGGGATCCGGAGCATCGAAGCGAGGGTGATCAAGTCGGCGCCGACGTGGCCATAGGCGATCGCCCCGTGGTTTGCTCCCCAGTTTGCCATCACGGAGTAGACATCCTTGAAGGGACCTTCATGCTCCACAAGGCGGGGAACGAACCAGGTGGTGGGCCAGGTCTGGTCGGTCCGCTTGTTGATAATCTCAAAGACTTCCTCAGGAACATCGGCTGTCCATCCCTCGGCGATCTGAAGAACCGGACCGACGCCCTTGACCATGTTCAGCCGAAGCATCGTCACCGGCATTCCGCCTTCACTTAAGAAGGTGGAGGAGAACCCGCCGCCCCGGAAATATCCGAGGTTTCCGACGCTGAAGCGGGTGTTGTCCAACGTCTTCTGGACATCCTCGGCGGTGATCTCCCAATAGGGCTTCATCGCCGGCTCACCTTTTTCGTTGGTCATCTGTCCGGCGGCGTCGAGGGTCGTCGCTCCGCTGTTGATCAGGTGGATGAATCCGTCCTTCGCCAACCCGGTGGGCTTCCAGCCGGTTACCCGTTCGACGCTCTTGGGACTCCAGTATGTCCGCACGTCACTGAAGATCACCGCCCTGTTGGTCAAGAGCTTCGCAAAGAGCATGCTGATCCCGTTGAGGTGGTCGTTCTCGGTGGCCATGATGTACGGCTCCCGAATGCCGTTCCAGTCGAAGCTGGAAGTGAGCATCGTCTCCATGAAGTCGCCGTTCGGCCAGTGGTCGGTCCATTGGCGCTGGCCCTGGAAGCCCGCGGCGATCGCATTGCGGCCATAGGACTCCTCTTTGAATCCGAGGGTGTTGAGCTTGGGGTTTCCGATCATCAGGTCCCGGCCGATCATCACCATCTTGGTGACGTACTCCCAATCCTTGTCCAGCTCTTCCTGGCTCTTGCGGAGGGCGGGATCGTTGACGGTGTCCTCCGCCTGGATGACATGCTTGCGGACCCATTCGATCGCTTTCTTGAACTCGACGGGATCATAGATCTCTTCAGCTATCCGCCGCTCGATTTCACTCATGTCCACGACTTCGGTTCGCATGCCAAGGTACGCCTGAAGGAAATCCTGGTCGACAATCGAGCCGGCGATTCCCATCGACATCCCTCCGATCGAGAGGTAGCTCTTTCCTCTCATCTCGGCGACTGCCAGACCGGCTTTGGCGAAGCGGAGGATCTTCTCCTGGACATCCTCGGGAATCGAGGTGTCCGTCGCATCCTGGACATCCCGGCCGTAGATGCCGAAGGCGGGGAGGCCTTTCTGGGTGTAGGCGGCAAGAACCGCCGCAAGGTACACCGCGCCGGGGCGTTCGGTGCCGTTGAAGCCCCAGACCGCCTTGACCGTCAGCGGGTCCATATCGAAGGTCTCCGTTCCGTAGCACCAGCACGGGGTGACGGTCAGGGTTACAGCGACCCCTTCCTTTTTGAACTTCTCGGCGCAATCGGCGCTCTGGCGCACTCCGCCGATCGTGGAGTCGGCGATGACGCACTCCACCTGCTCACCGTTCGTGTGGCGAAGATTGTCGCTGATGAGCTTCGCTGCGGCCTTGGCCATATTCATCGTCTGCTCTTCCAACGATTCGCGGACACCCCGTTGGCGTCCGTCGATGACCGGACGGATTCCGATCTTCGGAAGCTCTGAAGCGTAACGCCTCTCCGGTCCTACCTGTTTAATATCAAGAATGTTTGCCATCTCGTTCTCCTTGGTGTATGATGGTTTTGTAATCGTTTACATACTCTCAGTATCGCACAGCATCCAAGCGATTGCAACGAAAAAAAAGGAGTGGCATACCATGCTTAAAACAATTCCCTCGATTCTCAGTCCCGAGCTGCTGAAGGTTCTCATGGAGATGGGGCACGGTGATGAACTGGTGATCGGCGACGGAAATTTCCCCGCCGCATCGATGAACGATCGGGTCGTCCGCCTTGACGGTCACGGCGGTGAGGAGATTCTGAAAGCGATCCTGCAGCTTTTCCCCTTGGACACCTACGCTCCCAACGCGTTTCTCATGGAAAAGGTTCCCGGCGACCCCGCCGAGACCCCGATCTGGGATTCCTATGAAAAAATCGCCAAAGCGGGTGATCCGGGCTTCACCGGGTTCACCTTCGTCGAGCGCTTTGCGTTCTATGAGCAGTCGAAGAAGGCGTATGCGATCGTGGCGACCGGCGAAAGCGCCCTGTACGCGAACATCATTCTCAAAAAGGGCGTCGTTCTCTAAGGGAGCCGATACCACATCGAGCGGTTTTTCCGATAGGAGAGCGGCGTGATTCCCATCACGTTGCGAAACTGCCGGCTGAAGTAGTTGGAGTCCTCGAACCCCGTAGCTTCGCTGATCTCGCTGACCGACATGTCGCTTGAGCGGAGAAGCCGGCACGCATGCTTGATCCTCCGTTGGATGTGGAATTCGATGGGGGAGAGGCCGGTCGCGTTCTTGAAGTGCCGGTTGAGGGTGCTTGCCGACATGTTGGTCAGTTCCATCAATTCGCTCGTTGAAACGGAGCGGTCGGGATGGGCTTCCAAAAAGCTGAGGGCGTCGGCGATCCGCATGACGGTCTGGTTGTCCTTCCGCGGCTGCTCGGCATAAAAGCGAAACAGCATCAC
>SHOI01000162.1 GCA_004294855.1 Sphaerochaeta sp. | reverse complement strand
GACGTCCAACACTACTGCCACATAACCCACTCGGCGGCGGGAGCGGAGTACAAGACCTACGGGATGGATTACTATGATTCCGTTCTTGTAGGGGGAACCGGGGATCTTGAATGGATCCGGGCCCTTGAAGAGGCTCGAGGCGATGATGCGAAGATCGTCGAAGAGATCGGGTGCACCTATCTTGATGTGATGAGAGCATCGCTGAAGAGTGAAGAGGAGCCTTGGTTTGAAGAAGAGAAGCCCGTGGTGCTGGTATCTCCAACGTGGGGGATCCACGGCCTGCTCTCCAGATACGGGAAAGATGTTCTTCAAGCTCTCACCGATGATGACAGGTACAACATCATCGTCCGTCCGCACCCCCAGTCCTTCATCGCCGAAGGAAAGCTGATGGAAGAGCTTCAAACCACATTCCCCGATTCCTCGAACCTCCGCTGGGATCGAAGAAACAGCGGTCTGGAGGCGATGGGTCAGGCGGATGTCATGGTCAGCGACTTCTCGGGAATCATCTTCGATTTCCTCTTTCTCTTCAAGAAGCCGATTCTCACCTTCAAAGGGATCTTCGATAAGCGCGGTCGTGATGCGATGGACGTCGATCGCGAGCCGTGGAACCTCGAGATCTTGGACCGGATCGGAAGAACGCTTGGTGAAGAGGATCTTCCGCATCTCTCTGCGATCATCAGTGCGACCCTTCAGGACCCCGTCTCATTTGAAGCATCGTTCCAAGAAGCTCAGATGGGAATGGATCGCTATCCGGGGGAGAGCGGAAGAAGAGGAGCGGACTTCATCGAACGAACGCTGAACACTCTTCCTCGAACCAAAGAAGCGATTTCCAAACCGGTTTCTTCGGAACCTCAAGGATGGACAGGCAAGATCCGGGCGGCCGTATCAACGCTGTTCGATCCTTCTTTTTATCTGGAAGCGTTCTTCGCTCTGGTGCTCTTCTATGGATACCTGCTCATCGGAAAACGGATTCTGGTGGTCGACGGGTTCAATTACAAGTTTGTCACCCAGGGACTGCCGTGGGTGGCCAAAGTTCTTCCGCTTCCACTCATCGGTTCGCTTGCCCTCATCTGGATCCGGGAAAGAGGAGCATGTTCCTTTGTCCGAACAAGAGAGCCGTTTTCTCTTAAGGAACTTTGGCTTCTGCTCTTTCCGATGGCCCCGATCACCCAGTATGTGATAGCCAACCAGGACATCCTTCTCTTCGGGGACTCGCTTGCGGTCTTGGGATTCTTCCTGACACTCTCCTTTGGCATGGTGATTCTTGTTCCCTACTTCCTAAGTCCTTTAATGCGAAAGCACTTCACCGTCACGATCGGTCTTGCTTTGGCCTTCCATCTGTTCAATATGGCGAACTTCATCGGCATCTTCGGAATGGGAAGGAAACGGATTCAGGTTCCCCTCTTTCTGGCGATCGCGCTGATGATCTTCGTCCTCTATGGAATCAACAAGAAGGGCTTGTATGTGTTCTCGGTTCTGTTCTTTGTCGTCACGCTGGGAAGCGCGGTCTAT
This sequence comes from Sphaerochaeta sp., assembly GCA_004294855.1. Classification (GTDB taxonomy): domain Bacteria; phylum Spirochaetota; class Spirochaetia; order Sphaerochaetales; family Sphaerochaetaceae; genus Sphaerochaeta. The sequence continues at coordinate 1,130 of SHOI01000162.1, read as the reverse complement.
TCGACGCTGGGGATCGGAGAAGAACGAGTGACGACTCAAAGCGGGAAAGTGGCGGTCGTCGCCGGACGGTCGGCTCAAAAGACCCCGGACGTGTACCTGCTGATCTACGATTCCTATCCCAATGAGGAGACCCTCGAGTTCTACGGCATCGACAATCGACAGATGTATGAGAGCCTTCTTGAAAAAGGGTTCGCCATCTATGACGGAACCTACAGCGTCGGTCCAATCTCCCTTGAATCGATGTCGCACGTCTTTGACTTCGAAAAAGCGGGATGGTCGACAAACCTGCGGAAGATTCTGGCCCAAGACGCCAATGGCTTGAAGATCTTCAAGGAGGCCGGATATACCAACCATTCGATCATGCCGAACGACTACATGGTCAGGGGAGTCCAAATCGACCCCTCCGTGCATGATTCCTATTTCCCCAATCCGGAAGACGGCGATGTGAATATCAAGAGCTCGAGGATCCTCATCTCGGCGATCTCGGAGGGAGTCTTCCGCTTTGATGCAGCGTTCGGTCATACGAGCGGGGAAGAATTCATCCGGGAGAAGCGGCAGTTCCTCGGTAAGCGATCGGAACAGCCGCGGTTTCTCTATACCCATGTCGATCGGCCCGGACACACCACCGACATCGGAGTGTTGGCCGACAATGAGACCGAACTGTGGGAGGAACGCCTGCGCATCGCGAATGGTGAACTGGAGGACGATCTTGCGGTCGTGCTCGAGCACAATCCGGATGCCCTCATCATCGTGGCGGCCGATCATGGGCCGTATCTGACCAAGAACGGCAAAGACCTCAACGTTCCGGCATATTCGCTTGGTGACATCACCCGGTACGATGTTCAGGATCGATATGGAACGCTTCTGGCGATTCGTTGGCCGGAGAAAGGGTATGAAACCAGGTACGACATCAGGATTCTTCAGGATGTCCTTCCCGCCGTGTTCGCCTATATTTATGGCGATGACGCGTTGTTCGACCGGCTCCGGATGGAACGGAAGACGCTCTATCCGTATGTGACGGGAGGAGTCGTGGTCGAAGACGGCATCGTGGTCGGGGGCGCGGATGATGGAAAACCGTTGTTCGACCGGGTGGGAATCCGAGTCCTGAAAGATAGGTGAGGGGATCGAGA
>SHOI01000043.1:12360-14982 GCA_004294855.1 Sphaerochaeta sp. | reverse complement strand
AGAGCAATCGTGTAGCGTTCATCTTGCATTGAGGGTGTAGCGAAGTTGGTTATCGCGACGGCCTGTCACGCCGTAGATCGCGGGTTCGAGTCCCGTCATCCTCGACTGTTCGAAACCGCCTTGGAGTCCAGGGCGGTTTCGCTGTCTTAAGGAGAAGAGATGAGAGTATTGCTCGGGATGAGCGGTGGAATCGATTCCTCCGCCGCCGCGTATATTTTGAAGAATCAGGGTCATGAAGTAATCGGGGTTACGATGACGATCTGGTCCAACCGCGCTCACTTGCAGCGACCGGTCGATTCAGTCTCCTGCTTCGCTCCCGACAAGAGCGAGGATATCGAAAGGATCAAAGAGATGTGCGCCCGCTTGGGAATCGAACATCACACCTTGGAGCTCAGTGACCGCTTCGAGGAGGAGGTTCTTTCCAACTTCAAGGATGAGTATCTTGACGGAAAAACTCCGAACCCCTGCGTGTGGTGCAACCAAAGGATCAAATTCGGAGCGATGGTCGAGTACGCCGGAGCGAGCGGCCTGGTATTCGACAAGTTCGCAACCGGACACTACGCCCGGATTGTTCATACAGGGAAGCGGTGGGCGGTTGGGAAAGCGAAGGATGAGAAGAAAGATCAATCGTATTTCCTCTATCGTCTCAGCCAAGAGCAGCTTAAGACGATTCTGTTTCCGCTTGGAGAGCTTGCCAAGGATGAAGTCCGAGTCATTCTGAAGGAACACGGACATGTAAGCGATGATCAAGAAGAAAGCCAGGACTTCTACGACGGCCCTTACACCGATCTATTGGAAGTGGAGGACAAGGAAGGGGCGATCATCACTCGAGACGGACGGATTCTTGGAACGCATAAAGGAATTTGGCACTATACGATCGGTCAGCGCAGAGGCCTCGGAATCGCCGCCGAGCGCCCGTTATATGTGTTGGAGCTGAGGGCTTCCACCAATGAGGTGGTCGTCGGTTTCGTCGATGAGACCGTTCAGCATCAGGTCGAAGCGACCGACGTTGTGTTTGGAAGTGTCGCAATGATCGAAGGCGAGGTCGAGGTGGAGGCGAAGATCAGAAGCGTCGGAAGACCGAAGAAAGCGATCGCCCGCCGGAAGGAAGACGGGACGATCGTCGCCTTTTTCCCCGAAGGGGTGAACGCCGCGACCCCCGGCCAATCACTTGTTCTCTATAAGGATGATCTTGTGCTCGCAGGCGGCATCATCACCCATGCCCGGTGAGTTGCCTCCCTTTTGGTTTGCCATTATGATGAAGCAGAAGGAGCAGGGTATGCGCGTAGTTATTCAAAAAGATTTTCTTGCCATGAGCAAATGGGCGGCCAAGCTTATCGCCGATCGAATCAACGATTTTCATCCCACCGAAGATCGTCCGTTTGTGCTCGGACTTCCTACCGGATCGACGCCGGTCGGAACGTATAAGGAGCTGATCGCTCTGTACAAGGAAGGGTATGTCTCCTTCAAGCACGTAATCACCTTCAACATGGATGAGTACGTCGGGCTGGGAAGCGACCATCCGCAAAGCTATCACACCTTCATGTGGGAGAATTTTTTCAACCACATAGATATTAAAAAAGAGCATGTCCACATCCCCAACGGGATGGCAAAGGATCTGGAAAAAGAATCGCTCCGCTACGAAGAAGCGATCGAGGCGGTTGGCGGGATTCACCTCTTTTTGGGCGGAGTCGGCGGTGACGGACACATCGCGTTCAATGAGCCGTACTCTTCATTTGACAGTCGAACCCGGGTGATGACGTTGACCGAACACACCCGTCAGGCGAACAGCCGGTTTTTTGAAAATAAAATCGATCTCGTTCCCCGGTACGCCCTTACCGTCGGGGTAAAGACGGTGATGAGCGCCAAGGAGGTGATGATTCTCATCAGCGGAGCAAACAAGGCTCAGGCGCTGTATGCCGCCGTTGAAGGGCCGATTACTCAGGCATGGCCGATCTCGACCCTGCAGCTCCACAAAGAGGCGATCATCGTGTGTGACGAAGATGCGTGCGGCGAGCTGAAGGTTTCAACGTACAATTACTTCAAAGCCCTCGAAAAGGCGATAATCTAACGCAAGCCGAGCTCTTTTGCAACCTCAATCGCCAGCTGCGGGTGGTCGGTCATGATCGAATCGACCCCCATGACGAGTAATCGTTTCATCTCTTCCTTCTCGTTGATCGTCCACACCTGGATGATCGCTCCCCGTTTGTGCATGATCTCCACGAAGCGGGGAGTCACCACCTCGATTCCCCATTGACGGGGCGGAACCTGGAAGATCGTGAGTTCTTTTTGTTTCTTTGATGAAAGAAGTCCCAGCTTCTGCTTCGCCAAAAGCGGGATTACCTCCAAGGTCGTCAGACTGGTTTGAATTCGCTTCTCTTTGCTTCGAAGCGCTTGAAGGTTTTTCAAATGGAAGGAGGCGCCGATCACCCGATCGAAGGCATCCTTTTGTCTGATGAGATCGATGAAGGCATCCACGATCTCCGGTTCCTTGCTCTTCAAGTCGATGTTGAACCGCGTGGCGGGAAATATTTCAAGCGCTTCTTTGAGAGTGGCGAGGCGAACCCCCTTGTTTCTGAACGGGAATGTCTTGCCGCCATCGACGGTGAACGTGTACCCCGC
>SHOI01000043.1:0-12260 GCA_004294855.1 Sphaerochaeta sp. | reverse complement strand
TCAAAGAACGGGTGGGTCTTGCTCATCGGGCTTCTCCTTCTTATGGATTTTGATCCGAACCATCTTGGTAAACAGTTTTTCCATCCGTTGCACTTCACTCTCGCTGAGCGAGGCGCGAGTGAACACATCCTTCAGGAACCGTCTCGTCCAGAGCTCCTCCTGATCGAGCTTGAAATACCCGATCTCGGAAAGGGCGTCCACCGCCGCATCGCTTGCTCGTTGGGCTCGCTCCTGAGTGATCGGGATAAGACCGGTGGGGTGGGGAAGGTGTGCTTCAAAGAGGGTATAGGTGATGATTTGGACCGCTTGGGCGAGGTTGAGGGATGGGAACGCATCACTGGTGGGAATCGATACCACCTGAGCGCAGGCGGCGACCTCCTCATCGGTCAACCCGTCCGACTCCCGTCCGAAGACGATCGAGACCGTGCCCTCGGTATGCGCAATTTTTTCGGCGAGTTGCAGAGGGGAGAGAAAGGTGTGCTTTCGAAATTTCCCTCTTCTTCGGGTGGCAGCCACGGTGTAGCTGCTCTCTTTGAGCGCTTCTTGGAGCGTTGGATGTTGAACTCGATTCTCCCAGACGTCGCCGGCATGAAGAGCCAGGGTTCGAATCCGGTTTTCTTCGTACTCCCGTTCGCCAACGATGACCAGGCGGGTTATTCCCATCGTCTTCATCGCCCGGCAGACGGAACCGATGTTTGCTCCATCCTGGGTGTCGACAAGAACGATTTGAATGTGATCGAGTCTGCTTGGGCGCGTCATAGCTCAGGTGTACCAGATATTGCAGGATTATCCAAGCTGGTCTATAGTATGCCCATGAATGAATCCACCTCGGTAGGTAATCGCTATATCCATATCATGCTCGGGATTATCGTAACGTTGGCGGTTTTGGCTGCGCTCAAGATCTCCAAGGATGTGACGATTCCACTTGTGTTGGCATTCTTTTTCTTTCTGATGTTCAGCCCGCTTTTGCGGCGACTGGACAAGCTTCACGTCCCGAAGCTCATTTCAACGATTTTCGTGATGGCTCTGATGCTTCTCCTTCTGTTGGCGGCGGGATGGTTCATTGTCAAGACGGTTGACACCCTTGTCCGATTGATCCCCTTTTACACCGACAAGATCATCAGTCTCGACCGCCTCTTGACCGATATGGTGAACAACTTCGTCGAGGTACCCCCTTCGACGAGTTTTCTCACCTTGCTGCCGGTCAACTGGTCGAGCTTGGCGATCAGCAGCCTGACGCAGATCTCCAACAAGTTCTTCTCAATCACAAAATTGGCGCTTCTGGTCTATATCTTCTTTCTGTTTTTGCTTCTTGAGCGGCAAAGCGTGGTTCCCAAGCTTCTGGCGGCGGTTCCCCAAGGCAAGGGGATGAAGGTGGCGGTGATGTTTGAACGGATCACCCGCCAGATTTCCAAATATCTGGTGATAAAGATCGTCATCAGTTTCTTCACCGGGTTGTTTTTCTACCTTTCCGCTCTCCTCACCGGGTTGGATCTCGCCTCGCTGTGGGGAGTCCTGGCGTTCATCTTCAACTTCATTCCTTCGATTGGAAGCATCGTGATCACCTCCGTGGTGATCTTCATGGCGTTGGTTCAGTTCGCTCCGGATTGGACGAACATCATCCTGGTCGCCGTGCTTACGATCAGCACCCAGGTGATTCTGGGCAATATCATCGATCCCCGCCTCCAAGGCGGACAGCTGAACCTCTCCCCGTTCATGATCCTTGTTGCCCTTTCACTGTGGGGGTATATCTGGGGGATCGTCGGGATGTTCATCGCCGTTCCGCTGACCAGCGTGATGCAGATTCTTTTCGCCAATATCAAGAGCCTGAGGCCCTTTGCGATCATGATCAGCAGTGGAAAAAGCTACCAACGGGAGCGGGCCCGCCAGAAAGCCCTTAAGAGCTATCAACGGCGGACCCAGCACCGGAAATCTGAACAGCCTGCCGGCGAGCAGGGCAATGAATCGAGCGAGGACTCGATGGCGAAAGAATCGGTCAATATGGGTGACTTTGTCCTTCCGGAGCAGTTTGGCGAAAAGAAATGATTGAATTTCCTTCGCTTATGGAAGAGGATGCCCGAAGATATCTCCTGCCATCCAACCCCTCTTATGATGTATTGATTGAAACAGTCTTGACCTTCTACCGGGATTGGGGACGCCGGTTCGTCTTCCGCGATCGTCACGATCCGTATTCGGTGCTCCTTGGCGAGGTGATGCTTCAGCAGACTCAAACATCCAGGGTGGTGGAGAAGTACCGGTATTTCCTTGCCGAATGGCCCTCTTTCAAAGCCCTCGCCCGCGCTCCGCTAGAGGAGATCCTCATCGCATGGAAGGGTCTCGGATACAACCGGCGGGCGTTGAACCTGAAGAAAGCCGCCGAGAAGACCGAAGCGTGGAATTGGACGATTCCCAACGATCGCAAGGCGATGCTCACCCTTCCCGGGGTGGGAAAAGCCACCGCAGCGGCCCTCTTGGCCTTCTGCTACCAAGAAAAATCAATCTATCTGGAAACGAATATTCGACGGGTTCTGCTGCATTACTATTTCCACGATCAGACTGATGTCCATGACCGGGTGTTGGAAGCGATTCTCAGTGAGCTCATTGTGCTCATTGATGATCCCCGCTCCTGGTACTACGCGCTGATGGATTACGGGGTGCTGCTCAAGGACTTGGTTCCTAATCCCAACAAAAGAAGCGCCCACTATGCGAAACAAAGCCGGTTTGAAGGGTCCAAGCGCCAAGTCCGAGCGGCGCTTCTTCACCGTGTCGCCGAACAGGGGCCGATCGCTCTTTCATCCGTCACCGAGATCTTGAAAGAGTATGATTCAACATACCTTGCTCAATCTATTGAGGAGCTCATCAAGGAAGGGTTTCTCCTTCTTGAGAAGGATTCTCTTTCGATCCGGTAGAACGATCGGCAAGCAGATTGCCCGCCATCCCCAGAAGCATCAGGAGCGCTCCGAAGAGGAGGTTGGGGGAGATGATCTTCAAAAAGAACGCATCGATCGCCACCGATGCGAGAATCTGACTCGCCGAGAGAAGCAGGGCGGAGTAGATCGCCGGGAGCTTCACGATGACGAACGCCGTGGAGATCAGGACGGTCACCGAGAGGACGCCGCCTGCGATGATTTGGATGAACGGCACGCTCGGCAATCTGGCGAATCCTTCGATCGTCGCCGAAGGCCGGGTGAGAAAGTAGAAGGGAACCGCGGCGCTCATGCCGGCAATGTAGGTCCATTGGCTGGCTTTCATCGGGCCTTTATAGATTGCGAAGGTGGAGTTGAGGATCATCTGGGTGATCGTGATCGCACCGGCGGCGAAGGCGATGAGGATGTAGATCCATGAAAACGAGCCGACGCCCTTGGAGGCCATCACGACGATTCCCAGGCCGCTGACCGCCAGGCTCAGCACTTTCTTCGGGGAGAAAGAGCGCTTCTTCATCCCCAACCATCCGTTGAGGTCAAATACAAGGGAAAGAACCGATTGACCGAAGACGGTGAGCGCCATCGCCAAGGAGGAACCGAGGGCGGTGAAGGAATGAAAGTTGAAGTTGAGAATAAGGACGCCGAGCATCCCGTTGAGGTAGAGAGGCCAGGGGGCTCGTTGTTTCGGACCGGCGATCGCGGGGTTGTTCCGCCCGAAGAAGAGGATCGTCGAGACGAGGGTGAAGCCGATGAGATGATTCACCAAGAGGCTCACTCCCATCGTCGTGGCATGCCCCAGATTGGTGTTCGCCACCACCATGACGGAGATGATCGCACCGGTCAGCCCGTCGAGGGCGAGATAGATTCCTTGATTCATACGGTGAGTGTACTTCGTTACGGCTTGTCATGCTAGTGGGCCCGCTCTACAATGATGTCCATGGATTACCGGAAGCTCCTCCTCAAAAAAGCGATGATACCCGGCTCTCTGGGCTTCCTCGGCGACCTTGCCCTGCAGCTTGCCGAGTTTTATCCTCGTCCCCTTGATACGTTCTCCCTTCTGCTCTTTGCCGGAGACCATGGAATCCACGGTGAAGGAGTTACCTACAGTCCGCAGGAGATAACCCGCCAGCAGACCCGCAACTTCGCTTCCGGCGGGGGTGCGTGCACCCTCTTTGCCAAGCTGAATGGGGTCGACCTCAAAATAATCGATGTCGGGGTCGCCGGATCGTTCGATCCTTCCACGTCGGTGATCGACCGGAAGGTGGGGTTCGGAACGAAGAACTTTCTGCATGAGCAGGCGATGACCGACAAGGAATGCGCCTCCGCCATCGAGGTCGGCAGAGCGATGACCCGTTCATCCGGTGCCGATCTGATCGGCTTCGGCGAGATGGGGGTGGCGAACACCACCTCTTCATCGGCGATCGTCGCTGCATTGTTGGATCGGAAGCCCGAGGAGGTGACGGATGGCGGGTCGGGACTCAGCGAGCAGGACCTTCGCCATAAGATCGAGGTCATTCGAAAAGGTCTTGCCTTCCACCCTCGACGGGAACCTTTGGATGTTCTTTCCGCTTTCGGCGGGTTTGAACATGCGGCGATCGTCGGAGGAATTCTGGAGGCATATACGATGAAGAAGCCGATCCTCCTTGACGGGTTCGTCGTGGGCGCCGCTGCATTGGTTGCAGCGATGATTGATCCGAATGTTAAACAGAACTTCATCTTTGCCCACCGTTCGGGGATGAAGGGCAGCGGCATCCTTTTGGAAGCCCTCGGCTGCACAAAGCCGATCCTGGATTTCGGAATGTACCTCGGCGAGGGGACGGGGGCGCTGACTGCGTGGCCGATCGTTCGCCAAGCCAGCCACATCCTCTGGGAGATGAGCGAGTTTGAGGAGGCGGAGGTGACCGATTCCACCGCCATTCTCCGGTCGAAGGGTCTTCTATGATCCGACTCGGAACCACCAGCTACATCATCGAGGATACGCTGGGCGGGAATGTCCGGTATCTCGCTCCGATGGTGGACGATGTCGAGCTTGTGTTGTTTGAAACTCCCGAGGCTTCAAATATTCCGAACACCGCCGAGATCGACCGGTTGAATGAGTTGGCATCTGAATATGATCTTACCTATACGATCCATCTGCCGGTGGATGCCCGTCCGGGCTCACGGGATGAGAAGGCGCGCGCCTCTTCGGTCGATCTGATCGGCCGGGTCATTGAACGGACCCGGGTTTTGAAGCCCTTCGGGTACATCCTTCATCTCGCTCCCGAGCGGTACGGGCCGATTCCCGCCGAGGATGTGCGCACCTGGCTGATTCAGAGTGAGAAAAGCGTCATCGATCTGCTGCAAAGAACGGGAGTCGATCCCCTCCTGCTGGGCGTCGAGACGCTGGGCTATCCGCTTGATCTGGTCGATTCCATCATCAGTCGCCATGGGTTGGGTGTAACGTTGGATATAGGACACCTGCATCTGATGGGGTATGATGTGGAAGACCATGTGAAGCGCTATGCAAGCCGGTGCCGGGTGTTTCACCTTCATGGAGTGAACGAGGGGACGGATCATCTCGGTCTTCATCGGGGCGATCGGGAGAAGATCGATCGATTCTTGGATCTGCTTGCTTCGTTGGAAGATGGGATCGAACGGGTGGTCACTCTTGAAGTGTTTGACCGGGAAAGTTTTGAAGGATCGATGGAGGTGCTCCATGAGCGGACAAGGGAAGAAAAACCCGGTAACCTTGGTGATCGGGGGCGGACGAAGCGGGAAAAGCACGTGGGCGGAAGCGTACGCTCGATCCCTTGGCGGGAAGCGGGTCTATCTGGCGGCCGCCGAAGCGTTTGACGAGGAGATGAAAGAGCGAATCAGGGCTCATCAAGCTCGCCGAAGCGGGCAGTTCATCACGATTGAAGAGCCTCTTCAGCTGAGCGGGCGGATCATGAACCTTCCCTCCGATGTCAGGGTGTGCCTCGTCGATTGCCTTACCGTCTGGCTGGGAAACCTGATGCATTACGAAAAGGATCTTGAAGCATATCTTGAGGATCTGTACCGGGTGGTGGATGATCCTCCCTGCGAGCTGATTCTGGTGACCAATGAAACGGGGTTGGGGATCGTTCCCGCCGATCCGATGAGCCGGATTTTTCGTGACCGGGCGGGGTGGATGAATCAACGGCTTGCTTTGTTGGCGGATCGGGTGGTTCTCCTCATGGCGGGCATCCCCTTGGCGATCAAAGGAACACTGCCATGAGCCTGGCAAGCGCGCTTCGTCTTCTTACCCGATTCCGCATCCCCGGCAAGGAGATCGAGCAGAGAGGGCGGACCCTCTTCTGGTTTCCCATTGTGGGGGCTCTTCTGGGTTGTATCTCCTGCCTTTTTGCCCTGCTTCCACTTTCCGCCCCGATTCGCAGCGTTCTCGTCCTCATCGGCGGAGTGTATTTCACCCGGGCCCTTCACTATGACGGCGTGGCGGATCTTGCCGACGGACTGGGCGGCGGCTTTACAAAAGAACGATCCTTGGAAATCATGCGGGACAGCCATATCGGGGCGTTCGGCACGATCGCTTTGATGCTCGTTGTTTTGCTGCAGTATTCGCTTCTCCTCGATGTGGTCGAACATCCCCCCATGCTGATCCTTGTTCCCGCTCTGGGCCGGTTGGCGCAGGTGTGGGCGGCTTCACTGATGAACTACGCCCGCGAAGGGGAGGGGATGGCTTCTTCGTTGGTGCGCAGGGCGAAGTGGCATCATGCCCTTCTTCCCACCCTCCAGGTCGGTCTGCTTATCCTGCTCCTGTTTGTTTTACATCATCCCTATGCGATCCCGGTTCTTGCCGCTTTTGGAGGGATCGTCCTCAGCACGACGATCCTCTGCCTGATTTCCCGAAAGCGTTTGGGGGGAATCACCGGCGATGTGCTGGGAAGCGTCGAGGTGTTCGGTGAAACCGCCGCCCTCCTCGGAATCGTGTTCGCTCTTGCATAGGTGAACACTCTTTGCAATACTAAAGCCAATTGGAGCATATGGTATGAAGATTGTCTGTTTGGATTTGGAAGGGGTGCTGGTGCCGGAGATCTGGATCAACGTGGCAAAGCGGACGGGAATCGAAGAGCTGCGCCGGACGACCCGGGATGAGCCGGATTACAACAAGCTGATGCGCCGCCGAATCGAAATCCTCAAGGAGCATTCGTTGACGCTTTCCGATATTCAGGCGGTCATCGCCTCGATGGGACCGATGGAAGGGGCGAAAGCGTTTCTGGATGAGCTGAGGTCGTTGACTCAGGTGATCATCCTCAGCGACACGTTTGTGGAGTTTGCCAAACCGCTCATGGCCCGGCTGGATTGGCCGACGATCTGGTGCAACAGTCTGGAAGTGAAAGACGGAATGATTACCCGTCACAAGTTGCGCCAAGAGGAGGGAAAGTTCCATGCAGTGCAGGCCCTCAAAGCACTGAACTTCTCGACGTTCGCCGCCGGAGACTCCTACAACGACTTGAAGATGATCTTGGAAGCGGATGAAGGATGTCTCTTCCGAGCACCGAAGACGATCATCGAAAGCTACCCCCATCTCGTTCTCACCACAACGTACGGTGAGCTGATGGATCGGATCAAGGAGTTTTTGACATCGTGATCTTGCGACCGGTCATCTTTCTGGTATTGGCGATCTTAGCCGGCTTTTCTCTCCTCGGGGTGTTGTGGGAGGGTTCAGTCTTCATCAAGGTTGTGGTAGGATTGACAGTAGCCGCTTTTAGTGTCGGATTACTGATCGTGGCAAGAAGGTTCGATCGGGCGCTCAAAGAAAAGAGGGGAGATGCGGACGATGCGGAAAACGGTGGTATTTCTCAGTGATTTCGGCAGTAGCGACGGAGCGGTCAGCGCAATGCACGGTGTTGCCGATCAGGTCTCGGCGGATCTCAAACTGGAGGATCTGACCCACGATATCCCTCAATTCAACATTTGGGAGGCTTCCTATCGCTTAGCCCAGACCCTTCCGTATTGGGCGCCGGGGACGGTCTTCGTCTGCGTCGTCGATCCGGGAGTCGGATCTGATCGGAAATCCCTCGTCGCGTTGACAAATGACGGACACATCGTCGTCACTCCCGATAACGGGACGCTTACGCACATCGAACGGCGGATCGGACTGAAGGAGGTGCGGGAGCTGCACGTCGAAACAAACCGCTTGGCGGGCAGCCAAAAGAGCCATACGTTTTTCGGACGGGATGTGTATGCGTACAACGGAGCCCGGCTCGCCTCGGGCGAGCTCGCCTTCAGGGACTGCGGGCCGGTTCTTGAAGAGTTCATCCGGCTCGAAGTGGAAGAGCAGCGCCGCGAGGGGGAGACGATCATCGGAGCGATCGATATTCTCGATACGCGGTATGGATCGCTTTGGACCAATATCAACGGAGATTTGTTGGAGGAGATCGGCGTCACATGGGGCGATTATCTCCACGTGCGGATCACCAAGGACAACCGAATCGTCTATGGGTATCCGCTTAGGCTGTGCAAGGCCTTCACCGACGTACCCAAGGGCGAAGCGTTGATGTACATCAACAGCCTCTTGAATATTGCAGTTGCGTTGAATCAGGGAAATTTCGCCTCTACCTATTCGATCGGAACTGGTGAGGGGTGGAAAATAACGTTTTCGAAATACGATACGCCATAAGGAGGAATCAAGATGGCAAAAGCAAAAGGTTTGGATCCGGTACGATTTGTCGTAATCGTGGCGATTGGGGCGGCCCTCTACGGTCTGGGTGGAATGATTGGGGTGCCGATTTTCGCCAACACCACCTTGAAGCCGGCGATGGCGATTTTGGGACTTTTTGCCGCACTCTACGGACCGATTGTCGGATTTTTGGTAGGATTCCTCGGTCACTGGATCACCGACCTCTTCATGGGGTGGGGCGTGTGGTTCACTTGGGTCCTCGGAAGTGGTCTTGTCGGAGTCATGATCGGGCTTTTCAAGTATTGGAGCAAGGATTGCGTGCATGAAGGGAAACTTCCCGGAATGCAGATTCTTCTCTTCATTGTGATTTCCTTCGTTGCAAACTTCCTCGGCTATTTGGTCAGTGCCTTGCTTGATGCGTTGCTGTATACCGAGCCGTTGGATAAGGTCTTTACTCAACAAATTCTTGCGGCGACCACCAACACGTTGATGATCGCGACACTTGGAACCCTTCTGCTCTACCTCGTTGCCCGCCGCAACGCCAGCAGTCGTGATCTGAAAAAAGACGAAAAAGCGTAAGAAGCTTACATGTGCCTGCACCATGCAGTGCAGGCTTTCGCCATGGCCGAAGTTCTCATCTCCTTCAAGGAGTTTTCCTTTACCTATAAGGCTCAAAGCGAGCCGACGCTCAAGCATATCAATCTCTCGATTCACCGGGGAGAAAAAATCCTTATCGCCGGACCTTCCGGGAGCGGCAAATCCACCCTCGGCTACTGCATCAACGCCCTCATTCCCCACGCGTTCAAGGGAAAAATTGAAGGAAACGCCACGGTATGCGGGTTGAATCTTGCAGATGGGGATATGTACGCGGTGAACAAACGCGTCGGAACAGTGATGCAGGATACCGATGCGCAGTTCGTGGGAATAACCGTCGCTGAGGACATTGCGTTTTCTTTGGAAAACCAATGCGTCGAACAACGGGAGATGCACTCCACGGTTGCTGAAATCGCCCGCGTGGTGAAGATGGGATCGTTCCTTTCCCATTCGCCCCAAGAGCTTTCCGGCGGACAGAAACAGCGGGTGAGCTTGGCGGGGGTGTTGGTCGATGATGTGGACATCCTCCTCTTCGACGAGCCGCTGGCGAACTTGGATCCCGCGACGGGGGCCCTCGCGATCGAGATGATCGACGAGTTGGCCACCCTCCACAACAAGACCGTCATCATCATCGAACATCGATTGGAGGAGGTTCTGCACCGGAAGGTGGATCGGATCCTGGTGATGCAGGAAGGAAAGCTGGTCAGCGATACGAGACCCAAGGAGCTCCTCGCATCTCAAACGCTGCGCGCCCTCGGCCTCCGCGAGCCGCTCTACATCACGGCGCTGAGGATGGCCGGGTGCGATCTGAAGAGGGCGGGCGACCTGAGCTCCTATGAAGGGATGAAGCTCGATTCCGTCAAGGAGGCGATTCATGATTGGTATGCGGTTTCTCGGAAAGACTCAACGGCTCGAGAGCGGGATGTGCTGCTCAGGCTGGAAAGCTTGAGCTACTCATACGACGGTCTGGTCATGGCGGTGGAGGGAATCAGCGCATCGATCCATTCAGGCGAGATGATTTCGGTTCTGGGGAACAACGGGGCGGGCAAGTCCACCTTGGCTCAGCTGATCATGGGCGTGTTACGCCAAGACGGCGGATCGATATCGTTTGAAGGGATTGACCTCGCCGGGTACTCGGCCGGCGCCCGCTCCGATCTGGTCGGGTTTGTGATGCAGAACCCCAACCACATGATCAGCAACGATCTGGTGTTCGATGAAGTGGCGTTCGCCCTCCGGCAACGAGGCTATGAGGAGACCCTGATCAGGGAACGGGTCCTTGATGTGCTGGGGCTCTGTGGATTGCGTGAGTATCACCACTGGCCGATCAGTGCGCTCAGCTATGGACAGAAGAAGCGGGTTACAATCGCCTCGATTCTGGTCACCGATCCGAAAGTCCTGCTGCTCGATGAACCGACCAGCGCTCAGGATTACCTTCACTACACCGCTTTGATGCAGTTCCTTGCCGAGCTGAATGAGAAGACCGGGCTTACGATCCTCTTCATCACCCACGATATGCATTTGGCGCTGGAGTATACGACCCGCTCGCTCGTGCTCAGCGGGGGAAAGCTCCTTGCCGATCTGCCCACCAGCGAGGTGTTCAGCAATCCGGATCTTCTTTCCCGGGCGAATCTCAAAGAAACAAGTCTTTATTGCTTGGCCAAAGATCTGGGAATCGCCGATATTCCGCTTTTCATCGAACATTTCGTGCAGGAGGAACGGAAAGAACGTCCCCCGAGCGTCGAGGTCATCCGGCTGCCGAAGCGGAAGCTTGCCCTCACCGAGCGGAAAAAAGAGATAAAGGTCGGCAAGAAGGTCGTCAAGGAGGGGCGGAAGTTCGGTTTCGCTCTCAGCTGGGAGGACACCGATTCCTACCCTCATTCCTTCAACGGAGTAACGAAGATCGCCTTTTTCGGACTTTGGATCGGGTTCTGCCTGCTGACGTTCGATCTTCGGTTTCTTCTGCCCGCCCTTGGCTTTTCCTTCTACCTGCTGTGGGCGACCAAGGTTCCTCTGCGAAAGTTCCTTCCGTACATCATCGGAATCCTCGGCGTCATCGTCCTCAACGCGATCTTCATCTTCCTCTTCTCTCCGAAGCAGGGGGTGGTGTACCTCGGTTCGGAGACCCTTCTTCTGGGAAACGAGATGATGCGCTACGCCCTCAGCAGGGAAACCCTCTTCTACCTGTTCGTCGTATGCGTCAAATATCTTACGCTCTTTCCCGTGGCGCTCGTCTTCGTCTCGATCACCCATCCTTCGGAGTTCGCCTCCTCCCTGAACCGGTTGGGGATCGGATATACGGTAAGCTACGCCGTTTCGCTGGCGCTTCGATATCTGCCCGAGGTAACCAAGACGTATGTGAACATCCTTCGCTCTCAAATGGCTCGGGGGGTGGATATCTCCAAAAATGCGCCGTTGAGAAAACGTCTTTCTTCAATGGCCCGGATCATCGCCCCGTTGGTTCTCTTCAGTTTGGATCGGATCGAAGTGATTACCAATGCGATGGTCCTCCGCGGGTTCGCCCGGCTGAAGAAACGGACGTGGTACATGCAGAGCTCCCTTCGCCCCCGGGATTGGGTCGCCCTTGGACTTACCCTCCTCTTTGTCGCCGCTTCCCTCTACATTCGATTTGCACGGAACGTCATGTTCTGGTATCCTTTCTAGACAATTGTCCTGTTTAGCATGAAAAGTTGAGGGCAGAGCTTGACAGAAGCGCCTCTTACACCCATCTTATAGGACATTGAATTCATTGGTGTGGAAACATTGGCGAAGGAGGAAGTAATGGCTGATACATTCATTGATGAAATGGAAGAACTGCTCACAACGATGCGCAAAGAGCTGCTTGAAAAGATGAGTGAAGATAACAGCGATTTCAAATCGATGGTCAATGCGATGGGCGGCAAAGACAGCGTCGACATTGCTGCCGATGACATCGCTTTTAAAAAGATGGAAGCGATCAACAAGCATGAAGCCAATCGCCTTCGCTCAATTGATAACGCCCTTTCACGGATTCATAACGGAAAGTATGGACTGTGTCTGAAGTGCCAAAAGAAGATCCCCGAAGAACGCCTTCGGGCGATTCCATACGCGGTTCTTTGCGTCGA
>SHOI01000161.1:1500-2663 GCA_004294855.1 Sphaerochaeta sp. | reverse complement strand
CGCATGCTGGGTGGTGTGAGAGGTTGGGGCCGTGAGGCCCCCGCCTACTCGATTGGGCCCAGAAGGACTTGAACCTTCGACCCACGGATTATGAGTCCGATGCTCTAACCAACTGAGCTATGGGCCCGGGAAAAATCTGTTTGTAATCTAAAGGATTTGGCAGGGAATGTAAAGTAAGAGCAACCTTGAGTCAAAGTGCGGCTTTCACTATACTTGGACGTTATGAGTCAATCAACACACTGGGCGGATATCTACGCCGACAAGATTATTCGAGAGAAAGGGGAGAAGGAGCTGTACACCTGTGCAAGCGGCATCACTCCCTCCGGTACGGTTCACATCGGAAACTTCCGAGAGATGATCAGCGTCGACCTCGTGGTTCGCGCTTTGAGGCAGAAGGGGAAAAACGTCCGCTTCATCTACAGCTGGGATGATTACGACGTCTTCAGAAAAGTGCCGAAGAACATGCCCGACCAAGAGCTGCTCAAGACCTATCTTCGAAAACCGATCACCAGTGTTCCCGACACCACCGGCCGGTCGGCAAACTACGCCCGGGGCCACGAAGAGGACGTGGAGCGGATTCTTCCCCTAGTGGGCATGTTTCCCGAGTACCTCTATCAGGCACAGCGCTATCAATCCTCGATGTACGCCGACGGGATGAGAACCGCCTTGGAGAACAAGGAGGAAATCCGGGCGATCCTCGATGAGTTCAGAACCGAAGAGCTGGATGACTCATGGTGGCCGATCTCGATCTTCTCCTCCTTCACCGGCAAGGACACAACCACCGTCCTCGGTTGGGACGGCGAGTGGCTGGTCACCTACCGGGATGATGAGACGGGTCAGGAAGAGACGATCGACCTTCGGACTACTTCCCATGCGAAGCTTCCCTGGCGCTTGGACTGGCCGATGAGATGGGCGTATGAAGGGGTCGATTTCGAACCGGCGGGCAAGGACCATCACAGCGAAGGCGGATCGTTCGACACCTCGCGGAAGATGGTGAAGGTCTTCGGCGGCGAGGCCCCGGTCTCCTTCCAGTACGACTTCATCTCGATCAAGGGGCGGGGTGGAAAGATCTCCTCTTCAAGCGGCGAGGTCATCTCGCTTGCCGATGTCCTTGAAGTGTACACCCCCGAAGTGACCCGCTACCTCTTCGCTTCGACCCGGCC
>SHOI01000161.1:0-1400 GCA_004294855.1 Sphaerochaeta sp. | reverse complement strand
CCAAAGTGGAGATCGAGGGCGCCGAACTTGCGGCAATCCACGCCTTGCGGGAGGTCGTGAAGGAAATGAATACGCTGGATGAGCAGACCTATACCACCCGCCTCTATGATGCGGCGAAGGACAACGGTCTTGAGACCGGCGATTTCTTCAAGCTCGTCTACCGGGTTCTCATCGGCAGGTCCCACGGACCGAAGCTCGCTTCGTTCCTCGAGACGATCGGTCGGGAGAAAGCGCTGGAGATTCTCAGCAGGTACTGATATGAAGGTGTTGATGATCAACTTGGGGCCTCACCAAAAGGGCGCTACCAACCGCGCTCTGGTTGAGGTCGCCAAAGGGCTTGATGAATACAAGGTCGAGCATGAGATTCTTTGGGTGGGAACCGATCCTATCCAAGGGTGCATCGATTGCAAAGCCTGTTTCAAAATCCGCCGCTGCGTGTTTGACGACCTGGTCAACACGGCGGCGGAAAAGGTTCGTGCTTCCGATGGTTTGATTTTAGGTTCGCCGGTGCATTACGCCTCGGCCGCCAACACCCTCTTCGTCGACCGTCTTTTCCGGGTCGTATCCAAGGAGGTCGCCCTGAAAGTCGGCTCTTCGGTGGTCTCGTGCCGCCGGGGCGGAGCGAGCACCACGTTCGATCAGTTGAACAAATATTTCACGATCAGCCAGATGCTGGTCGTCTCCTCGGCATATTGGAACAGCGTCCACGGGAACAATGCGTCGGAAGTGGAGCAGGATCATGAGGGGCTTCAGGTGATGCGGATTCTCGGACGGAACATGGGATATGTGATCAACCGCCTCCATGGAAGAGACGTGGAAAAACCGCTTCCTGAACAGCGGGTGTGGACGAATTTCATTTCTTCGGAACGATGAAGGAGTTGCTGCCCAGCCACAGGTCGATGTGGAATCCAGGGTTGTTGTTCGTGACAATCGCCTGCTTGATCTGCCAGCCGATCAGACGGCTGAGAAATTCTTTTCGTTTCATCAGATGAAATCCTCCCGTATACTGTTCGCATTCAACCAATGAATGACCGAAATGATTAGGCTTGCCGTCTATTGTACAGATCCATCCCTCCATGCCAAGAGGCGGTAACATCGACGACGATCACATGGATCGCTCCGACGAGGAGGCCGATGAAGATTCCGAACTGTCCGGCAAGGAGGGCGACGGTGGTGGAAAAGAGGGCGGCAAGAATCGGTGAGGGTGAAGCGGGGCTGTTGCCGAGCAACAGGGTGGTTGCGAACACCCCCAGAAGTAGGAGCCGACGCTCACCTTGGCGAGCTTGTGGCAAGGAAGACGCCGATAATGGCGGGAGCCGAGTTGTAGAGGGTGTTGCCGAAGAAGGAGAAGCCCATCATCGTCATGATCGATGCCAGCGTCGGGCTGCAGAGGTTGATCG
>SHOI01000160.1 GCA_004294855.1 Sphaerochaeta sp. | reverse complement strand
CCGGCACGATCATCCTGCTCGCTTCGATCCTCATCTACCTGCTTTCCTCCTACTCGTTCACCTTCAAGGCGGTCGATGCGGAAGAAAGCATGCTCGCAATCATGGGAAGAGTCATCGCCCCGATCTTCATTCCTCTCGGCTTCGGGTTCTGGCAGGCGGCGGTGGCGCTGCTCACCGGAGTCGCCGCGAAAGAAACGATCGTTTCAACGCTCAGCGTCGTGATCGGCACTTCCTCGCTCACGAACTTCTTCGATCCCGCCGGGGCCCTTGCGTTCATGACGTTTGTTCTGCTTTCCTCCCCCTGTGTTGCGGCAATGGCCGCAATGCTCAAGGAGTTGGGCAGCAAACGGAAATTCCTCTTTGCCATTCTCTGGCAATTCGGATTCGCCTATCTCGTGTCCCTCCTTGTGAGGTACGTCGTCATCCTCATCGCATGAGGTGGCGATATGAAAACGATCATTGCAAATACCATCGTCGCTATCTTCATCCTCGCACTCGTCGGGTTCGCCCTGAGTCGAATCGCCCCCGGAAAGAAGGAAACCGATGACGATCGGCCTTCCAAGTGCAAAGACTGCCCCTTCAGCGGTCAATGCCACTGAGTATCTTCAAAGCAGCGGTCAGTCGTATTCCTATATACCTTTTATGTGTGATATTCTGTACAAAATATATTGATTGTAGGGGGATTTCTTTCATGAAACGATTTTGGCTTACGCTCTTGCTTATTGGAGTCCTGCTTGGATCAATGTTCGGCGCTACGATGGAACAGAAGATCTATCCGGTGAACTCCGAACCGTTTCACATAATCACTTCGCTGTATATCACCCAAGGCTTGGCCCTTCCTTCAACAGCCGGGCCCCACAGTGGTGATGAATTGATGAAAATGCTCGATCGCATCGATGCAGATCGACTCGCTCCTTCTTTGAAGAACCTCTATCAGAGGGTACACGATGAGCTGTATGAGGAGCAAAGAGTCGCCACTTGGGGGTTGGAAGCCGCACTGGAGGCGTACATCCACACGGATACCACCAACTTCGTCCACGCAGAGGATTGGGTCCGCGGATATGATGAACGGGCTCCATTCTTGAATATCATCTTGGAGACGTCCCCCGGCAAGAACATCTATGGGTACAGCGAGCTTCCCGTCAACTATACGAAGTATTCCGATTATGATGCGAATACCGGAACGGCTCTTTCGCTCTTTTTCGGAAAGTCCCGGTTCTCAACCAACCTCTTCTTCCTTCCTCCCGGAAGCATTCAGGAACTTGATCTTGCGATGCCCTATCGGGCGTTCGGCGCCTTCGGCGGGGAAAACTGGAGCGTCCAGATCGGACGTGACAAGCTTTCATGGGGTCCCGGAAAGACCGGAAACTTCATGCTGAGCGATTCGTTCAAGTATCACAATACGGGAAGATTCACCACTTACAACAAGAACTTCAAGTACAGCCTCGTCACCTCGTTCTTCCCGCATCCCGCCCAGTATCATGATGCAATTGCAGGAGACGATGATACGACGATTAAAAACTTCTTAAAGGCCAAGGACCGAAGTCAAGCTCAAACCATTTCGGGCCTCTACATGTTCCTGGGACACCGGCTCGAGGGCAGACTCTTTGATGGAAAGGTAGGTTTAGCGCTTTCCGAATCGATCATGTATCAATCGGAAGACAACCTCTTGGATCTGCGCTTCCTGAACCCGTCGATGCTCTACCACAACTACTACATCCGGAGCAATTCGAACTCCCTGCTGACCTTCGAAGTGGATTATTCGCCGATCCCGCATTTGAACGTCTACGGGCAGCTAGCCGTCGATGAATTCGCCCTTCCCGGCGAGCCGGTTCCGGGAAAAGATGCAGATGCCCACCCATCCGCCTACGGCTTCATGCTCGGTGCCCAGACCGCTATCCCCGTCCATAAGGGACTCTTTACCGGATCGCTCGAGTTCGTGAAAACCGATCCCTACTTGTACTTGCGATATGGAGGCACAGGTAACACCACTCAAAAGCTCGGTGAATGGGGAATAAACTATCTGGCGGCGATCCGCGAGTACTATGCCGGTGGAAACATCATCTACCAGGAAGAGTTCCTCGGCTATCCCTTCGGTCCCGATGCGATCGTCATCAATGCGAATGCCGGGTATAAAGAGTTCGGTTCCTGGAATGTCTCAACCAACTTCTTCTACATGTGGCACGGCACCCACGACAAGTGGACCCTCTGGAGCAAGGTTCAGCCGGAAGGCACCGCCTTCGCCCAAGGCGATGATTCGAAGATTCCCTACATCAAATCGCCCACGGACAAGCACTGGACGCAGAACCAGGGCGATCCCAACTACAAGGATCGAAACTCCGTTGCCAAGACCCTCATCTTCGGTGTGAAAGGCGGATATACGATTCTGCCCGGTTTTGAGGTATACGCTCAGACCGATCTCATCCACATCGTGAATCCGAAGAACATCTCGGCCAACCCGGCGATCACCGATCTTCAGCTTACCGTGGGCCTCTCCTATTCGCTGTAAGCTGAAAAGACCCTGTTGTTGGTATTCAACCTGTTCCTTGCCTCAATCTTAGCCAGGCAAGGAACAGGTATTCATATCGTTATTCATGCTTTGAATCGGAATCACTTTCTAAGAAATAATATGCACTGCTTTGCATAAATATGCAAAAACACTGGATATTATCTTCGAGATTCGCTACACTCTTCCTATCATTTGTCCGCAAGGAGTGGTTCTATGAAACGT
>SHOI01000001.1 GCA_004294855.1 Sphaerochaeta sp. | reverse complement strand
AACTGGCAAAATTTAACCTGGCACTATGTGGTAATTTCTGACCCGGCGCTGACATGTCTATGAACGACTTATTTTGAATTATAAACGACGTAGATGAACACAAAATGTAGTATAATAAAACTTGAAAACCAAATGAAGGAAGGAAGCCTTTTGGAATTACATGACTACTTAGGAGAAACAAACTCCTACGACAAAAAGGAAAAAGTAGAAAGAAGGAAACCAAAGTCTTGGCTAAAAAGCATATCCGCTTTTGCTAATAGCCGTAGTGGTGGAAAAATATTTTTTGGTGTTAAAGAGGATAATACTATTGTTGGCTTAGATGATTTTCAAGGAGATTCCGAATTCATCAGTGAGACCATCAAGACAAGAATAGAAGCTATCCCTGAGCTTGATATGGAAATCAAAGAGTTTGGCGGAAAACCCATTTTACTATTGACTGTTTTCCCGGGTAGAAACACGCCCTATTTCCTTGTGGACAGCGGATCAAGAACTGCATATATGCGTGTCGGGAATCAGAGTGTTCCTGCCTCAAATATGGATCTTGTCAATCTATCCTTACAAGGACAAAAACGTTCTTATGATTCTTTATCGACAGGAAAACGATTGGAAGATGTATCATTCAGAGAATTGCGATTGGAGTATCAAGATAGAGTCGGAAAACCATTTGAAGAAAGCAATTTGAAATCTTTTGGCTTGGTAGATGAAGATGGTGTTTTGACGATTGCAGGTACTCTTTTTGCAGATGGACACCAAGTTTATCAATCAAGGGTATTTTGTACTAGATGGAACGGCCTAGACAAGACTCATGGACGGATGGAAGCCTTGGATGATCAAGAATTTGAGGGCAATCTTCTATATTTGTTGAGTGTATCCTTAGATTTTGTAAAAAGAAACAGCAAAAAAATGTGGAGAAAGGATTCTGTGTATAGAGTGGAATACCCGGAGTATCCAGAAAGAGCGGTACAGGAAGTAATAGTCAATGCACTGATCCATCGCGATTATACCGTTATTGGAAGTGAAGTTCATATTGACATCTACGATGATAGATTAGAAGTCTATTCACCGGGTGGAATGTATGATGGAACTTTTATACAAGATGAAAACCCTTATAATATAGCATCTACCAGAAGAAACCCCGTTTTGGCCGATGTCTTTGCAAGAATGGATTTAATGGAAAGGCGTGGTTCGGGTCTAAAAAACATCATCGAAGACTACAAATTTCAAGAAAATTATAAAGAGGAATTAAAACCCGAATTCAGATCAACAGAAACCAAATTTTTTGCGGTTTTGAAGAATTTGAATTATGTCGGTCACGATGTCGGTCACGATGTCGGTCACGATGTCGGTCACGATGTCGGTCAAAAATTACATCCGAATGATAGACGTGATAAAATCCTAGAATTAATGGCCAAAAATCCCGATATATCGGCATTAAAATTAAGCCAAATATTCAATTTGAGTATAAGGACAATTGAAAGAGATTTAGCACTCCTAACAGAAGCTGGTAATATCGAATATGTAGGATCATCTATGGATGGAAAATGGAAAGTAAAAGATAGTGACAAATACCATTCAGATTGACCTGTTCACCTGAAAAGAATGCTAAACTTGAAAAAACTTATGAGCGATAGAAAGACTAAAATCTTTCGCTCTTTATATGTGGATTAACTTGCTGAACTCCCCCCAAAGCCTGAAACCATCTAAATTAGGAGTGTAACCTTTTACATATCCACCCTGTTGATCGGCTTCCCCGCCAGGAAGTGTTCCACGTTCCTGATCGCTATCCCCAGGAGGCGCTCTCGGGTCTGCAACGGCGCCCAGGCGATGTGGGGGGTGATGATGATGTTCTTCGCCTTCAGAAGGGGGTTGTCTGCCCTGATCGGCTCGACGCTCACCACGTCCACGGCTGCGGCATAGACCTTTCCGGAGTTCAGCGCATCGGCAAGATCCTGTTCGTTTATGAGGGGGCCGCGCCCGGTGTTGAGGATGATCACCCCGTCCTTCATCCCGGCGATCGTCTCCCTGTTAATCATCCCCCTGCTCTGCTCGGTCAGGGGCAGATGGAGGCTGATGATGTCGCTCTCTTTGTAGATCGTCTCCATGGAAGCCCGGTCAGGGTGTTTCGGATCAAGCGAAGGCGAATAGGCCAGGACTTCCATGTTGAGCGCTTTGGCGACCTTTGCCACCGCCTTGCCGATCGCCCCGTAGCCGATGATCCCCATTTTCTTGTTCGCCAGCTCGATGAGGGGGTAATCCCAGAAGCAGAAGTCCTTGCAGGTCGTCCACCTGTTGTCCCGTATCAC
Source organism: Sphaerochaeta sp. (assembly GCA_004294855.1). GTDB lineage: Bacteria > Spirochaetota > Spirochaetia > Sphaerochaetales > Sphaerochaetaceae > Sphaerochaeta. The sequence goes on along the minus strand of SHOI01000001.1, from coordinate 69,124 downwards.
CGCATCGCTGTGCCGCTGCACCCGGTTGGTGATCTCAAGCAGGAGGGCGAAGGTGAACTGGGCCACCGCGTCGGTCGAGTAGGCGGGGATATTCGTGACCACGACCCCTTTTTCTCTCGCCGCTCCCATGTCCAGAACATTGTATCCCGTCGCCAAGACTCCGATGTACTTCAGCTTCGGCGCTTGGATAATCGTCTCCCCGGTGAGAATCGTCTTGTTGGTGAAGATGATCTCGGCATCGCCGATCCGTTTGACGACATCCTTTGGCTCCGTCCGGTCATATACGGTCAATTCACCGTAGGCTTGAAGCGGAGTCCAATCCAGATCCCCGGGATTCAGGGCGTATCCATCCAGTACGACGATCTTTCTCATGGATGGAATCCTACCACGAAGATCCGGGATTATAGAAGCGGTGACGCCGGCGTTTCCTTGGATTCGGTCACCCCTTCGAAGACGGGACTCCGCTCCTCCATCTCGCCGGCGCTGTACCCCCAGATCGACTCATACTCCTTCGGATCCTCCCCCATCGCCTCAAGCTGCCGGAGGTACCGGGCGATCGACTTGGACTCGACGATGTCGACGTGGTGCATCTCCTCGATCACCTTGGAGTGCGGACGCGTATGGTCGAACTCGAAGCGGAGGATCCTCCGCCCGTCATCGGTAAGCCCGATCGTCCGGTAGGTATTGGACTTTCCCACTCCCGGAAGATTGATCGTATTGCGGTCGGGGGAGATGAAGGGGATCTCATCGCTTTCTCTGACACTGTCGATCTGCTCCTTCATCTCCTTAGCATTGAAGATAAACGAGCGGATCCTGGCGTGGTAGCGCGGCGCGATCGCACCGATGCTCGACTCCTCAACCAGCTCCTGCACCGAACGGGCGTTCGTCGCAAACAGCGCCCGGTTCTCCCTGAACCCCTTCACCGTGAAGTTGTAGTAGGGAAGCACTCCGATGTCGTTGAGAACCTTCCTCAGCTTCGCCGAGTGTCCCCTTCGGCTCGCCGCCACGGTGAACACCTCCTGGTTCGTCACCGCCCAGCCGGCCTTCAGGATCCGATCCACCGCCTTCTCCGTATCGGGGGTGACCTCCATCGCCGAGGAGAAGTGGGTCTGGATCACGCACTGCTCGATCCCGATCTTCGCGCTCTCCCGCTTGAACCAGGCAAGGGTGTCGGCAAGCTCCCCGGTGACCCGCTGGGGAAGATAGACGGGCAGCTTCGTTCCGAGGCGGACCCGCTTCATCACGGCATAGGGCTCTTCCCTCTTGGTATTGTCTTCAACCTTGTCCTTCGCCATCTGGAGCACCGCTTCCAGAATCTCCCTCAGCGACTTCACCGAGCTCATGAACGCATCCCCGCCGGTGATCAGGATGTCCCAGAGGTACGGATCGCTGCGGAAGTACTCCATGTTTTCCTTTAGCCGGGCCGGCCAGCTCTTCTTCGGCCGGAGCTTCTCAAGCTCGAAGTTGAAGCGCCCCGCCTGAAAATCGTACATCCGCTGGCAGTAGGCGCAGAGTCCCCCGCACGCCCTGCCCATCGTGTCGGGAATGAAGATCGCGACGTTCGGATAGCGCCGGTGGATGTTGTGCGAGGGCAGAACCCACCCCGCCGCATTGGGCTTCCCGATCTCGACGGCATCCTCCTTCTCCCACGCCGTGATCTCTCCGAACTCATCGACCAGATCTTGGCTGTAGAAGAGGTAGCTGCGGATCGGCTCGTCCGCAAAGGGATGTTCCTGTTCCTCCCTCGGACGGGTGTCGATCAGGGAGAGAAAGTATGGGGTTACGAAGATTGGAATCCCCTTCGCTTCGGCTGCCTCCATGATCCTTTTCGTCTCTTCATCCAACGTGTTCCCGAGAAAGGTGTCCAGCTCCTTTGTCGAGCGCAGCGCGAAGTACAGGTGGAAGCGATCCTCCCTCCACCATCCGTTAACGATCCATCGTTTCTCCTTCTCGGAGTGGCCGGGTTTGAAGGTGTAGCGCTTTCCCCCGCTTCCCCGCTCATCGATCTTTCGGATCAGAAGGTCGATGATCCGCTCCTTGTTTTTCTTCCGCCATGCGATGACCTCGTCGTCCAGCCCGCTGGGGTGGCGCTCCATCCACTCCTGGACCTGGCCCCGAGTGGGAATCGTTCTCGGCTCATCTTTGCTCAATAGGGCGAAGAAATGAACCATCTCCTCGGCAACGTCGGGATGGATCGTCGGACTCTTCTTCTGCAGAAAGGACCTAAGGAGCGTGACCGGTCGGGATGTTACTTCATTCGTTCCGTCTTTGAAGACGGCCTTGTCGAAGACGAGGTAATCGTACAAGCGAACGTGGGCAAGAATCGGTTCACTGAGCCGATAGAAGTTCTTCTCCCCGTGAAGGTATGCCCAGCCCTCGGGGTAGACTGTTTTCAAGGTCTCTTCCGTCCGCTCTTTCAGGGTGGTGAGAAATGACTCTTCGCTGTATGTTGCATCCAGAAAGAATTCGGTCAGCGGTTGGTTCACTTCCTCGAGTCTTGTCAAAAGATCTTGATAGATATCCATCCTAAAAGGGTAGTATTCGATGATAATTCTGTCAACCCGACAGCCTATTTTATTATATAATATATAGTTATATTCTCTTTGTTTTATAAAAACCGCTGGATGATTCTTTCGTTTTCCCTCTGGAGTCGGGTTGACGAAGCAGTGAAAAGGTCGTATCAATATATGCGTATCGACTGATATATTCGAGGATGTATGCTAGAGTTCTATCCCCCTACCCTTGCCGATAAGAATCTTTTTCCGAAGCACAGCCGCTACTTGGCGTACAACTATTACTACTCCTACGTTCACCTCTGGAGCCGGCAGATCGGGATCACGATCGCAAAGAACGATACCGCCCTCTATATGCACCTTCGGGACGACGATTGTTTTCTTCTTCCCATCACCGACGATCTGCCCAAGGCGATGAGCGAGCTGGAAGAGCACAGCGCCCGAACCGGCCTTCGCTTTCAGCTGGAGTGCGTTCCCTAAGCCGAAGCGCTCAAGCTGCAGGAGCTCGGCTACTCGATCCAACATGTCCGCAACCTCGACGACTACCTCTATGAATCATCGAAATTGACGAAGCTCTCCGGGCGGAAGCTCCAGGCGAAGCGGAACCACATCTCCCAGTTCGAACGGACCTACACCTATACGGTGCGCTCCCTTTCCAAACCGGAGATGAGGGAAGAGTGCTATGAGATGGCCTCCACCCGATGGCTGGAGTGTCACGGGGCGATTGACCAGGACATCATCAATGAGCTGAGGGCGCTCAGACGAACCTTCGACAACTGGGACGAGCTGGGGTTCGTCGGGATGCTGGTCTGCGTGGACAACGAGCTGACCGCCTTCACCGTCGGGGAGATCATCGACGAACGACTGGCGATCGTCCACTTCGAAAAGGGCGACACCTCCTACCACGGCGTGTATTCGGTGATTAACCAGCTCTTCGTCTCCGAGTTCCTCCGGGATGTCCAATACGTCAACCGTCAGGAGGATGCCGGTGTCGACGGACTGAGGAAAGCGAAGCTCTCCTACCAGCCGGACCTGATGGTCAGGAAATATCGGATAACGAAGCCATGACCACCTATCGAAAAGCGGCTTGGGAGGAGTTTTATGAGCTCAAGGAGCTGTGGAACGTTGTCTTCAGCGAGGAACCGGCTTTTCTTGAGAAGTTCTTTTCGACCCGCTTCGATCCGAACCATGTCTTCGTGGCGGAAGACGGAGGAAGGATCGTTTCCGCCCTCCATGCCCTTCCAAGCTCCTTTACGAAAGAGGGGGTTACGAACCCCTGCTCCTTCATCGTCGGAGCGGCGACGCTTCGATCCCATCGGAACCGGGGAATCATGGGCAGGCTGCTGGAGCGTGTTCAAGCTTCCTATCCCCATCCGATCACCCTCTTTCCCGCCCTCCGGCCCTACTATGAGAAGCATGGGTATTTCACTACTTCGACCGCCCGGGCGTACGCGATTCCGCCCACCTTGGCGTTGAACGAGCGCCAAAAGAGGTTCGCCACCCCGGATGACTTGGAACCAATCTATAGAAGCGCGACGTACCGCTGCGGCTCGCTCGACCGGGATGAGCTGACGTGGGGGTTTCTCATCGACGGGTATGAGACGCTCTATGTTGAAGACGGCTATGCGTTCATCCTCGAGGACAAGGCGGTCGAAGCATTCGCGTTGAACAGGGAAGCTGCCCGCCTGCTCTTAGGCATCCTTGCCCGACGGGGAATCTCAACGATTCATGCCCTGTCCGCTTCGCCGTTCGAATCATTTCTGGAGAACGGCTACCCGGTTCCGATGGGCATGGCCACCGATAAAGCCCTTGAGGGCGTCTACATCGCTGAGCAATATTAGAGGGAGCCGGTGAAAGCTCCCCCCTTTCCGTGATCCTTACGATTCCTTCCTGAAGCAGAGGAACCAGTCCAAACAGTACATCTTCTCGTCCTGACTTTCCATCCGCTCCTTCGCCGTTCCGCAGGAGCCGGGAGTCGGAATGATGACATCCTGACCGGGTCTCCAGTCCGCCGGGGTTGCTACGCCATCCTTGTCCGCCTTCTGGAGCGCCTGAACCGCCCGCTTGATCTCATCGAAGTTCCGGCCGATCGCGGCGGGATAGAAGAGGATCGTCCGGACGATGCCCTTCGGGTCGATGATGAAGACCGCTCGAACCGCCTGAGTGCTGCTCTGGCTCTGAACCATCCCGTACTTGCGGGAGACATCCATCTTGATGTCCTCGATCACCGGGAACTTCACTTCGATGTTCTTCATTCCTTTCCATTCGAGCTCCTGGATCTTTCGCAGCCACGCGATGTGAGCGTACAGCGAATCGATCGAAAGCCCGACAAGTTCGGTGTTCATCGCCTTGAACTCATCGTGCATCGAGGCGAAGGTCATGAACTCGGTGGTGCACACCGGGGTGAAGTCGGCGGGGTGACTGAACAGGATGACCCACTTTCCCTTGTAATCCTCCGGAAAGTTGATCTCTCCCTGGGTGGTAACCGCCCGGAACGCCGGAGCGGGGTCGCCGATCAAGGGCAAACCGGTTGCTTTAGTGATTTCTTCCATGGTTTTACTCCTCATAGTAATACTGATACCTTAATGATACTAATTATCATTACGAAAGGCAAATACGTTCTCCCTCCAGGTCGATACTCCTTTTGATTTTCGGTATCGCATGGGGGTATATATTTTTTTCTTGTTTTAGCGACGTCTCTTGCTATAATGAGGAGAGGGGGAATCATCATTAAAAAGCAACCGCGCTTTGTTCAGCTTTTTGTCATTGGCATCGTTATAGTCCTTCTTGCACTGGCGGTCATGATGCACATCAACTTCATGGTGAATCATCGAGTCAGCGACCTCAACAAGCGGATTATGGATGCCAATCATCTGATCACGGAGCTGTATACATTGGAACATATCTTTCAATCGATCCGGCTTGCCCAGCGCGGACACCTTCTTGCGGGAACGGATGATTACCTCGAAGCGTTTGAAACCCAGAATCAGGCATACGTCTCCACACTTTCGAAAATTGAATGTGTGGTCAAGAATGATCCGGAGCAACACCGCCTGCTTCAGGAAATCCGAAATACCTACAATGCGACGCTTATTTACCATATCACTCCGCTGTTCGAGCGCCGGTCGGTCTTTGAAGACGACCCTTCGCTTATCTTCAAAGATGACATTATTCAAGATTTGCTTGCTCATTCAAGCAACGCTTCATTTACGCTGCAAACTCTTATCGGGACGCTTCAGGAACACGAGCGGATGAGCCTTGAAAAGGCATATGACGATTTTTCATTTTGGCAGTATGTAAACTGGGTAAGCATCTTCCTTATTCCCTCCGTAGGCATCCCGCTGCTGTTTGTCGGAAGTTTTCTTTTCCTCAGGGAACTGCACCGCTATCGTACCGGTCAGGAAAAACATCTGGAGTCACTCCGCCTTGAGCGCGACCGCTATGAAGAAGCGATTCGATGCTCCAACCTCTTTTCCTACAGTTGGGATCTTGAAAACGACGTCATCACACCGGAAGAGCGATTCATCAGGCTGCTCGGCTATGACCCCGAGCGGATTCAGGGCATGACGGCAATACAGTATTCCCAGTTCTTCCACCCCGATGACATCGGAAAGTTGGCTATCGATTATCAGACCCACCTCATGGGCAAGAGCGAGCACCTGACCACCATGGTGCGAATGATCCACAAGGACGGCCATCCGATCACGTTCATGCTCCGGGGACAGATCTCGCGCCGCTCAAGCGATGGCGAGCCCCTTGAGATCGTCGGTACCTACAACGACATCACCGAACAGGTCACCCTCGCTCTGGCTCCCAAACAGGATATGAAAGACCTCAAGGCCATGTTCGACACGATGGATCAGGGGTTGGCCTACATGCGGCTGATCCATAACGAGGCGGGAGAGGTGGTCGATTTTGAGATCGTTCGGGCGAACAGGGCGCACTCGGAGTTCATCGGTGTGCCGAACGAGGAGATTCTGCATCGACCGGCGTCGACGTTGTCACCGCCGCTTTCCAAGGAACTGGTCGAGCTCAACCTCAATGTCGGGATTACCGGCAAGAGTGTCATCTTCGAGACGAAGGACCTTTTGTTCGGCCGATACTTCAGAATCTCTTCCTATCAGCCCGAACCGGGGTTCGTGGCGATGCTGATGGATGACATCACCAACGAACGCGACATGGAGCACAAGGTGCTGTATGAACGGATGCTCTTTGAAACGACCCTCTTAAGCGTCGCCGAGGGAGTGATCTCGACCGATGAGGTGGGAATTGTCCAATTCATCAATGAGGCGGCGGAACACCTGATCGGCTGGGAAGCGGAAGAGGCGATCGGGCGTCCCCTTTCGGAAATCTTCCATCTGGTTCCGACCGATCGGAGAAAACGCACCCCGGATCTTGCCCAGCTCGTCCTCTCCAAACGGGAGTCCCTGAGCCTTGGTGATCAGGCGACCCTTGTGGCGCGAGACGGAGTGGAGCGCTACATTTCCGACCACGCCTCACCGATCATCGGCAAGGACGGCGAGCTGTATGGAATGGTGATCGTCTTCCGCGATGCCACCGAAGATCGAACCAAAGCGCAGGAGATGAGGACTCTCTCGATCTCCGACCCCCTTACCAGCCTCTACAACCGCCGCCACTTCGACCGGATCAAAGAAGAGATCAACAACGAACCATACCAACCCCTTACCTTGGTTCTCGCCGATGTGAACGGTCTGAAGCTCACCAATGATGCGTTCGGTCATGATGCCGGTGACGAGCTGCTGAGGAAAGTCGCTGCGGTGATGAAGCGGACATGCCGGGAGAATGACATCATCTTCCGAGTGGGAGGTGACGAGTTCGTTCTCCTGCTGCCGCAGACCGATGCCGAGCACGCCGAGACGATTCTCAATCGGATCAACAATGCGCTGAAAAAAGAGAAGGTGCGGAACCTGCTCATCAGCGTGGCGTTCGGTTCCGCTCAGCACAACACTGAAGAAGGCTTTGAAACGACGTTCAAGACCGCGGAAGACCGGATGTACCGGAACAAGCTCAAGGAGAATGTCACGTACAAACGGCAGATGATCGTTTCCATCTTGGATCAGCTTTATGAAAAAGAGGAGTCGATCGAGGAGCACAACAAACTGGTCTCCTCCTATGCCAAGGATCTGGCGATGCAGACCCAACTAAGCAGTGAAGAGGTCGAACTGATCGAAAAAGCCGCCCTCTTCCATGATCTGGGGAAGATCGCGATTAATAAGAACATCCTCCGCCTGAAAACCTCCCAGCTCACGCAGGTTCAAACTCTGGAGCTGAGGCGCCACCCCGAGATCGGGTATAACATCCTCCGCTCATTGGATGAATACGCCCCGCTTGCCGAGGCGGTGCTCTATCATCACGAGCGGTTTGACGGGAATGGCTATCCCCGAGGGCTCAAAGGCGAGGAGATCCCGCTCTACGCCCGAATCATCGCAGTGGCGAATGCATGGGCAAACCTCACCGACCCCAACTCCACCTCTGAACAAACTCCCAAATCAGTCGCAGTCGCAAGCCTGAAGGGCATGAAGGGGACGGTGTTGGACCCGGATCTTGTGGATTGCTTCCTTAAAAAGGCCTTTACAAGTCGTTAGCCAGATAGTGGACTGCGTTCCTCCAGAACGTTGCATACCCTTCCCATTGCGTGAACTCCAGCGGACACCAGTGCGGGCCGATGTCACTCATCCAGACCATCGATGTTCCCTTTCCGTACTTTCGCACGGCGATCAGGGGGTGTCCATACTGGCTTTGAGCGATCAGGTGGGCGTCACTCTTCAACGGTGCTTCCTGGTAGCCGAGGAAGTTCGGCCAGGGACCTTTGATGTCTTTGACGATCGGGTGCTTGGGATCGACGATCGTTATCTCGGTTCCTTCAGGCGTCTCCACCCGGTCGTCAAACGTGTAGATGTCAACCGGAAGCACCTCTTCGATCGGGGTCCGGAAGAACTTCGCGCTCGCTTGAAACCCGGAAAACGAAAGATATCCGCCGCACATCACCAAGGCTCCGCCGCCTGAAGTCCACTCCTTCAGCAGCTGAAGCCGATTGGCCTCCTTCTTTCCCTCAAGGAACACCTTGTTCGAAAGAAGGAAGGAGTTTGATCCGATGTCGCTGATGATGATCACATCCCACTCTTTCAGCTCCTCCATCGTGAAGGGGAACCGCTCACTCACTTCATGGCCCGGCATATGGACGTATTCGATCGAAGGATCGCTCTTCAAAGCGGCTTCCAGATATCGCTGTCCGTTATCGTACATGCCTGCGGCAAAGCGGTCGAATCCTTTGTGATGGGTTGAAAAGGTGACCCACGACTCTCCGGCCAACAGTACTCGAATCTTCTTCATAGTTCCTCCTATATGCTTGCCGTCTTCACTTTGGCGTTCTCGGTGAAATAGTTGAGCACCATCACCAGAATCAGCACGCCGCCCCAGATCAGGGAGATGTAGTAGCTGCTGATCTTCGGGAACCGGTTCAACCCCGTCTCTAGGAGCCGAAGCAGGATGATCGCCAGAACGACTCCGCTGATCTTTCCCCGTCCTCCCACGGGACTCACTCCTCCAAGGACGACGATGAGCACGCACTGGAGGGTGTAGACCGTTCCATAGTCCGCCCGGGCGGAGTTGTAGTTGGCGAGCATGATCATTCCGCCCAAGGCGGCGCAGATGCCCGAGATCATATAGGTCTGCATCAGCAGCTGTCTGGTTTTCAATCCACTGAACCTGGCGACGGTCGGACTCGTTCCCAGAAGATACAGCTTCGAACCGTAGGCGGTCTTGGTCAGGAGGAACCAGATGATCACCGCCATCACGGTGAAGATAATCAGCTGAACGGGGATCATGTCCAGCAGCCTGTTGTTGATCGTTCTGGCGTAGGTGCGGGAAAACTTGCTGATCGCATTCCCGTTGGTCATCGCCATGCAGATCCCGGTGAAGAGCTCGCCGCTTCCCATCGTTGCCAGAATCGGCGGAATATTGAATCGTGAGATCAAGAGTCCGTTGAACAGTCCGAACGCCGCACCCAGGAGAATCGCCAGAAGGAAGACGAGCGGAATCGCATACGCCGGCAGCCCTCCGGTTGCCGTCGTGAGGTTGATCAACAGGAACGCCATCAGGATCGAGGTCAGGTTGGCGGTTCCGACAACGGAGAGGTCGATTCCCCCCGTGATCATCGCCAGCATGATCCCCAGGCTCATCAGTCCGAACTCGGGGAACTGGGCGGCCATCGTCTGGAAGTTGATCAACGTATAGAATTTTCTGAAGCGGGTGATCGCCATGAAGATCATCCACAGGGTGATCATGATGATGAGCCGCCATACGTGCCGATCGCTTCGATAGATGCTTTGAGCCTTTTTCAACATAGTCGGTGTGGTCATGCCGCTACCCCCTTCTCCGCTTTCTGCACCCGCTTGGAGCGATTCATCACGATCGTCTGATAGGCACTGACTCCCGTGCCGACGATGATGAGGACACCGGTGAAAACGCTTCGCCACGAGGTGGGAATACCCAACAGGATCATCGAGTTTTCAACGATAACGATCAGGAGCGTTCCGAGCATGCACCCCGTCAGGGTGCCTCGGCCGCCGGTGATGGCGGTCCCTCCCAGGACGACGCCCGCGATGATGTTCATCTCCATTCCGAGCATGTTCGTCGGGTGGGCCTGCTGCATCATGCTGGCTCGGATGATTCCGGCAAGACTGGCGATCATGCCGACCAGAACGTACATGATCACCTTGGTCCGGATGACATTGAAGCCCGCCCGGTGGGCGCTGACCTCCGAGCCCCCGATCGCATAGATCCCCCTTCCGAACATCGTAAACCGAAGCAGGAAGAAGACGAGGGCGAGCACCGCGATGAATGCGATAAACGTGACGTACATCCTGCTGGTCAGGCCGGAGACGGGGTTGCGGGCGATGAAGAGGGCGGTGGTTCCCCATCGTCTCATCCCCGGGGGAATCACCGTCAGCTGTTTCGAGTTGAGGGCTCCCTGCATCAGGCCTTTGAACACGCTGGAAGACCCCAGGGTCACGATCATCGCCGGAAGCTTGAAGTACCCGATGAACAACCCGTTGAACGCTCCCAGAACGGCTCCGATCACCAAGGCGATCGCGATCGGAAGCGCCGCTCCCCCCTGGTAGTTGGCGTCAAGCAGCATCTTCGTGGTCGCGTACATCGTCAGGCTCGCAAGAGCCGGAAAGGAAACGTCGACCCCTCCGGAAACGATGACCAGGAACGCTCCGATCGCGAACAGCCCGGGAACGATCATCGCCGAAGCGATGTCGACGAGGTTGTTGGGCGAGAAGAACTGTCCCGATCGGACTTCAATCAGCAAACAGAGCACAAGGAGAACGAGAAATACATAGAACTCGTTTCGTCGAGTCAGTTTTTTCAGCAATGTCGGTGTACCGCCTTTCATTCCGTCTCCCTCCCTACAACATATACGCCAGGATCTTCTGTTCGTCCGCTTCTTCGGCGGCGAGCTTGGCCACGATCTTCCCGCTCTTCATTACCAGGATTTTTGAGCAGTTTTCGACGACTTCCGGCAAGTCGTCGGTGATGATGATGATCCCCATCCCCTCATTCGCCAGCTCTTGGAGAATCGTATGGATATCATGTTTGGAGCCGATATCCACGCCGACCGTCGGGCCGTTGAGGACAAGAATCCGGGGATTGTTCGCCAGCCATTTCGCCAACACCACCCGCTGCTGGTTTCCTCCCGAGAGGGTCTGGCACGCGTTGTCGGGATTGGGAGTAGCGATCGCAAGGTTCTTAACCCACGTGCGGATCTCTTCATCACGGCGATCGGTATCGATGACACCGAACCTTTTCGTCAATGAATCGAGTTCGGTGATTACGATGTTGTCCCCGATCGGCTGGGGAAGAAAGAGCCCTTCACTGAGGCGGTCCTCGGGAACGTATCCGATCCCATGGCGAATCGCCTCTCTGGGGGTGGTGAGCTCGACTTTGGATCCATTCACCCGGAACTCCCCCTCCCTGATCGGCTTCATTCCGAACATCGAAAGAGCCAGCTCGGTCCGTCCCGAGTCCAGCAGTCCGGTGATTCCGATGATCTCGCCCCCATGAAGGGCGAACGAAACATCCTTGAATGACCCGGGAATGCCGACCCGGTCCGCTTCAAAAATCGGTTCCTTGGTGACCGTTTCGGGAGTGAACCGCCGGGACTCGAACGTCCGACCGGTCATATAGTAGGAGAACTTCTTGTCATCCAGCTCCTTCGTCGAGCCGGTCGCAACCAGCTCGCCGCTGCGAAGGATGGTGAAGTTCTCGGAGATTTCAAAAACTTCATTCAGCTTGTGGCTGACAAACAGCGTGGCGATGCCGCGCTCTTTCAGCTGAAGGATGATGGCAAACAGGTTCCTCACCTCTTTTTTGGTAAGGGCGGTCGTCGGCTCGTCCATGATGATCAGCTTCGTGTTGAACATGAGGGCCCGGCTGATCGCGATGATCTGCTTTTCCGCGACCGACAATGATCCGACATATGCATCCAGATCAATCCGGACGTTGATTTTTGCAAGAGCTTCTTCGGCTACCCGCCGAATTCTCTTCCAATTCACGAACTTGCGGTTTGCGGCCAGTTCGGTGTTTATAGCGAGGTTTTCCATCACGGTCAGATTGGGGAAGATGGAGAAGTCCTGGTAGATGACCTGAATTCCAAGATTGATCGCCTCGATCGGAGTGATTTTGGAGTACTGATGTCCATCAAACTCGATGTGTCCGGAATCGGGGGTGTACACGCCGCTGATGATCTTGATCAGGGTCGATTTTCCGCTTCCGTTTTCACCGGCGAGGCAGTGGATCTCCCCGCGCTTGATCGAGAACGACACGTCCTTCAATGCCTGAACCCCGACAAACGACTTATAGATTGACTGGGCTCGTAATAACGTCTCTGCCATCGATATCACCTCGTGGTGGTAGTTCTGTAAGCTACAGTATAACACGATACTGTCCTGCCAAAGAGTCTTTGACAGGACAGTAATCGGATAGTAACAACACTAGAATCCGAAGTCGTAGACGTTCGCTGCGTTGATTACGATCCAGCCTTCGCCTTCGAGGACGGTCTTGCTTCCCGTCTTGAACTGGAGGGCTTCATATCCTTCGACATTGAGGTTCACCGGTCCGGTGATCTGCTCGCCGTTGAGGACCTTCACCGCCAGGGCGATCATCGCCTTGCCGGCGAGTGCGGGATCCCAGAGCGTCAGGGACTTGACGACGCCGCTCTTCAGCAGCTCGGCGTTGTCCAGCGGCATTCCGGTGCCGGAGGTGAATGCTTTTCCAACAAGACCAAGCTCTTCGATCGCACGAGCGACACCCGGGGCGTCATAGGAGGATGTTCCCATGATTCCCTTCAGGTTGGGATACTTCTTGAAAAGCTCTTTGGCCGTGTTGTAGGCAACGTCTCCGTTGTCGAACGATTCGACGCGCTTGTCCGCTTCGAGCAAGGTCATCTTCGGATATTTCGCTTTCTGATGGGCGACACCCGCATCGGCCCACTCGTTGTGGGAACCGTTGGTCAGCGAGGCGACCATCGTAGTGTACAATCCTTCGCCACCCATCGCTTCGGCAAGGTTGTCCATGATGAACGCACCGTATCCGGTGTTGCTGAACGCTTCGATGTCATAATCGACGTTCTCAAGGTCCGCTCCTTCGTGGGTGATGACGACGATTCCGGCTTTTCGGGCTTGGGCAAGAACCGGATCGATCGACTCGAGGTCGACGGGAACCACACAAATCGCATCAACGCCCTGAGCGATCAAGTCCTGAACCAACTGCGCCTGCAATGTAGCATCGATCTGAGGTGTTCCTCGCTGATATACATTCAAGCCGGTCTCTTTCGCATACTCATCGACACCGACCTTCATCCGCACGAACCATGGGTTTGATGCGTCTTTCGGGACAACGACGATCTCATAATCATCACTCTTTGTTTCTTTCGCACCGGCGGCAAATACGAGTCCGACGGCAAACAAAGCGATTAAAAGAAAAACGAGTACTCTTTTCATCCTGTGTTCCTCCTTTACAACAGTCTGTAGCATAACTCTACCCCAGCACCTTGTGGATGTCAAAATAAATATGATGAAATTGTTTAGTACCGAAATGTCTTTCTCGCCTGTTTAGCTGATATTTTCGCCTTTTTGAGTTCTTAAATATCGGAATATCTATGAATACAGAGGCATTCAACTAAAATTTCAATAAAATATTTGACAGCGTAAAACTCAAAGCATATGCTTCATTCATGGGTATCAAAGAGATTGCCGCTGAAGCCGGCGTATCAAAAACAACGGTTTCCCTTGCGCTGAACGGACACAAGGGCGTCAGCGATGAAACTCGGACAAGAATCCTGGAGATCGCCCGCAGGATGAACTACCGCCTCCCCTCCGAACGAATCGTTCATCAGGAAAGCAAGGGGTTCATCATGTTCGCCCGACTCAGCAAACATGGCTTGATCCTCAATCGCGATCAAAGCAGCTTCATCGTGGATTACATCGATTCGATCAACGATGCCGTAACGAAAGCGGGCTATACCTTCGAAATCCTCGATCACACCTTCACCTCCGTTTCCACATTGACGGAGCTTCTTTCCTCTCGAAAACCGAAAGGAATCATCGTGCTGGGTACCGAGCTGGATGAGGATGACGTTCACAACCTTCAATCATTGCCGTTCACGTTTGTCGTGATCGATACTCAATTTGAATCGGCGTGCTGCGACTTTGTCGATATGGCGAATATCGCGGCGCTGACTAAGATCGTCAACCACCTCATCGATCGCGGACACAAAAGGATCGGGATGATCAGCTGCACCACGCCCAGCGGAAACATCATCCTGCGCGAACGGGGATTTTCGCTGGCGTTGGAGCGATCCGGCCTTTCTCCGGCATCCTTTCTGCGAATCCAACCGGGATTCAAAGGTGCGTACAACGATACGAAGACGTACCTCAAACAGGAGAATCAGTTGCCGGAGGCGTTCTTCTGCTACAACGACGTGGCGGCCTTGGGAGTGATGAAGGCGTTGAAGGAACACAGGATTCGAATCCCCGAGGATGTTTCGATCATCGGCTTCGACAATCTTCCGATGAGCTCAATGTCCGAACCCCGGCTGACCACGATCAAGGTCCCCAACCGCCTCATCGGCACCATTGCAACCGAACTGCTCGTTAAAAAACTTTCAACAAAGCATCAAAAGGAGTCGATCACGATCCAAGTGAATGGAACGCTGGTCGTTCGTGACAGTGTTATGGATAGAAGATGACAAGGAGGTATTGTCGTGAGCAACTATTCAATTATTTTAGGCAATCTCGGGAACACCCGGGATAGATTTCTTTCGTCAGGGTACAAGGACGAGCTTCCAAAGGAAACACTGATTCGTCAGGCTTCGGAAATCAACGGAGTTACCGGAGTCGAGCTCGTGGGAACATGGGATGTGACCTCGGAGAACGTCGAGCAGGTCGGAGAGATGCTGGACAAGCATGGCCTGAAGTGCGTCTCGATCATCCCCGACCACTTCGCCCAGAAGCGCTGGGGACGCGGTACGCTTTCCGCCAAGGATGAGGATATCCGGAAGCAAGCGCTCGACTACACTTTTGAATGCGTCGAGATGGCTCGAACGCTCGGGTGCAAGATTATCAACCTGTGGCCGGGGCAGGATGGATACGACTATCCGCTGCAGTCGAATTTCGTCCGGGAACGAAGGTGGCTTCTCGAGAACATCACCAAGGTGGCGAAGGCTACACCGGACATTCGGTTTTCCCTCGAATACAAGCCGAAGGAACCGAGGAATTTCAGCTTCATGGCCCGGGCGTCCGACACCCTCCTGCTCGCAAAGGAGACCGGACTGGACAACGTGGGGGTGACGATCGATACGGGACACGCATTCGTGGCGGGAGAAAACGTCGCCGAAGCGGTCGTGATTCTTCAAGAATATGGGAAGAAGCTCTTTCATATGCACTTCAACGATAACTATGGATCATGGGACGACGACATGATCGTCGGTTCGGTTCACTTCCCCTGGTACGTCGAGCTGTTCTTCTGGTTGAAGGAAACCGGATACGAGGGCTGGTTGTCGATGGACCAGTACCCCTACCGGGAGGACGGACAAGGCGCCCTTCGGGAAAGCGTGGAGTTCCTGCAGATGATCGAAAGCCGCCTCACCCCGACTGTCATGGAGGAGATCCGCGAACTTGTCACCAAAGGGGACGCAGTCGCTTCCCAGCGCTGGCTCCGCCACACGTTCTTCAAATAAGAAGAGACCCGATGTCTCCCCGCGGTCAGCGGGGAGGCATCCTCATTGTTTTCATCACGATACCATGCGCGATGCCAGCGTACACGAACCGGGGTGTATACTTTCGAAACTTCAATTGTTTTTGTTTTTTGAAAGCGTACTCCATCGGTTCTCAGAGGCTCTTTTCATGATCACATATCAATCCTTCAAACATGCAAGCGGAACCACCAGTACTCCGTCTTTCCGACGATAGGCATACGTGCCTGCAGTCAGTATCAACAAAAAGGAAGGCTCCATCATCTTCTCGGTATTGATCCGTTCCTTAAGCTTACGCAAATGGATAGCCGCCTCTTCTATTTCTTTTGTACCGAGTTTCACCTCAACGGCCCCCCATCTGCCATCATTAAGAACCACCACGGCATCAGCTTCCAGGCCGTTCGCATCCCGATAGTGAAATACCTGTCCATCGTTTCCATCCGCATATATTCGAAGATCCCGAACACACAAAGACTCAAAGAGGAACCCAAAAAACAGGAAGTCCTTCAGCAACCTGCCGGGAGTCAAACGCATCACGGCAGTCGCGATTGAGGGATCGACAAAATGACGTTTCGGTGATGTTCTGATGGTTGTTTTAGAACGCAATGAAGGGCTCCATGCCGGTAGATCCTCTACGACGAACATCCGTTCAAGCGCATTGAGATATCCATAGATTGTTGGAACGGAGAGGGCATTGTCGGCATCTCCTCGAGCCATATCATCCCGGATCGTCTTGATGGTCGCCATGGTGGCGGTGTTTCTGGCGAGGGAGAGCATCAGATCCCGAACTTTCACCGGATCTCTTCTGATGTTGTCAACTCTTGAAATATCAGTCTGTATGATTGTTTCAACATAATGGATTGCTCGCCGTAAAGCGTTTTTTTTCGATCCTGTCACCGCATCAGGCCATCCGCCTCGCACCAAGGCGAAGGTGATCTCCTCCAAAGACATCAATGATGTGCTCGAAACATCTTCCTTTCCATCAAAGAGATCTCTCTGCCTCTTGTTGAAACGAGAAATTCTCCCCGACCCGGGGTCTCCTCGGCAGGAGGCACCGCAGAGCCCGTAAGAATGAAATGGCCGGTTCCTCCCCGTTTATCCACGGCAAACCTCACGGCATATCAAAGAAGAGATAGCAACTATAGACGCTGTAGGATGGAATAAAAAGTGTGTTATTCCACGGAAATTATTCCTAGTAGTTGAATTTCTCTTTTGAATGTGATAAAACGATTACAGATAAAAAATGTGGGATACTACAGAAATTATTCGCAAAAAGGATGTGGTGGTATGCGTATAGAAAGAAAACAATATTTAGATGAGTTGATTAAAAAAAAAGATAACGGAAGAATTAAGATCATTACGGGTATCAGAAGATGTGGCAAGTCATATTTGTTGTTTGAACTATACAAGAATTATTTATTGAAAAACAGTATAGTTCAAAACCAAATTATTGAAATTGCTCTCGACGACATCGAAAACAGTCAGTATAGAGATCCATTTAAACTCAATGAGTATATAAAAAGTAAAATAACTGATGATAAGAGGTATTACATTTTTATTGATGAGATACAATTTTCAAAGTCGGTGAAGAATCCATATATTGATGATGAGGACGAAAAGATTACTTTTGTTGATACGTTACTTTCGCTTATGAAACGGAAAAATCTTGATATTTACGTTACCGGAAGTAATTCAAAAATGCTTTCTAAAGATATTTTGACACAATTTAGAGATAGGGGAGATGAAATCCATATGTATCCTTTATCGTTTGCTGAAATGAGTAGCTGCTATGAGGATAAAGATATAGCATGGGCAGATTATGTGCTTTGCGGTGGAATGCCATTTGTACTTAAACTTGAAACCTTCGAAGAAAAAAGCAAGTATTTAAAAAGACTATTTGAAGAAACGTACATTAAAGATATTATAGATCGAAACCAAATAAAAAACAGTGAAGAAGTATTAGAAGTTTTATTGGATTTTGTATCATCAGCAGTAGGATCACTTACAAATCCTCTTAAGTTATCCAAAAGATATGCTTCAGAAAAAAAGATAAATATATCAAATAATACCATTTCAAAGTATTTAGCTTATTTTGAAGAAGCCTATGTTTTATATGCAGCTAAAAGATATGATATTAAAGGTTCAAAATACTTTTCCACGCCACTTAAATATTATTTTGCTGACATTGGGCTTAGAAATGCAAGACTGAATTTTAGACAAGTGGAAGAAACGCATATTATGGAAAATATAATTTATAACGACTTGCTAAGAAGAGGATTTAATGTAGATGTAGGCGTTGTGGAATATTTTCCCAGTGTAGATGGGAAAACAACAAGAGTGCAGTTAGAGGTTGATTTTGTTATAAACAGAGGAAATCTCAGATATTATATTCAATCAGCCTTCGCTATACATAGTGAGGAGAAGAAAGAACAAGAAAGAAACTCACTAAAACGAATTGACGATTCTTTTAAGAAAATCATTATTGTCAGAGATGCTATAGTGCCAAGATACGATGAGTATGGAATTTACTACATTGGAATCAGAGACTTTTTGTTGACGGATGATTTTCTTGACGCATAGTTGAAACGACTGGAAACTAAAAAATCCAGTCGTTTTTTAGTGCAGAAAAATAGGAGGAAAATAATAGTATCCAAGCTAAACGAGATCAAGACCAAATGTAATGCAGTTGTAGAAAGACAGACCTGTGATGAAGACCAGAAGAACCATGAAGAGCTTGTCCACAGCCTGATTGTCCATCTTTTTGCTGAGCGTTCTGCCGATCGTCGCACCGACGACGCCAAAAATCATCATGAGGACCATCAATGTCCAGCTGATGTCCGGAATGCCTGTAATACTTGTGGAGATGAAGGACAAGCTCTGTGAGAAGAAGATCGCCAGCAGGGAATTGAACGCTGCCGTCTTTGTGTCCATGGAGAAGAAAAAGGAGAGGATCATCAGGTTGATGGGACCGCCGCCAATTCCGAGGAAGGAGGAAAAGATACCGAGAACGGAGCCCGCGATGAAAGCAAGGACCTGGTTCCGGATCTCCATTTTCCTGATGTTTTCCTTTTTCAGCGTGTAAACGAAGACTGCACCCGTGAGAAGAACCATAAAGATGTTCTGAACAAGGGATACCATTGTTCCGGAGGATGCCGCTTCACGGATGATGTCGAAGAGCTGCTTTCCGGCAAGGCCGCCGACAGCGGCGCCGATGGCAAGCATGACTCCTCTCCTATCGATCTTCTTGATTTCATCACGGCTTCTGATAAGAGAGGCAAAGGTCATGGCAAGAACCGTCGTTCCGGACATGAATGAAATCTGGGCCGAGGACATGGAGCAGATTGCGTCCATGACCGGCTTGATGATGACGCCGCCACCGATTCCGCTGATGGAACCGACGACCGTGGCGATGAGTACGGTTATAAGTACGATTATTTCCATATATCTCCATGCCTCAGTCTGAAAGTATCGAGAGCACCAGCTTGCTGCGATGCGTTTCCCCCGGATTCAGGTCAATGGCGGCATCAAGGAAATTTGCATGTTCCACGCAGAGAAAGTCCTTGTACGCTTCCAGGATCTCCGCATTATTCATTGCAGCATGCTCTCCGGGGTTCCATACCACCACATGACGCAATCGATCCTGTTCCATCCTGATGCTTCTTGAAGCGACCGGGTCTGCCAGCGTTACATGTTTACCCGCATCTCGATATACCCGTGTGAACGCTCCGGAAACCTTCACATCTCCGGATTGGACATAGACGGTATCGGATTTCATCCTGTCAATGGCCTGAAGTCCGTCCAAACCTATGATATTGCATTGTTCAAGATCTCCGACTGAAAAATATGTATGGAAAGCTTCTCCAAACGTAAACGGCTTGTCATCGATGTTTTTCACTTCCAGGATCATGGTAAGCTCTTTTGCTATGAAGACTGTCAGCTGAATCGAAAACCGATGAGGCCAGATGCTCCAGGAATACTCATCATCGTGCGTGCTCAAGACCACTGTGGTCGATCCATCCGCTTCGGTCGCCGTACCGACCACGTCCCAGATCTTCGTTCGAACCAGCCCATGCAGTTGCAGGTCTTCCCGGGTCTCATGTTTTCCAAACCAGGGGAAACAGATGGGAATTCCGCCTCTTATCGGCTGCCCTTCCTCAAATTTGCTGTAGGGGCTGATAAACAGCATCTCATCAGCTCTTTTGGGCTTGAACGAAGCTACGTGCGCTCCATATGTGAATATGGAACTTTCAGCATGTTCATTGCTGATTCGAAGAATCGGCAATCCCCCCGGCCCCTTATCGACCCGGACTGTTTTTCCGCGCGGATTCGATTGCCTATCTTTTGTTATGCGATTCATCCTTACACCCTCCAATGTATCATCCCGGAACGGAGCCGATGCGATCTGTTTTTAATTATACGTTTCTCAACGAACTTCACCAACCTTTCGACAGAAAGTCGATTCAACGCTGCCAGCATGAACCCTCATGCTCCGTGGACACGTTTATCTGCTTCGGTTCGTATCACAGGATGATCCGACAACGTGTCAACCTTGTCGGATCAAGCCTGTCTTACCCAGTATTACCACTCTACATCGTTTGAATCAACGTTTTTATAATGCTGACTGGCCAAAGCTCTCATCTTGCTTGGCCATTTCATACTCCTCGCTCCAATCCAAATCTTGAAATTCCTTGCCTTGCGGATCGTTTTTTATGAAATCTACCAGCAGATCGAGCATCTTCTTTGTCCATACCAATCGGTCGATTGCAGCTGCGGTGAATTTATTCTCGGAAAGGAGCTTGAAGCCACAAATATCTTTGACTTTGCTCTTTCGTCCGGTCTTGATAACCTCTTCCAACAGATGCGGCGGAATGGACAAGACCCCTCCGCTACAGCCATACACGACATCTCCCGGAAGACATACCGCAGCATAACGATCGCTTCCGAGAACGACCGGAATATTATGAGTAGTTATCAATAGATTACGTGAAAATACTTTTATAACATATAGAATCTTCCCTATATTCTATATATTATTCTTGATATTTGCATGTACACGTGATAATATCACGTGTATGTTGATACGGTTCATGTTAAAAAACATTTATTCATTTGGAGAGGAAAAGGAATTCAATATGATTCCGGCTCCTCGGTTTACCCGGCTGAAAGAACATAAGTACCAAAAATGTGGAATTGAGATATTGAAAATGGCCTCATTCTACGGTGCCAATGGAGCCGGTAAGTCAAATCTTATTCGAGCACTGGATTTCCTCCGAAAAATTGTTGTTCAAGGCAGTCTTCCAAGCTCTATGGCAATCAGAAGAATGAAGCATTTTCATTCTTTCAAGGAATCAATGTTTCTTGCGGTGGAGTTTATCTCCAACGACACCCCTTATGTTTATGGAATAGAAATTGGAGAGAAAGCGGTTCTTAAGGAGGAGTTATACATTTCAGGACTCGGTAAAGAAAAAGATGAACTTGTTTTCGAACGCTCTACAGAGTCCGACAAACAGAATCTGAAGTTCTCCAAAGAGTTGCTAAAGAATGATAAAATCCGCCTGTTAAAGGATATTCTTGAAAAGAACCTGATTAAACAAAATCGGACAGCCCTTAAAATCATTTCTGAATTGGATGATGAACTGTTTATTGATGCCGGCAATGCATTTAGATGGTTCAACAAAAAGTTGATGATCATTACTCCGGAGATAAACTTGGAAGGAGCTCTTGCGGATGTCCTCGATACTAACGATTTGTTCAATGAGTTTGTTCAACAAACGTTGGAATCCTTTGGTCTAGGTATTAAAAAGTTGGTAACAATAAAAAAACCAGTTGAAGAATTTTTTGGGGAAGATAATAAAACTGACATGGAGGCCTTATTAAACGAAGTTGCAAAATCACCTCATGCAATAAAAAGATTTTACACAAGTGAAGGCGATCCGGTAATTGTACTCGAAGAAAACGGAGAAGTGGTTGCAAAACAGCTTAAGACCGAGCATGAAAACAAAGAAGGCGAAACCATACAATTCGATCTTTCTGAAGAATCGGACGGCTCAAGAAGACTGATTGATTATCTTCCATTTCTTATACTTACTTTGGCAGGGGATAATACATTCATCATTGATGAAATTGAACGGAGCATTCATCCTCTTTTGATTAAAGAAATCGTTGAGAAGTTCTCTACTGACAATACAACTAAAGGCCAGATAATTTTTACAACGCACGAATCAAATTTACTCGATCAACAGATCTTCCGACAAGATGAAATCTGGTTTGTCGAAAAAGACTCTTCAGGCAGCTCAGATCTGTATTCCCTCTGTGAATTTAAGGAGCATAACACAAAAGACATTAGAAAAGGCTATTTGAACGGACGATACGGTTCTATTCCATTCTTAGCAAATTTGAAAGATCTTAATTGGGGCAACGATGATTTTAGGAAATAGGCTCTATGTTCGCAAAGACCCCGACAGAGATGCTTCACTATGCATAATTTATTGTGAAGGTAACAAGAGAGAACCTCAATATTTTAAGTATTTTGATAAGATCAGCTCAAGAATCATTTTGGAAGTCGTTAAGGCTGATCCGGAAGGAAATAATTCTCCTATGGGTTTGTATGAACAAGCCTGCATTGATATTAAAGACAAGAGCACCGAACTGAAAGCAAAGTATGATGTCGGTGCAACAGATCAAGTCTGGTTCGTGATTGATACGGACGAGTGGAATCAGCAAATTCAAGAATTGAAACAGAACTGCCTGAATGAAGAAAACTGGCGAGTAGCACAAAGCAATCCATGTTTTGAAGTTTGGCTCTATTATCACATAACCGGGGAAGACGCAGGAGCGGTTGTTTTGCCAAACTGCGCAGCGTGGAAGAATCACGTAAACGAAATGATTCCGGGTGGGTTTGATTGCAGGAAACATCCGGTCTTTATTCGAGACGCCATTGAACATGCAAAAGCAAACTTCAGGACTGTTGATGGCCAAATTGGATATGGATCGACTGAAATGTTTAAACTGGCAGAAATACTATACCCACTCGTTGCTTCAGATATTAAAAAAGCTCTTAAAGTTATAAAGCATGAAGCTGAAAAAACCACATCTAATTCTAATAATTGACCGCGGTCATTTTTCTTGACTGCTGCATATTCCCGTTTTAGACTGTCCTCAAAAGGAGGGACTATGCGTATCATTGTACCTATAAAACAAGTTCCCCAAAGCAGCGACGTCAAAATGGATCCGGTCACCGGAACAATGATTCGAAGCGGCTCCGTCTCGGTCCTCAATCCCTTGGACTTGTATGCGATCGAAACGGCGCTGAGGCTCAAAGAAGAATGGAATGCGACCGTTACGGTGATTACGATGGGACCGGCGGGCGCCAACAGAATCTTGAAGGAAGCCCTCAGCATGGGGTGTGATGAGGCGGTTCATCTGAGCGCCCGGGAGTTTTCCGGATCCGACACCTACGCAACCTCGTACATCCTCTCGAAAGCGATCCGGAAGATCGGGGACGTGGATCTCATCATCACCGGAGAACGGGCGACCGACGGCGATACCGCTCAGGTGGGGCCGGGGATCGCCGCCTGGCTTGACATCCCGGTCGTCTCGTATGTCGCATCCGTCGATATCACCTCTCCGTCGGAGTTCACCGCCGAACGCCTCATCGAAGAAGGATATCAGCAGGTCCAAGGCACGCTCCCCGCCCTGCTTACCGTCGTAAAAGAGATCGCGGAGGTGCGACTTCCGACCTTGCGCGGAAAAAAACGCTCCATGAACACGACCATCCCGGTCTGGGGTGTTGCGGAAGTCGACCCGGACCCCTTGAAAATCGGATTGAAAGGCTCGCCGACCCGGGTCGTTAAAATTGAAACACCCAAGGTGAGCCGGTCCTGCAGGACGCTCGTCATCGGCGAAGAGCTGAGCACCGAAGTCGCCGTTTCAGAGCTGATCGAGTTTCTGGAAGCTCGCAACCTGCTCGGTCAGGAGGTATGACGATGCATGATGTCTGGACGATCAGCGAAACGCTGAATGGAAAACTTAAACAGATCTCTTTTGAACTGCTGGCCCGGGGAAGAAAGCTTGCCGATGACCTCGGCGTCGCCCTCTGCAGCATCGTCATCGGGGATGGGATCAGTGACGAGGAGGCGCAAACCCTGGCCCATTATGGAGCCGATGTCGTGTATCTGGCAAACGATTCCGGATTGGCCTCTTTCGAGTGCACGCGATACGCCAACGTTCTCCTCTCCTTGATCGAAACCCATAAACCCGAGGTCATCCTCGCCGGTGCGACGAGCAGTGGTCGAACATTGATGCCGTATGTCGGCATCAAAGCCCATGCGGGCCTGACTGCGGACTGCACCGAGCTGGCGATCGATGAGAAGACGAAGAACCTGCTGCAAACCCGTCCCGCCATCGGCGGCAACATCATGGCGACGATCATCACCCCGAACCACCGCCCGCAGATGGCGACGGTCCGCCCCCGCTCCACGAAGATCTTGGAGCCGGACTATGGTCGAAAAGCGGTAATACAGTATGTTAAGTATCCCGATAAGGTTTCAGTAAGCACAATATCAGTTACCGGTATAAGACCCTTTGAAGGGCAGCAGAGCAGCATCGATGAAGCGGAGATCATCGTTTCCGGAGGAAAGGGCCTCAAGAAGAAAGACAATGTCGGATTGATTGAAGAGCTTGCTGCCGTTCTGGGCGGTGAGGTCGGAGCCACCCGCGATGCCGTCGATCGAGGGTGGATCTCCTACCCGCACCAAGTGGGGCTTTCCGGGAAGACCGTCTCGCCGAAGCTGTACCTCGCCGTGGGAATCTCCGGGGCGATCCAGCACCTGGCCGGTATCAAGACCTCGGAGTGCATCGTCGCGATCAACAATGATGAACAGGCACATATTCTGGGACTCGCCGATTTTGCGATCATCGGCGACCTGTTCGACGTGGTGCCCGAGCTCACCCGACAGCTTGAGAAAAGGAACAACGCATGAAGCATGAGTATGGAACCGTAACAACAGCCATCGTGAAGCAGCTGCGGAAGATCGCTGGCGAACCCAACGTGTTGGTCGATCGGGAGCGGATGGAAGGCTACAGCCACGACGAAACCTCCGTTGAGCAATATGCGGCGATGCCGGAAGTAGTCGTGACCCCGGTGACGACCTCTCAGGTGGCGCAGATCATGAAGCTGGCCGACACCCATAGAATCCCGGTAACGCCCCGAGGCGCCGGTTCGGGGCTCTCCGGCGGGGCGATCCCGATCTACGGGGGCATCGTCCTCTCCGTGGAGAAGATGAACTCGATCGTGGAGATCGATGAAGCGAACCTCACGGTGACCGCCCAGGCGGGCATCGTCACGAACGAGCTCAACAACCGCCTCAAAGAGCTGGGACTGTTCTTCGCCGGCTATCCGATGAGCCTTGAAACATGCATGCTCGGGGGAAACATCGCCGAGAACGCCGGTGGAGGGAAAGCGATCAAATACGGGGTCACCGGACGGTACATCCTCGGCATGGAAGTGGTGACGCCGCAGGGAGAGATCCTGAACCTGGGCGGAAAAAACACCAAAGACGTGAGCGGCTACGATCTGAAGCAGCTGTACATCGGCTCGGAGGGAACGCTGGGGGTCATCACCGAGGCGACGATCAAGCTTTTGGGCTTGCCGAAAACCTCCTCGGATCTGCTTGTCACCTTCACTACCCCGCAGCAGGCGATCTCCGTCGTCCCCGTATTGATGAAGCAGGGAATCATCCCCACCTCCATCGAATTCATGGACTACCTCTCCACCAGAATCTCCTGTGACTACCTCAATGAAAGCCTTCCGATCGAGGGAGTCGGAGCGTTGCTCCTCATCGAGATCGACGGCATCGATGAAGCGGTCGTCGAACAACAGCTCATCCAAGTGGGCGATCTGTGCATGGAGCAGGGAGCGATCGAGGTATATATCGCCGAAGATGCGAACAACCGGGAACGGGTCTGGTCGGTCCGGCGGGCGATCGCCGAGGCGATCAAGGTATACAGCCCGATTCAAAGCCTTGAAGACATCGTCGTTCCGATCGGCTCAATCCCCAAGGTGATACCCTTTTTGGATAAGCTCTCCAAAGAACATGACGTCCTGATCCCCTGTTACGGGCATGCCGGAGACGGGAACCTCCACGCCACGGTGATTAAAAACCCCGAATTCACGATGGAGCATTGGCTTGAGGTCGAACCTAAAATCCTTGGCGAACTGTATGAGTTCATCATCGGTGAACTCGGTGGGAAGATCAGCGGCGAGCACGGGATCGGCCTCAAGCGAAGGGAGTTCTTCAAGGAGTTCACTTCTCCGATCGAGTATCGGGTGATGGAGCAGATTAAACGCGCCCTTGACCCGAACGGGATCATGAACCCGGGAAAAATACTGCAGTAGGAGCATGGTTTGGCTGAACATACACAACGAATGACCAAGTCCGACCGCACAAAGGCGAAAATCTTCGAAATTGCGTGGAACCTCTTCAAGGAACGGGGATTCGACAACGTATCCCTTCAGGATATCGCCGATCATTCCGGCACGGCCAAGGGAAGCTTCTACACCTACTTTTCGACAAAGAGCGACATCATCGTCGAAGGGTTTTGGATGATCGACGGGTACTATCAAACGGTGGAGAAAGAGGTCCTGCGCCATCAAACAACCGAAGAGAAGCTTTTGAAGTTCACCGAGCTCCAGCTAACCTATGTCCGCGATGAAATCGGGGTCGAAATGCTGAAGGTTCTGTATGCCAATCAAGTGCTCCAGCAAGGCTCGGCGAAGGTCATCACCAATCCGACCCGGTTCTGGCATACGTTCATCCGCTCGATCATTGAAAAGGGCCAAATCAACGGAGAGTGTCGAACCGGCCTCTCGGCTGAACAATATGCCCTGTTCTTCAACCGCTCGATGCGCGGCCTTTTTCTCGATTGGAACATCGGCTCGGCCTCCTTCGATCTCGTCGAAGAAGGCCTTCTCTATTGCAAAAAGTTCGTCCTGCCGACGATCCTGCTATGAACGTACCTCACTCAAGCTTTCTTGAAGAATCTTGACGGCGGCATCGATCTCCTTCTCGGTGATGATGAGCGGCGGAACGAAGCGAACGACGTTGGAACCGGCGCTTGCAAGAAGGAGCTTCTTCTCAAAGCACTTCGCCACCACTTCTTTCGGAGGGATCGTGAGCGCGATGCCGTTGATCAGGCCAACGCCGCGGACGGCGGTGATCAGGTTGGGAAATTGAACTTTGAGCTCCTCGAGCTTCATTCGAAGGTAGCGGCCCATCGCTTCAACGTGGGAAAGAAATGCTTTCTCTTGAAGAGTGTCGCACATGTAGATGATCGCCCGCGCCGCCAAGGCGTTCCCGCCGAATGTGGAAGCGTGGTCCCCGGGAACGAAGACATCGCTTGCTTCCCCTTGGGCCAGCATCGCCCCCGCCGGAACCCCTCCGGCAAGCGCTTTGGCGGTGGTGAGAATATCCGGCTTCACCCCGTAGAGCTGATGGGCGAAGGGCTTTCCGCTTCGCCCCATTCCGCATTGCACTTCATCATAGATCAAGAGCAGTTCGTGCCGGTCGCACAGATCGCGCAGGCCGTGAAGAAACTCCTTTGTCGCCGGGACGATTCCGCCCTCACCCTGGATCGGCTCGACGATGATCGCGCACGTCCGTTCATCGACGAGCGCCTTTACCGAATCAAGGTCGTTGAAATGCGCATAGACGAATCCGGGGGGAAGCGGAGCGAAGTGCCGGTGGTATTTTTTCTGCCCGGTCGCCGTCACCGCCGCATACGTCCGGCCATGAAAGGAATCAAGCATCGAGATGATCGTGGATTTGTTCTTTCCGCTCCCCCACTTCCGGGTAAGCTTCAACGCCGCTTCATTCGCTTCCGCTCCGCTGTTGCAGAAGAATACCTTCTCCATCCCGCTCAGGGCGGCAAGCTTCTTTGCCGCCTCCAGCACATGGGCGTTGTAGTAGAGATTGGAAACATGGAGCACTCCCGAATCAAGGACTTCCCGGATGACGGCGGCAAGCCCCTCATGCTTATATCCCAACGCGTTGACTGCGATCCCTCCGACGAAATCGAGATACGCATCGCCCTTGTCATCCTTCAGATACGCCCCTTCGCCGCTTATGAACGTGACGGGCCATTGCGAATAGGTATTCATCAGATGGTTGTTGCTCATGGTGTTTTCTCCTTGGTGACCATCGTTCCGATTCCCCGAGTGGTGAAGATCTCAAGGAGAATCGCATGGGGCAGCCGTCCGTCGAGGACGTGGACGCTCTCGACCCCTTTTTCCAGCCCGTCCAAGCAGCATTGAACCTTGGGAATCATCCCACCTTTGATGATCCCCTGCTCGATATAGGAAACCGCCTCGCCGTGGGTCAGGGTCCGGATGATCGTGGAAGGATCGTCCTTGTCCTTGAGAATCCCCTCCACATCGGTCAGGAAGATCAGCTTTTGGGCCGACAGCGCTCCGGCGATCGCACTGGCGGCATAATCGGCGTTGATATTGTAGGTATTTCCCTCGGTGTCGACCCCGACCGGGGAAAGGACGGGGACGAAGTTGCTCTTCAAGAGGGAATCCACCAAGGTGGTGTCGACCTTCCTGATCTCTCCGACAAAGCCGAGGTCCCGGCCTTTCTCATCCTTTTTCTTTTCGCACAGGAACGTCCGGCCGTCCTTGCCGCTGATCCCCACCGCCTTGATGCCGACCTGCTCCAAGTTGTCCACCAGGGATTTCCCGATCGAGCCGGAAAGCACCATCTCGGCCACCAAAGCGGTCTCCTCATCCGTCACCCTCAATCCGTCGATGAAGACGCTCTCCTTGCCGAGGCGGGCAAGGAGATTTGAGATCTCCGCTCCGCCGCCGTGGACGACTACCGGTTTCAGACCGATATACTTCAGCATCGCGATATCTTCGATGACCGCTTTCTTCAGCTCGGCATTGACCATCGCCGAACCGCCATACTTCACGACGGCGATCGCTCCGGCGAACCGCCGAATGTACGGTATCGCCTCGATGAGGGTTTCCGCTTTCAAAATTTCCTGGGCTACTGTATGTGTCGTCAACTTCGATAATCTCCATTAATTCGGACGTACTCGTAGGAAAGGTCGCACCCCCACGCCGTGGCGGAGGCTTCCCCGTCCTTGAGAACCGCGGTGCAGTAAATCACCGGTTCCGAGAGGATCCGCTTCGCCTCCCGTTCATCAAAGGGCAGCGGCTCCCCGTCTTTGAGGACTTGAATCCTGCCCTTTTCCGAAGCGAAGAACAGATCCGTCTTCTGCGGGTTGAATTGAGCTCCGCTGTACCCCATGGCACAGAAGATCCGCCCCCAGTTCGCATCGCTGCCGAAGAACGCCGTCTTCACCAGATTGGAGGAGACCACACTGCGGGCAAGAGTCCGGGCGGTCTCTTTGTCCTTAGCGCCCGCGACGGTCATCTCGATGAACTTTTGTGCCCCTTCTCCGTCCTTGACGATCAGTTTCGCCAGCTCGGCGTTCACATGATCGAACGCACTGACAAATGCTGGCCAATCGGGATGGGAAGGAGAAAGCATCTCATTTTTCGCTTCGCCGTTGGCGAGGACCAGAACCGTGTCGTTGGTCGAGGTATCCCCGTCGACACTGATCATATTGTAGGTATCCTCGATTGAAGAACCGAGGAGCGCTTGAAGATCCGCTTTGGATATCTTTGCATCGGTGGTGATGAAGGAGAGCATCGTGGCCATATTCGGGTGGATCATCCCGCTCCCTTTCGCCATCCCGCCGATGCGGACCGGCTTTTGGTCAACAAGCACTTCAACCGCCACCTGCTTCGTGAACGTGTCGGTGGTGAGAATCGCCTGAGCGGCGTTCAGGGCCGCTTCGTTGGTGGTATCAAGGGTTTGGACGATCGAAGCGATCCCTTTTTCGATCGTTTCCATCGGCAGCGGAAAGCCGATCACTCCGGTGGAGCATACCAGCGTCTGCTCTGTTTGAATGCCGAAGTGACCGGCGATGAGGGCGGCGCTCGCCTGTGCATCGCGCAATCCTTTTTCACCGGTCGCCGCATTGGCGTTGCCGCTGTTGACGAGAATGCAATGGACCGTCCCGCTTGTTTCAATCACCTTTTGATCCCAGAGCACCGGGGCGGCTTTCACGAGATTGGTAGTGAAACTGCCGGCAAAGGTGCAGGGAGCCTCGGAGTAGATTATGGCAAGATCTTTCTTATGCTTTTTTATCCCGCATGCAATGCCGCCTGCCTGATAGCCTTTCGCAGCGGTGACTCCGCCTTCTATGAGTTTGTACATCCTCTCTTCTCCTACAGGGGGTTGGCGATCCATTTCTTAAGGCCCGTCGCCTCGTCAAGGCCGAATCGGATATTCATGTTCTGCACCGCTTGGCCGCCGGCGCCTTTGACCAGGTTGTCGATCGCCCCGAGAGCGACCACCCGCTTCGTCCGGGGATCGACTTTCCACCCGATGGCGACCGTATTGGTCGAGTGGACGTACCGGGTCTCCGGCAGGTTCGAACCCATCAAGCGGATGAACCCCTCATCCTTGTACCACTTCTCATACGCCTCGGCGACCTCTTTCTCCGCCACCCCCTCCTTGAGGTCGGCGTAGCAGGTGCTTAGAATCCCCCGGTTCATCGGAACGAGGTGCGGGGTGAACTGGACAAGCAGCGGTTCTCTATTCAAGATGCTCAGCTCCTGCTCGATCTCCACCGTGTGGCGGTGGTTCGTCACCCCGTACGCTTTGTACGATTCATTGATCTCGGAAAAAAGGTTCGCCGTCTTTTCGGAGCGTCCCG
Source organism: Sphaerochaeta sp. (assembly GCA_004294855.1). GTDB lineage: Bacteria > Spirochaetota > Spirochaetia > Sphaerochaetales > Sphaerochaetaceae > Sphaerochaeta. The sequence continues at coordinate 38,548 of SHOI01000001.1, read as the reverse complement.
CCCCGGTCACCCCGCTGGCGCTGTCGATGATGATCGAAGAGGGGTCGATCAATCCTTCCCCGACGAGCGGCGCCAGCGTCAGGATCGAACACGTCGTATAACATCCGGGGTTGGCGATGAGGTTGGTCTTCCTGATCGCCCCGCGGTGCAGTTCACAGAGTCCATACACAGCTTGGCTCATCAGCTCCCTGGATGCGTGCTTGCACTGATACCACGCTTCGTATACATCCACGTCATGCAAGCGGTAATCCGCCCCGAGATCGATGATGACCGTCCGGTCCAGAATCTGCTGCGTTACTTTTTGAGAAGCAAGGGTGTGGGGAAGCGCCAGAAAGAGAACGTCGCAGAAGGTACTCGCTTCTTCAAGGTCCTCCTCCTGAAGGGGAAGATCGCAGTATCCGACCATCGAGGGATAGATATCGCTATATCGTTTACCGACATAGGAATGGGAAGCGAGATAGACCGGTTCAACCTCAGGATGGCCGACCAACAACGTAACAAGAATCGAGCCCGCATAGCCGGTCGCTCCAATAACCCCACAGCGAATCATATCAACCTCCTCATCAAGATTGGTATAATTATACGTAAAATGAAAAATATTACTAGTACTTATGCATAAAAACGGGAGATTCTTTGCATAAATATGTATGTTGATGTTTTTTCAGGTATTCGCCGAGCTTCTCAGAGCTCATCATAGGGGAGGAAGAGAACCCCTTCAATGAAATGTTTGACGAGGTCCGCATCAAACTGCGTGCCGCTGCACGCTTTGAGCTCGCGCGCCGCCTGCTGGCTGCTGACCTGCTGCTTGTAGGTTCGAATGGAGGTCATCGCATCGTAGGCATCGGCGATTGAGATGATGCGGGCCTGAAGGGGAATCGCATCTCCTTTGATTCCCCGCGGGTACCCCGTCCCATCGATCCGTTCATGATGGGATAAAACAACATGGGCGATGGGAGCCATGCCTTCCACGCTGCTGAGGAGGCGGTAGCCGATCTCCACGTGGCGCTGTATTTCGCTGAATTCCTCGGCGGTAAGCCCGCCGTGTTTGTTGAGGATCTCTTCAGCGATCGCAATTTTTCCGATATCATGAAAGAGACCCGCCAAACGAAGCTGGGTAATATCGTTTTCACTTAGCCCGATCACCCGCCCGAGCTGTTCGCTGAGGAAGGAAACTCTTCGGCTGTGGTGCTCTTCCGACTTATTCCGAACGTGCAACGCGTTCATGACGGTCTGCACGAGGTTCTCTATGATCGGGGCCTCCTCGAAAAGCTTGCGGGTCTTCAAGGTTTTTTCCGCTTCTTCGATCGCTTTGTGGAGGGTCCGATCCCTTTCATCCGCCACGGCATGGACGACGCTGACGCTCATGTCCATCCCGCCGGGCATCTGGACGAGGGAGAGCTTCTCCGTGATGTCCTTGGCGATCGCCTGGTATTCATGCCGAGTGCGACCGGTGAGAATCACGACGAAATCGTCTCCGCCGATCCGGGCCAGGTAATCGGTCTCCTCCGTCGAGGCCTGGAGGATCTTGGCGATCTTCTTCAGCAGGCGGTTTCCTTCGTCCTGGCCGAACGCTTCGTTGAGGATTTTCAATCCGTTCACTTCGGCCAGCAGCACCGCCACAACCTGATTCTTGGGAACCACGAACTCTTCGATCGTTCGCTCAAAATGGTTTCGGCTGTAGAGGTTGGTGAGGGAATCATGGGTGGAGAGGCGGAGCAGCCTTTCTTCATATTCCTTCCGGTCGGTGATGTCCACCATCATCCCGAGCATTTCCTCCGTCCTCTTCCCGATCGAGAGGTTGGATACGGTGAGGTTGCCGCTGACGATCCGGCCATCCTTCGTTCGGTACCGTTTGTCAAGGGTCACTTGGTTGCGGGATCCGCTTACCAGTAGAAAATCCGCCTTATCGCTTTCACCTTGTTCTTCAGGGAGGGTGAATTCCTTCCATGTATGCCCGATGATCTCCTCCTTGTCATACCCCAGGAAATGGGCGTAGGCGTCGTTGATCTGCAGCACCTTGCCCGTTTTCAGATCCGTTCGGCTCATGCCGATCGGAGCATCGTCAAAGATCGTCTTCAGGATGAATTCGTTGCGGGCGATTTCACGCATCGCCGTGATTCGTTGGATCTGGGAGAGGAGAACGATTCCCAGAGCCGCCATGAAGAATGGATAGATCACCAAGAAGTAGATCGTGATCATCCGGATGACTGCTTCCCACTCGCTTCCGGGCAGAAGGAACAGGCACAGCCAGGAGAAGAACTGCGAAATGAAGCCCACCACGAGGAACTCCAGAAGCGGGGGCTTCACGTCGTCCACCGCTTCGAAACGCCAGAGATGCCAACCGATTCCGATCGTCGAGGAGACGAGGATCGTCGAGATGCCCATCACGACTCCCGCTCCGCCCATCATGACCCGGAAGATGATCATCATGATGGCGGCGACGAGAGTCGGGACGAGCCCGAACACCATCCCGCTCACCGCCAAAAGAATCGTCCGGGTGTCGAAGATGATTCCTTCCGTATAGATGAAGGGGAAGCTCATGATCAGCACGCCCAGAAGACCGATGATAACACCCCGCACCATTTTATGCCGATCCCACCAGTTGTTCAGTTTGAACGGATAGAGCCCGATGAGAATACTCATCGTGAGAAGGAGGTTGATGTTGATGACGAGGTGAACCATCTTCCGTTATCCTTTGGGCGGGTTGTTGTAGAGCCGGACGCAGTTGCGACCCGCCTCCTTCGCCGCATAGAGCGCCTTGTCCGCATGCCCGATGAGCGTGGCGCCGTCAAGGCTGTCATCATCCACGGGCGCAACCCCGATCGAGACGGTGAATCGGATCGGTGCATCCTGATAGATGAAGCAATGATCTTCCACTGCTCTGCGCACTCTTTCGGCGAGCTCAAGGGCTTGCTTTTCCGTGGAGTTCACCAAGGCGGCGATGAATTCATCACCTCCAAGACGGCAGATCGTAACCGTATCGCCGAGAATGGATTGAAGAATGACGGCAAACTCCCGAATCACTTCATCACCGGCGAGGTGACCGTACCGGTCATTGATCGCCTTGAAGTGGTCGATATCGCAGAACATCAGATGGATCTGATTCTTTTCCATGAGATGGACGTTCACCCGCTCAAGGAAATACCGCCGATTGTACAGACTCGTCAAGGAATCTTTATAGGAGAGCTCATGGAGTCTTCGATGAAGCGCCCGTCGCTCGGAGATATTGATGATCATCGCGACAACCGCCCGTTTTCCTTCGATCGGCTGCTCAAGCGGGTACATCCGCGCCTCGAACCACTGGGTTCCTCCCGGTCCGTCAAAGATCGGCAGATTCACCGTCTGGGTGTCGAGCCGATAGTCGAACACATTCAGCGTACCCGTGGCGATCGTGTGTTTGACCTGATTCACGAAGAACTGACCGAACTCCTTGGTCAGTATCTCTGAAACCATCTTTCCCTTCAGCGGCCGCCCGTCATCGTAGAGGGAGCGATCGGTTCCGCCGAAAACTTCAAGATATCGTCCCTCCTCATCGACAACCAAGATAGGATCGGCGATCGTATTCATCACCGAAGACAAGATGTCATCCCGATATTCTTCATGCATAACAGATTCCTCCACCTTTGCCTAACTCTATCACAGATGAGCCCCTCTGTAAGCAGGAGAGTTGACAGTTTTTCATCAGTGATATATTTTGACTCTTGCACGAGGGGCTATAGCTCATCTGGTAGAGCGGCTGGTTCGCAATCAGCAGGTGGTGGGTTCGAGTCCCATTGGCTCCAACAGACGGGACATCACATATTGATCGATGTGGTGTCCTTTTTCTTTTCTTCGGAAGCCGTGATCTCATCGAAATGAAAAACCGAATTATGCCAGTGAAGAAAAATGCGGAATTCCGCAAAAATATTCATTAGTCTTGAAGCGGGAGGAGAGATGATGTATTATTCAAGTGAAGAAAAATGCGGAATTCTGCAAAAATCTGAAATAGGAGAACCGGTATGGAGATTCGCCGAGACAGATATCTTGAGACCCTGATATCAAAGAAACACAATAGACTGATCAAGGTGATCACCGGAATCCGAAGATGCGGGAAATCTTATCTGCTCTTCAAGCTGTTTCGTGATCATCTCGTATCAGCGAAAGTTCCGGATGACCATGTCATCGAAATGGCGTTTGATGCATATGAGAATACGGCATATAGGGATCCGAAGCTGTTCTTTCCCTATCTGAAAAGCCGAATTAACGATGAAGGGATGCATTATGTGCTTTTGGACGAGGTGCAGCTGTTGGGCGAGTTTGAAGCAGTCCTCAACAGTCTGGCCCGAATGCAGAATGTGGATGTGTATGTTACGGGCAGCAATGCCAGGTTTCTCTCCAAAGACATCATCACCGAGTTCCGCGGGCGCGGCGACGAAGTCCACATGCACCCGCTCACGTTTGCCGAATTTATGAGCGTCTATCCGGGAGACAGGGATTCGGGTTGGAAGGAATATGTGCTGTATGGCGGGATTCCTCTGGTTCTGCAGTTTGCGACATCCGACCAGAAAGCGGATTTCCTCAGGAATCTGTTTGAGGAGACCTATATATCCGATATCGTCGGCAGACATCATGTCAGAAACAAGTCCGAATTGGCGGAACTTTTGAACATCATCTCGTCCGCAATCGGTTCGTTGACGAATCCGAACAAGCTTTCGCTGACCTTCAAGAGCGTAAAGAACAAGACGATCAGTCCGAACACGATAAGAACCTATATCGAGTATTTCGAAGACTCGTTTTTGATCGACAGTGCGTTCAGGTACGATGTCAAGGGAAAAAAGTACATCAACACCCCCTTGAAGTACTACTTTACGGATCTTGGGCTGAGAAATGCGCGACTGAACTTCAGACAGGTGGAAGAAACGCATGCGATGGAAAACATCATCTTCAACGAGCTGAAGGTGCGAGGATATAATGTCGATGTCGGTGTCGTGACTTCGAACGAGATCAACAAGAGCGGCAAAAGCATTCGCAAGCAACTGGAGATCGATTTTGTGTGCAACAAGGCCTCCAAGAGATATTATGTCCAATCCGCCCTTCGCCTGTCGGACGAGTCGAAAAGAGAACGGGAGCAGCGTTCCCTGCTCATGGTCCCGGATGCGTTCAAAAAGGTCATCATCACCAAAGATGCACCGGCTCCGCTGTATAATGAAGATGGCATATTGGTGATGAGCATCTTTGATTTTCTCTTGGACGAGGATAGTCTTGAACGATAAGATCCTTGAAGCGGATATCGTGACGAATCTTTACCGGGGGGGGTGGACCGAATGTTGAAGAAGAAGGATGTTGTTGCATACTGCATCGCCTCCGGAATAACCATTCTTTTGAATCTGCTCATGGCCTTCGTTTTCAGGCCGGAGGATTCAACGATTTCCTATGCTCATCTTGCCGTCATCGCGTTCACGGTGTTCATGACATATTTGGTATGGAAAGGCAGAAAAAACGTTGAAAGGAAGAGTGTAAGATTTGAATTGCTGTCGATTTGGACGCTCCCTCTTGTTTCCGCATTCTGGTTCATCAACCGGGTCTTTCCGGGTCTTCTTCCCGATATCGGCAACTGGATCGTGGTCGGCGTCGCTCTTGTCATGGGTACGACTGCTTTATTGATCGCCATCGGACGAATGAAAGACTGATATGGCGGGAAGGGCTCCTTTTTCATCGGGTGAGGCCCATACTGATCGACCTATGATTTATTCCACATCTGACATATCAGCGGCTTTTTTTACAAAAGGAATCATCAGATCGCCAATTGTATGATAGAATGAACGTGGTTTTTGTGATGACATGTCATCACCATCATGAGAAACAACGGAAAGGACGCGCACTGTCTTGAACCGTAAAGCGTCGCTTTGGAGATTGGAATCGTGAAATATAGCTTCATGCTGTCAATCGTCTTTTATGCCTGTGGCGGTTTCTATATGATTCTCGGCGCGCATACGATCATCGCCAGTGCAAGAAGCTATGTGAACCGACTGTTCGTCATCCTCGTGAGCTCGATGGCGATCTGGTCTTTTTCCTACTCCCTCTCGATCTCGGCGGCAACGGCGGAGGTAAGTGCATTCTGGTATTCCTTTTCGATTCTCGGGAGAGGTTTTTTCTACAGCATCCTCTTCCACTTCGTGATGATTCTGACAAAAACCGAAAGCCTGATGGATAGACGGCTCATGCTGACGCTGATCTACATCCCCGCCTGGATCAATATCATTCTCTTTGCGCCCTTCGGATATTTCTGGAAGACACAATACCGGATGGCGCAAACCGATTTCGGCTGGGTGAACATCCTTCCCGTCAATATGGGAACAATCTGGTTCATCGCCTACTACTCGGCATTTTCGATTGCAAGCATCGTAGTCCTCATTTGCTGGTGGAGACGCATTGAACCCGAGACCCCTCTGAAGCGGCAGGCGAAATATTTCCTGCTCTCGGTCCTGTTTCCCTTCTTCGGTGGAATGGCGACGGATACTCTGCCTGAGCTCCTTGGAAAAAACGTTTTTCCTAAATTGACGATCATCTTCATGATCATTCCCGTGATGACGCTGTTCATCGCATCAAAGAGGCTCGGGCTTCTTCTGGAACGGGAGATACCCTTGTCCATGGAAATCGACGAACGCCAGAACATCGACCGGCTGCGTTTGTTCCAAACGGCATCGGCGATCTACACGGTGGGAGCAGCGCTGTCCCTGCTGGTTGGATATTTCGGCATGAAGAAGGAGTTGAACAACGAGCTGCTTCTCGCCGGGTTCGTCTTGGTGATCGGGCTCTTCACGAGATCGATACCGATCATCTCAAAAAAACACGCCGTCCAGAACACGATGTTCCTCATAGCGAACACGATGGGCATGCTGTTTTTCATGACAACGAACGCCAAGGTGGGAGCACTGACGATCTGGGCGATCTACATCCTGTTTCTTCTCTTCACCGTCATCCTTGACAGCAACATCCCCGCCGCCGTGTTTACCGTATTGGCGATAGCGATGCAAATAATCCTCTCGTTCATTTTCCCGAAAATACAAGTCACCATCGACGGAAGCGAATATGCGACAAGAATTTTCATCATCGTCCTATCCTTTCTCATCGTGCGGCATATCACGACTGAATATGCTTCAAAGATCGAGGGGTATAAGAAGATCGCAAGAGAACAGGAGATACTTGAAAAGATCTCCTCGAACTTCATCTCGGTCGATATCGAAAATATCCGGGAACGGATCGACGGAATGTTCGAAATGTCGATGGCCATCCTGAAGTTCGATTGCATGAGTCTGATGGAATTCAGCCCGGACTATGAAGAGGCGACGATTCTCAATATGCTTAGGAAACATGGCGCCAAACCATCTCCCTATCAACCGGGAGTGACCGTGAGAACCTCCACGATGCCGATCGTCAGTTCGCTGCTCGCGCAGAAACAGCCCATCATCTGTGAGAACACCGAGACTCTTTCTGCCGATGAGCATAAAGAGGTAAGAGATTTCTTCATATCAAGAGGGGTGAGCTCCTTCTTCATCTTTCCGGTCATGGTCGACAACAACGTCGGCGGGATGCTCGTCGTCGAGTACTACGACCGGAGCAATCTGAGCTCACGGGAAGGCCGGCTGTACTTCTTGAAAATGATCGCCAACATCCTGGGCGACACGAAGAAAAAGACCCTCTACGAAGAAAGACTGTACAACTTCGCGTATTTCGATGAAGCCACAAAACTGGCGAACAGGAATATGCTGATAGGGAAACTTGATCAAATCGTCCATGACACAAAAGAATCGGAGAACATAGCGGTTCTGCATATCGAACTTGAAAACCTGCGGATCATCAAGGATACCTTCGGTCACAGCATCGGCGAACAGATCGTGATCAAGTCGGCGGCCATTCTCGAAGATCTCCTGGACGGAGACAGCCATCTCTCCAGATTGAGCGAGGGGGTGTTCGTCGTCGTTCTGCCTGCGGCAGCGGACAGAAAAGAGATCGAGGAGTACGTGGAGCGGCTGCTTGATTCTTTTTCTCATCCCATATCGACCGAGACGGGAATAGAAGCACTCTTCGTTACTCTTAATATCGGCATTTCCGTGTACCCGGACAATGGAAAAGATGCGCACGATCTGTTGAAGAACGCCGATTTGGCAAGCTATCAGGCGAAAAGAACGAACAAGAAGGCCGTCTTCTATACCGAACAGCTGGAAAAGCAGATCGCGGAAAACGCCTTCTTCACGAATCGGCTCTTCCAATCGTTGGAAAACGATGAGTTTCATCTGGAGTTCCAGCCCCAGATCAGCTGCGAGACGGGAAGAACCGTCGGAATCGAGGCGCTGCTCCGATGGACGATCGATGGGGACAGACACGTGGTATCGGATCGGTTCATCCCCATCCTCGAACAGACGGGCCTGATCTATGATGTGGGACTCTGGGTGCTGGAAGAAGCCCTTCTGGAGCATAACCGGCTGATCGAAAAAGGGTTTCCGCCGCTTCGTATTTCGATAAACCTGTCCGTCGTCCAGCTTCAGGCGGAACATTTCTTCGAGGATTTCCTCACGGTCATCAGAAAAAGCGGGGTGGCGCCCGGCTACATCGAGCTGGAGATAACGGAAAGCTTCTTCCTGGAAAATCCGCTGGACACCCTTGAGAAGATATACAAGCTGAAAGAACTGGGTGTCAGCATCGCCATCGACGATTTCGGCAAGGGACATTCATCGTTCAACCGGTTGAAAACCGTCCCGTTCGACCGGTTGAAGATCGACAAGGAGATCATCGATACGATCGATGTGGACAAACGCCTGGCTCCCCTGACGGAAATCATCATCCTGCTGGCCCGAACCTTGGGGGCAAGCGTTACGGCCGAAGGCGTGGAACGGAAGGAGCAGGCGGATTTCCTGAAAACCGTCGACTGTGACGAGATCCAGGGGTTCTACTTCTCAAGATCCCTGTCGCCGGAAGCGCTGGAGGAGTTCCTCAGAAACGAGACGCGTTCCAGCTGATCGAGGAAGGTCTCCATCTCCTTATGGACGGTCTTAATCAGCAGATCATCCTTCAGATTCCCCAAGACCGCGTCGCGCTCTTCTTCATTACGGTAGGTGGTGTACTTGAAGTGATTGAGATGATCCTTCTCCTTGGAGTGATAGATCTCCTGCTCAATCTTTTGAACAAGAACTTTGGTTTCATCAACGAGACTCTTCCACAGATCACCGGTCGGCCTCTTCTCCCCAAGGAGGAAGGAGAGCACCCCGAGGGCATGGGACAAGGTGTCCTCTTCATAGGAGTCCCCCCACTCGGAATACCGCTGATGAACCTCATCCCACGACTTGATCGATCCTTCTTTGAGGTCTTGAAGGAGCGCTTCCACCCGGTCGCGCCGAACAAGCTGTCCACCGACGTTTTCCCAAGGACTCAGGTGAGATTCTCTCTTCCCAAGAAGATCGTCAATCACCTGATCGTGGTTGGCGGCATAGGCAACCAAGGTCTTCATCGCGTAGAAAAGGAGCATCTCGCCATAGGCCCGGTAGGATTCGACGGCTTTGAGAACAATCACCGGTTCCTTCGAGTTCTCCACCGTATAAGTGGTGATCGTTGAACGCCCCACCAACTCGGCTTGATTGGCAAGCAAGAACTTGCCTTGAGCTCGAAGGGAATCCTTATCGATGCTTCCGTCTCCCAAGCTCTCGCCTACCCAGAGTTCAAGCAAGCCTCGCGCCTCGATGATCTCATTCGCCGTATCGGGGGCAAGGTAGGCGGGCTCATAGCGCTGTCTTGGAGCCTTGCGCTTGTCGCGGCTGTGGTATTTATGGGTGTTCCGCTCCAATGCATAGAGGTTGTACATCCACCAGTACGCTCCCATGATCACCCGGCGGTTGCTGATCTCGTCACTGGAAATCAGGCTGAACGGCAGAGGAACGGAAAGCTGGTGAGGAAAGGAGCCTTTGGCGATCAGGGTATAGCTGGCGAAATATGAATCGTACGTGACGGTGGTGGAGAGCGCCGGCCAGAACCCCCGGCGGGCGATCATCTCCCCGTCGTTGTTCCGGCTGTTGTGGTTCGACCCGAGGTTCGCCCCGGCGGCCATGTTGGATTGTCCTTCGATCCGGGCGGCGACGAGGAAGGAGTTGTTGTGGTGCTGTTCGTGCGAACCGAAGATCAGGCTGTTGAGGATCTCGCAGCAGCTGACCGTGGAGTTGTCCCCCAACACGGAGTGGATCAAGCGGGCGCCGTATTTGAGGTTGGAGTTGTCCCCCATCACGAAGCGGATCGCTTTGGAGCCGTAGAAGATCCGGGAGCCCGCGCCGATGATCCCGTTGACCAGTTCGACTCCCTCGCCGATCTGAACCGGCTCGGCCAGGGTCGATCGGAGGGTCAGGTTCTTCAGCTTGTTCGCTCCTTTGATATACGCCCCTTCGCCGATCCATACATCCTTGATCGTGTCGCACGATTTGATCACGGTCTTCCTGCCGACGAAGCCGTAGTAGCCCCGCTTGGAATCGAGGACCTTGTCGGTAAGCTCGTTGAACCGCTGCATGAGCAGCCGGTCTTCCCGGTAGGTCGACCAGAGGAGCGCATCGGCGGGAATCATCCCGTCAAAGGGCCGGATATGCCGTCCCTTCGCCTCGTTGACGACATCGATGGTGATCAGGACCTCGGGATCCTCCCCCTCCTTCAGAATCCCGTTGCCGAACTTCGCGTGGTTGGTGCTCTGCATCTCCCCGATCCGATAGAGCACAACGTCATCGTCGATGATGTAATGGCTTAAGTAGGTGCACTCCATGATCGAGCAGGAATCTCCGATGTCACAGCTGACGATTCGGGAGTTCACGATGCCGACGGGAACGGTGAAATCGTGAAAACTCACCGTACCCACCGATACCGTACCGAGCCGGACGAGGCCGTAGAACTCACTGTTTCGGATCAACAGCGGATCAAAGGGATCTCTGACCAAAAGATTGTCCCAGTTCGGACTGTGGTTCAGATTGCTCTTGAGAATTGCGATCTCATCGCTTCTCAGATTTCGGTATGTGCCCGGGTCTTTCCCGTTCTGCGCAAAGCGGAGATAGTACTCATCCTTGCCCTCGGGCAGGAACGGTTCCTTGATGAAATCATAACCAAATCGAGTATGTGTGCTCATATGGAAACAGTATACTCCCCTCTTTCCTTCCAATACAACCGATGAAGCTTCTTGAAGAGTCCATTGAGATAGACTACGATGAATTGATGACTGAGTATGACTTGCCTCGGCGGATGAAGCGATTGCTGAAGTTGGCGCAACGGGTTTCCGCTTGGGATCCCGATGAACTGACCCCTGATCGGATAGCCGAGTTAAACGGCAAAGCCCATCCCTCCTCCCTGTTGATCCGCCGGCTCTTCGGAAAGCCGGCTCGAAACATCACCACCAAGACGTTCGTGATTCCCGTCAACGATGGAAAAGTCACCGGCTACCTCTTTGAAAAAGAGGACTCGCGGGGAATCAGCGATCTGCTGCCCCTGATCATCTACTATCACGGCGGCGGCTGGGTGTGGGGGAACATGGATCGCTACAACATCATCTGCGCCCACTTGGCGGATATCACCGGAGCCACGGTCCTTTCCGTCGACTACCGCCTTGCCCCGCAGCACCGTTTTCCGACCGCCGTTGAGGATTGCTACAACACCCTTCTCTGGGCAGCCGCCGGCTGCCGCTATTGGAAGAACGACCCCGATCGGATCTTTCTTGTCGGCGACAGTGCCGGAGGAAACCTCGCCGCGGTGGTCAGCCGTCTGGCGCGGGACCGCAAAGGTCCGGCGATCGGAGGCCAGGTCCTGATCTATCCGATCACCGACGGCCGGATGCGAACCGCCAGCTACGCCGAGTACAAGGACTCCCCCACCTTGACCGATCGACAGATGGCGTTCTACATCCACAACTACCAACGCGAACCGAAGGATACCCTCGACCCGAACTTCTCCCCGCTGCTCGCCAAGGACCACAGCCGTCTTCCCCCCACCCTGATCATCGGGGCGGAGTACGATCCGCTTCGGGATGACGGCGTTCTGTACGCCGATGCGCTCGCTTCGGCGGATACGCCGGTCAAATACCTCGAGGTGAAGAAAGGGTTCCACGGCTTCTTTTCCTATCCGAAAGCGACCGGAACGGATGAGGCCCAGAGCGCGATCACCCAGTTCATCAGGGGAAAGCCCGTTGAACAAGTGGCCCTCATCGGAAAGAAAGAGTGGCTCAAAGCGGAAAAGCTCGAACTGAAGAAGATCAAGAAGCAAGCGAAGCACTACATCGAGACCGAGATAGGCTAGTTCTCTAAAGCCACCGGCGGAATCAAGGGTTGCTGCAGTGAAGATACGCAAAACGTCTCAAAACTCCGTTGAAATTCTCAATCCTCTGCATATCGTCACGATCACCTATACCCTCACCTACGAGGATAAACGCCAACACCCGATCGCCCTTGAGATTGAAGATGACATGGTGTTTGTGTCATTCGAGGGGATCGGGACGATCGAGGATCGCTTGGCTCCCGGCCGGAAAGGCGTAACGGTCGACCGGACGTGGATTCTCGTGAAAGAGGGATCATATCGGCTTCAGGCGGGGTTTTTCACCACCGATGAAGGAGTGCCAAACGACCTCTTCATCCCCGCCGTCTGGTATCGGGACAACACCAAGGGAAGCGGACTGTTCCCGTCGATCGATCACTCCACCATCTGGTCATTTCTGGAAACAAGGATGTCGATTCCCTGTTGTCTCCAGCTCTCAGGGGGAAAGCGCCATTTTCTCTGCGCCACCGAAGCGGCGGCTGAGGAGCGCTTCGTCGCCTCGGTGACCAATGATCCTCATGGGGCGATCATCTCCATTCCGGGATGGGAGGGACCGTACAGCTATCAAGGCAAGAAAGCTCTCATCGATACCACATCAATGCCCCGACCCGCTTTGATGGTTCCTTCCGGCGGCCTGATCTATCGGCGAACCTTTCATTTGGCGACCTACCGCGGGATGCGCGGCATGGAGGCGTATGTCGCTTTCGTCGCTTCCCTTCCAAAAGCGAAACCGACCGATCTTCCCCATCCGCTTTCCTGGAACCATTGGATGGAGCTGAAGCTCACCCGCCTGATCAACCTCGTAAGAAGAAGCGAAAATAATCTGGCGTATATCATCATGGGCGAGGGCAACGGGGAGGTTCAGGATGTGTATGAGTTCACCGGCGCCTCCTTTCTGGTGAAAAGCATCCAAGGCGCCTGCGAGCTTGCCCGGTTCACCGAACATGAACCCACCCTCGATTGCCTGCAAGCGGCACGACAATCTTTGGCCAAGCGTTTCAGCTTGGTCGACGATTCCCGCCTGCTGGCGACCGTGGCGAAGAAGATCGGAGATTTCTTCCTCAAGGCGGAACGCCGGGAAGGGGTGTTCCAGGACAACCATGACCTTCGGACGGGCCAATGGGGAGGATACCTCGGGATCGGGGAGTTCCCCGAGTTCGCCGAAATGGTGAACAGCCGGTGCAACGGAGAAGCGATGAAACACTACCTCCGGCTTGCAAAGGAGCTCCGGCAGCTCGGCTATGATGTTTCACCGTATATCGACCTTGCCCGAAGAGTCTCCCTTTTCTATTCCGATATCCAGCTTTCCTCCGGCTCCTTCGGCCGCTGGTGGACCCCGGAGGGAAAACCGAAAGATATCCAAGGAACCAACGGAGCGTATATCGGATCGTTTCTTTGTGCCCTTATCCCGATGCTTGAGGAAAGCGATCCGCTTAAGAAGGTCCTTATCGATGCGGTTCATAAAGCATATATGTTCTATGCAAGGCTCGCCGATGAAGGCGCGTTCTACGGCGACACGCTGGATGCCGATTCCTGCGACAAGGAGGCGGGGGTGGCCCTCCTCTCCTTCTTTATGGATTTATACCACTTGGAAGGAGACAAACGGCATCTTAAGAGCGCCCACCTTGCAGCCGAGTTCATCATCCAATGGATCTGGCAGCAATCCTCCTACCTTCCCGGGGAGAGTCCCCTGGGCAGGAAGGGGTTTTCCACTCTGGGGATGACGAGCGTCTCCGTCGCCCATCACCACCTGGATTGTTACGGAATGGCAATCGCCTACGAGTTCCTGCGCTTTGCCACCGCCGCCAACCTTCCCTTCTATGCAAAGCAGGCATCCTTGATGATCGCAGCGTGCAAGCAGCTGGTTCACGGCAAAGAGAACAACCTCGGCCGGGACGAGTCCTTCTTCGGCTGGCAGCCGGAGCAGATCAACCACACGAACTGGGAGTACTTCAATCGCCCGGAGCTGATGAACGGCCACTACGAGATCGACATCGCCTGGGTGACAATTCTGACGCTGTCCTTTTTCGACCGGATCAGGGGCGAGTTTCCCGAAGCTCTGCAGGAGTGAACCGAAACCGATGAGCCGGTTTACAGGTGTTGAATGATCACCTCTTTCAACGCCTCTGCCAGGCTTCGGTGGCTTTCCGCGTCCATGTGGAGCTGGTCGATCTCACTGGGGGTGGCTACCGTCGCGGCATCGAAGAAGATGAGGTCTTTTCGTTCGGCCATTGCTTTCACCCGTTCACTCAACTTATAGCTTATTTCCACCGATTCCCTGGAGAAGCCGGCGAAGATCGTCTCTTCGATCCTCTCTCCGACATGGATCGGCGAGATCACCATGATCTGTTTGACATCAAAGGTCTTGGCAACATCCGCCAATGCTTCGATTCCACGGGTGATAATCCGTTCATTGCTGCCAAAAAATCGCTTCGTATCATTCGTACCAAGGGAAATAATGAGAAGATCAATCGGCTGATGGCTTGCCAGCACAACGGGAAGATAGGTTTTACCGTTTCTTCCTTTCTCGAACGGATCGTCGAAGACGGTTGTCCGTCCGCCAAGTCCCTCTTCGATGACATAATACCCATCCCCCAACAGGGAAGACAGGATTCCCGGCCATCGCTTGTCATACTCCCATCGTCCCCCGCCGGGGTTCGATCCACGGGTGTTGGAATCGCCGTAACAAAGAATTGTTTTCATACCTGTACTATACTGGGAATTGATCTACAAATACATCTGCTTTGATAATGTAACCGCTTACATAAAGAAATGGCCGATAGCTGGGAATAACCATCGACCATATTTGGTGTGATTGCAAACGCAAAAAGCAACACGCCTTGGTGTCCTACATATTGTGTTCCATCCGGTGTAGATCTAGAAGTACAACAAGGAAGCAACTCAGTGGCTTCTTCCCGACACTGCTTTGCCACAGTATCTAGAACAACCTGGGACCAGCATGAAGGATTACGAAATAATAGTCAAGAGAAAAACGCCTATCCTTATAGTGGATATAAGATTATCAGCAGGATTAATGAGAATATTCAACATTTTACAAATATAATTTACCTATAAGGTTATATTATATCTTATTGACTAAGGGGTGTCGGTATCATTATAGTTGTCTAAAGCAATTATTTAAAAATGAAACTATTCGGAGGTTGAGATGTTCAATCTATGTGCTATACGCCGCCTTCAAAGCGCCCTGCGCTCCTTTGAAGAACAGTTGAAAGATCAAACCGGCCTTTCTTTCAATGACGCTCTCCTTCTCTGTGCTGTGGAGAAAGGAATCGTCGAACCTTCGGCGTTGGCGAAAGAATTGGATCTTTCGCCTTCACGCCTCACTCGCGTGATCGACAGTCTGGAAGGGCGATCGTTGGTCCAGCGGACCCTCTCGATCACGGATCGAAGAAGTTTGATAATAAGTTTGACGGAAACGGGAGAAGAGCTTGTTCGTACCTATAAGTGCTGTGAACTCCGGCTCCCCGACGAACTGGCATTTACTCAGGAGGAATCATGGCAACATATTTGATTGTCGGCGGAGTCGCCGGCGGAGCCGGGGTCGCCGCTCGCCTCAGACGGCGAGACGAGAACGCACAGATCATCATCTTTGAACGGGGAGAACACATCAGCTTTGCGAACTGCGGCCTGCCCTACTATGTGGGAGGTGTCATCGAGAACCGGTCATCCCTCTTCGTGATGACCCCCGAACTCTTCAAACGGGTGCTCAACGTCGAAGCACGGGTGAACAGCGAAGTCGTGAGCGTCGATAGAGTTCAGAAGACGATCACGGTTCGGAACGTCAAGGATGACACCACCTACACGCAAGCGTATGACCATCTGATCCTCTCCCCGGGAGCGACCCCGATCCGCCCGCGGATTCCCGGCATTGACCATCCTTCGATCATGACCTTGCGTTCGGTCAGCGATATCGATCGGATCAAAACGGCGGTCGACCGCAGCGAAACAAAGCGGGCGGTGGTAATCGGTGGGGGGTTCATCGGCCTCGAGATGGCGGAGAACCTCAAACACCGGGGTTTGGAAGTCTCCCTTGTCGAAGCATTGGAACAGGTGATGGGCGTCATCGACTATGATTTTGCCGCCCAGGTTCAACAACATATGAGAAAAAAAGGAGTCACCCTCCATCTCAAGGATCCGGTCAAAGGCTTCAGCAAGAACGGCGAGGCGGTGACTGTCGAATTGGAAAGCGGAAAGGTGCTGGAAACCGATCTGGTGATCCTCTCCATCGGAGTCCGCCCGGATACGGCCTTCCTGAAAGAAAGCGGAATCACCCTTTCTTCAACAGGAGCAATCGTGGTGGATGAATACTTCACCACTAACGACCCCTATATTCGGGCGCTGGGAGACGCGATCTGCTTCGCCTGTCCCTTGACCGACCATTCGATTACCGTGCCGCTGGCCGGCCCTGCGAACAAGCAGGCCCGCCTGCTTGCCGATGCCCTCATCGATGGGAACAGGAAACCCTACAGGGGAACGATCGGCACATCGATCGCCAAGGTCTTCGATCTCACCGTCGCTTCGACGGGCCTCGCCGAAAAGACCCTCATCGCTTTGAAGCTCCCCTACAAGAGCGCTGTTACCCATACCTCCAGTCACGCCGACTATTACCCCGGCAGTCTCTCCTTAAGCTTGAAGATTCTGTTCCATCCGACCACCGGGAAGATCTGGGGTGCTCAGGCGATCGGCTACGAGGGCGTTGACAAGCGGATCGACGTTATCAGCTCGTTCATCGGAATGGATGGAACGGTGTATGATCTCGCCGAGTTCGAACACGCCTACGCTCCTCCCTTCTCCAGCGCCAAGGACCCGATCAACATGGTCGGCTTCATCGGGATGAACGCCCTTGAAGGGATCTCCAACCCGATCAGCTGGAGAGAAGTCGACGATCTCATCGAACAGGGGGCGGTAATCCTCGACGCTCGAAGCGAAATGGAAACGATGACGGGAGGAATGCTGCCCGGCTCGATCAACATTCCACACACCGCTTTAAGGAAACGAATCGCCGAAGTTCCGAAGGACAAGCCGATCATCACCACGTGCGTGATGGGGGTGCGGGGATATCTGGCAGAACGGATTCTACGGGGAAACGGCTTTACGAAGGTGTACAACCTCACTGGAGGGCTTCACTCCTACACCACGGTGATGAGTGAACGCGCTCGATTGAATTAATAGTGAGGCGGCTTTTGTAGGCCGCCTTCACTTCCTTCCACGAGATCCACGATCCGGCGTTCCAGCTTCTCGACAAGGGTTTTCAGCCGCTGCAATTCCATCCCCTGTTCCGTGACGACCCCATTGAGGGTCTCAAGCTTCTCCTGGGCAAACGTGAGCTGCATTTCCACATTGATTAAACGATCATCCATAAGATGATTATATCATACCGAGCTGCTCGCTATAGGCCTTGAGCACCGGTTCAAGCACGCTTCGTTTTTCACCCGGATAGGCTTCATGGAACATTCCCCCGTGATGGGTCAGGGCGAATCCCCCCGAAGCGCCGCCAAGGGTGACCGCATCGACCATGCTGCATTTTTTCGCTCCGTGGGAGACGATCGAGGCGAGTACTCCTCCGAGGAAATTATCGCCGCAGCCGGTGGTGTCTTTGCGAAGCGAAGG
This sequence comes from Sphaerochaeta sp., assembly GCA_004294855.1. Taxonomy (GTDB): domain Bacteria; phylum Spirochaetota; class Spirochaetia; order Sphaerochaetales; family Sphaerochaetaceae; genus Sphaerochaeta. The sequence continues at coordinate 20,608 of SHOI01000001.1, read as the reverse complement.
ATCTTTTTCCAACAGTTCATCGATATAGCCACAAACCGGGAAGCGCGTCAAAGGAGTGTGGCCGAAAACACTCTCCTCTTTTGACCAGGCGATGATATCCTTTGCTCCCTGGGTGATGATTCCGGCACCCACTCCCGCCTCGTCAAAAAAGGCTGCGGCGTTCTCCGCGTCGCGTTGTCCGCTCATCCGGCGGGCTTCCAAGGCGTCGCACACCAACAGATCGACAAACGGATACCCGCTTTCCTGTCCGAACGGCCATTTCTCGCTTGATGAGCGATGTTCGTTCATGAAATCAAACACCGCGCCGACGATCGTCAATGCCCCCTCCGCTTTGGCTCGGCGGAGGGCTTGATCGATCCGGGTGTGGAACGCCGGCCACAGGGCGGTTCCGCCAAAGAGGACGATGTCGCTTTGATACGCATCATCGCCCACATCCGCCTCAATGACATGGGCGGCCGAACCGAGCAGATTCACGAAGGTACGCTCCCCCTTTCCCCCGTGAGCATGCCGATCATTCAGCACATAGGTCGTCGGGGTGCGCTCCCCCTCAAGGATGAGGAAACGGGGATCAATCACTGTCTTTGCGATATGCTCCCGGATCAATCGGTATTCGACATCATCACCGGCGACGCCATGGAAGTGGAACGAATGCGGCGAGTCATGCAAGAGCTGGGCGGCATGAATAAGAGAGACGGCCGCAGGTCCGCCGATGTTTTCAATTCCTTTTTCCGGGTGAGGAATCAGGTGTCGCAGCAACGCATCGAACGGCAAGCGGGCAAACTCGGCAAGCTGTTCACCGAACACCAGACCGCCGACGAGCAGTCCTCCGTCGCCGGGGGAAACGCTCCGATACTCGTTGAACACCGATTTTGAGTAGCTTTCTTCATGAAAGAGGTAATCGATCAAACAACACCCGATTGCTGAAACCTTCACCTACCCACTCCTTATCATCATTGATGGTGCTTCTTTCACGATACTACACTCCAACGGTAACGCAAGCATCTTCTCCTCAAACAACATTATGTTGCATTCTGTTTACCGTTTTCCAATCCTGTGGTAAACTATCTCAAGTTTTGTTGCATTTTGATGCAAAGGGGGTGTTATGAAGGGTGAGCGTGTTGCGCAGATAGAATTACTGCTCCATTCCCATCCCGAAGGACTCCGCCGGGCTGAAATCGCCCGCAGACTTGGAGTCCACCGCTCAACAATCAGCCGCTACATCGACAAGCTCGGCGAGTACATCGACCTCTATGAAGAAAACAGCCTGTTGAAAATTCGGGCGAAGGAAGGCGAAGAGGTACACGCCCTATCCGTCTATGAGAGCCTTGCGATCAACCTCTCGGCGGAGATGCTCCTGAATACCAGCGAGTTCCAAAACCCCCATCTTGCTTCAGGGCTCAGAAAAATCGCGATGAACATGCGTTCCTATGCTCCAAAGATCAGTGAAAACATCGTTTCGCTCGCCGAGCAGATCGACAAGCAATTGATCGCCCAGAAAGAGAGCAGTGCGTTCAATGCGATCTTAGAGGTCCTCATCGATTCCTGGGTCAGCGGGCGGATCGTCCGGATCGTTCAATCACTCAAAGGATTTGATTCGATTGAAACCGAGCTTGCCCCCTATTTCATCGGCTTCAGGGAGACCGATGGAACACGTCACCCGATTACCGTAACCGGACGACTGAGACACACAACCGAGATCGTAACCGTCGATATCTCCACGATCACCAGCGCCACGATTCTGGATGAAACTTACACGATCCCCGACAACCTCAAACCCTTCAAATTTCCCGATGCTCCCGAGACCTTTGATGCGATCGACATGATTCCCCTCAGCCTCAAGCTGAAGGAACGATCGGCGATGAACGCATTCAGGCAGTTGGTTCACGGAAAGCCTCAATTGGAAAAACTCAAAGACGGTTCGTGGATTTGCAACATGGACGTCGAAAACTCGATCGAGCTCACCTTGCGGATCATCCAATGCGGAGATGCGGTGGAGATCCTGGGGCCCGAACACTATCGGCGGCGTTTCATGAAACGCCTTGAGGATGTGCTGGCAATCTATCGATAGACGAATTTTCTTGCGGGAAACATACTTTATCGGTATGCTAGGGTGCAGGAGGAAATGAGATGCAACAATATGAATGTAATCTTTGCGGGTATATTTATGACCCGGCCGTTGGCGATCCTGATAATGGTGTAGCGGCAGGAACTGCTTTTGCTGATATTCCGGAGGACTGGGTCTGCCCCCTCTGTGGCGCGCCGAAGTCCGACTTCTCGCCACTCGATTAAGCAATTCAAGATGCACATAGCAGGGTCCGGAATTCCGGACCCTGTCTCTGTATACAGACGATTCGTTCAGTCTTGAGTATATTCATTTCATTACGGAGGAATTATGCCTGTACTATCAATATTTCAAAATCGACGCGCCTATCGCGCCCTCGATTCAAAACCTATTGATGAAGAAGTTCTTACCCGCCTCGTCGAAGCGGCGATCACCGCTCCCTCGGCAAACAACAGCCAACCATGGCGTTTTATCACCGCCACCGACCCTGCCGTTCTTGCAGAAGTGAAGAACACCCTCACCCCGGGTAATTATTGGGCTCAAAAAGCCCCGGCGATTACCGCCGTCGTAACCAACAACGACTGGTCGCTTGTCATCGGGGATCGGGTATTTGCCCCCTTTGAGGCGGGAATGGCCGCGATGGCCTATCAGGCACAAGCGGTATCCGAAGGGTTGCATATCCACCCGATCGCCGGCTTCAACGCTGATGCGGTAAAAGAGGCTTTGAAGATCCCCGCTTCGGAAATGCTTCTGACCCTGTTGATCATCGGATACCCCGGAGATGATTCCGAGCTCAGGGAGCACCATCTCAAAAGTGAACGCAGCCCGCGGGTGCGCCTGCCTTTGGACCATGTGTATGCAAAGGATCGGTGGAACGACCGACTCCTTCCACAGAAACCGTAGCTCAATGCTGAACGTTTTCCAGCTCGATGAGCGCCTTGAGGCGCTCATCTTCGGTGACGATCACCTCGCTCTCCTTGATGAAAAACGTCGCGATCAGGGTACCCAGCAGGATCGTCGCAAGAATGGCCGGCAAGACCAGTTGATACCGCTCCTTGATGATCGTCGTGACGAAGAGGATGACGACGGTGGCGAGCTGGCTGAAAAACTGGAGAAGCGCTTGGATGACTTTTTCGTTGATTCCGTGCCCGAGCTCGGTGGCGTATTGGCTGCCGATCGGAATCGAGGCCAAGAGCCCGCTGCCAAGAATCGCCGCTCCAATCAGGGCGACCGTGATGTTGCCGCTGAGGAGCAGAAAACTGCCGGGAACAGCGGTGAGGGCGCAGAACGTATAAAACACTTTCCGTTTTCGGAAGCGGTCGCTCAAGGCGGGAATGACGACCGCCGAAACCATTCCGAAGATGAGCATCGTAATCGCCAGAATTCCGTTGGAATTGGCGAACCCCAGAAATTCACTGATTTCATCGATCTTGATGAAAACCGTCATCAGAACCGCCCAGGATGTAGCAAACTCCATGATGAGGATTCTGAGCGAGCGGCGGCTGAACGCGGAGGTCAGAGCTTGGCTGAACTTCATCTCTTCTTCACGCTCGAATGTGGATGACGGGGATGGCGGCCGCTCCCGAACGAGGGCGGCACTGACGGCGGCAAGGAGGATTGAAATGATCGCCCATAGCCTCATAAGCTGCTCGATCCCCTTTTGGGAGCGAACGACGAAGAGGGGGGAAAGGATCATGACGAGGGCAAGAGAGAGGTACTGGCTCGCCTGAATGATTCCTACCGCCACTCCCCGCTCCCGGATCGGGAACCAGCGGCTCGTCGTCTCGGTAATGCTGGTAAGGGTGAACGTCTGGGCGAGACCGAGGAGGATCTGGCCGAACAGAACGGTCTTGAAGGAGGAGAGGTACAGGGTCTTGGTCATCGATCCGAAGATGATCAGACCGGATGCGATCCAATAGGTGACCCGCATGCCGAGCTTGCGGATGATCCAGCCGGAGGGGATTGAGAAGAGGACGTAGACGATCAAATAGGTAAGGGAGAGGAGATCGATCGGGTTAAAGAACCGGAGATGGATCTGGTCGCGGTAATAGGCGTTCACGATCCGCCCCACAGGAGCGAAGTTGAGCCACTGCAGGCTTCCGGCGAGAACAAGATTGATAAGGCTGATTAACATTACCCACCGGTAGCGGTACACCCTGACGCTTCTCATGATCTTCATCATACAATACCCGGGGCATATGTGTATATCCGGGTGGTGGTACAAGCGACTCTCTTTTCCTATACTTGTCACCATGAATGAAACACTCCGCCTGATACACAATCGTCGTTCGCTCCGAGCTTTTTCCGACAGACCGATTCCGCCTGAAGTCCTGCTTGCCCTCAAAGAGGCGACCCTCAGGGCTCCTACCGCGGGGAACATGGCGTACTATTCGATCGTCGAGGTCTGTGACCGGGAGAAGAAGGAGAAGCTTGCCCTCCTCTGCGACAACCAGCCGATGATCGCCAAAGCTCCGCTTGTATGGATCTTTCTTGCCGATGCCCAGAAGTGGCTGAATTACTATCATGAAAGCGGAGCGGTTGAAAAAGCGAATGACCTTCCCTACCGCCCGATCGGCCTTGGCGATCTCCACCTCGCCCTTCAGGACACGATCATCGCCGCCCACAACGCCGTGATCGCCGCAGAAGCCCTTGGCCTCGGTTCCTGCTACATCGGCGATGTCATCGAGAACTTCGAAGAGCTCAGCGACCTCTTACACTTAAGCGGTTCCGTCATCCCGGGAGCGATGGTCATCTTCGGGTACCCCAAAACAGACAACGCAGTAAAACCGACCCCCCGCTGCCCAGTCGATTCGATCTTCATGAAGGATTCCTACCGGGAACCCCACCTCAAGGAGATGGAAGCCGCCTATTTTGAGCACGAAGAGCAGAAGCGAAGGATTCAAAGCCTCCCTTATGAAAACACCGGAACCCTCGCCGATTTCTATTACCGGCGCAAGCACACCAGCGCGTTCATGCGGGAGATGAACCGCTCGACCGAGGTGATGTTCAGACGGTGGGTTGAGGGCGATTCCTGAAGACGCTTTCTCTTATTTGGTGAGCGCTTTCTTGACTGCACCAAGCCATCCGTTATAGAGCCGATCACGTTCTGAGACTGATTTGAATGGGATATACATCTTTTTAGGTGGACGATTTTTCAAGTCATTAATCTCCAAAAAGCCTAAGGCCATCAAAGCCAAAAATGCCGGACCTTGAGCACTCAGCTCCTCAATCGATGCGATTTTTATCGTCGTTTGCAACACATCAGCTTGAAATTGCATGAGAAAAGAGTCATTCGTCGCTCCACCATCCGCATGAACCGTTTTGAGCGGTGAGCCCATCTCCTCCATCAGGAAGACGATATCAGCGATCTGGTATGCAATCGCCTCTTCAGCTGCTTTGACGAGTTCCGAACGGGTGGAGCGGCGATCGAGACCGATGATGATGGCTCGGGCATCGGCATCCCAATATGGCGATCCCAATCCGGAGAAGGCAGGAACCATATATAATCCATCAATATGTTGAGCGCCTGAGGCAATCTTTCCGGCTTCTTTGGGAGATGAAAGAATACCTAGATTATCTATTAGATAGCTGATTGTGGCCCCACTATAGTTCACATTCCCTTCCAACACATAGACTGCTTGACCATCAATGCTCCATCCAACACTTGTAACTAAATCATTGGAAAGAATCGGGGATGATCCTATATTCATCATGATCGAAGAGCCGGTACCATATGTCGCTTTCGTAGCCCCTTTTTCAAAACAGCCCTGAGCGAACAAGGCGGCTTGAGAGTCGCCCATCACTCCATGAACAGGCACGCTGGAAGGGAGCAGTCCTCTAAGAGTGGTCGTTCCGAAAAGGGTGTTTGAGTCGCAAAGCTCGGGAAGAGCTTCAACATCAATCCCGAACAATGAAGCGACTTCCCGGTCCCACTCCAACGCATCAAGATTGAGCAGTTGCGTTCGGGAAGCATTTGAGAATTCTGTTTTGATCACTTTTTCTTCGCTGAGGTGATAGAGCAAAAAACTATCTACGGTAGAAAAAGCCGCTTGTTGTTTTGAGTGTGCTTCTTGAACCTCAGGAACATGAGCTATCATCCAAGCAAATTTAGCTGCACTGAAATACGGAGAAAGGTGCAAACCCGTTCGCTCGTGAATGAAAGAGGAATGCTCATCCAAAGCCTCGCAGAGCTCCTTCGCCCGAGCGCATTGCCAGACAATCGCATTGAATAATGGCTTCCCGGTGCTCCGATCCCAAGCCAAGGCAGTCTCACGTTGATTTGAAATCGTTACGGCTTTGATAAGAGATCGGTCAATGCCTGTTTGCCCAAGAAGCTGTCCTGCGCTCGCAAAGAGATTGCTCAGAATCTCTTCGGGGTTGTGTTCAACCCATCCTAATTCATTGATGATTTGCTTATGCGGAAGATCCACTCGCGCTGCCAGCTCACCCGACTCGTCAAAGAGCATTGCTTTTGTGTTTGATGTGCTTTGGTCAAACCCCAGGATATATGCCTTCATTGCCTTCTTACTTATCCTCGAGAAATGAGAGTACTCGTTGGGCAATTCCCTGAACATCGAGACCGTAATGTTTGTATAACTCCAAACCGGTGCCGGTAACAAGATATTCATCGGGTAAGCCAAGATTGAGAACTGGAACAGGATTATTTGCTCCTACCACCTGACTTACGGCAGCACCCAACCCACCATAGATTGAATGCTCCTCGACGGTTACAATTCGACCGGTTTCAGCTGCTGCTTTGAGAATCGCCTCGTTATCAAGCGGCTTAAGGGTCGCCATATCCAAGACCCGAGCCGAAACACCTTTTTCAAGCAGTCGCCGTGCAGCTTCTCTGCTGTGATAGACGGTTTCACCGCAAGCAATGATCGTTACATCAGAACCTTCGACCAGCGTGTTTGCTTTCCCATAGGTGTACGAATCCCGTTCTTTTTCAGGATCATAGATTACCGGCACCTTTTCCCGGCCAATTCGAATATATGTTGCTCTCTTTGTCTTCGATACTTCCTTGAGAACCGCTATCGTCTGTATCGCGTCCGATGGAAGGATGACATCCAGATTGGGGAAACATCGCAATGCGGCGATATCATGCAAGGTGTGGTGGCTTGCCCCAAGAGCACCGTAGCTGATTCCTCCGCTGACACCCAAGATTTTCACGTTTTGGTGGGAATAGGCGACATCGACCTTGATCTGCTCCAGACTTCGAGCGGTCAGGAAACATGCCGGAGCACACACATATGGTTTAAGCCCAACGACCGAAAGTCCTGCAGCAATACCGATTTCATTCTGTTCCGCGATCCCTACTTCAACAAACTGTTCCGGTAGCGTTTCGACATAGGAACTGAGCCCACAAGATCCTCGGGCATCACTGCTTACGACGATGATCGAAGGGTCTTCCTTCGCTATTTGAAGAATCGTCGTCGAATACGCTTCACGACATGCTCGATAATCAACCATTCAGTACCCCCTGTTTCATTGTTTCGAGTCGATTCATTGCCCGTTCAAACAGCTCGGAATCCGGTACGCCATGGTGCCATTTTGCAAGATTCTCCATTTCATCCACCCCTTTACCCTTGATCGTATGGGCGATGATCAAAGAGGGCTTATCTCTCTCAAACGGGACCGACGTAAGAACGTTTACGATTTCTTCCATTGAATTCCCATCAATTTCTTTAACGCTCCACCCGAAGCTTTTCCACTTTTCCGCCAAAGGCTCCAAGGTCATCACATCTTCGGTCGATCCTGAAATTTGCAGGTGATTCCTATCGATAATTGCAATGAGGTTATCGAGTTCATAATGACCCCCGGCCATCGCACCTTCCCAAACCGAGCCCTCTCCCAGCTCCCCATCTCCCAGAAGTGTAAACACCCTATTGGTCATCTTTCTCTTTTTCAGACCGATCGCCATTCCTACGGAAATTGACAAGCCATGGCCAAGGGCTCCCGTATTTACTTCAACTCCCGGAACCTCATTATTAGGGTGTCCGATGAGCCGGCTTTCGAATTGGCTGAAGGTAGCCAGTTCATCTTTGGGAAAAAAACCTCGATGGGCCAAGACCGCCCAATATGCTTCGACACAGTGTCCTTTGGAAAGGACGAAATAGTCACGCCCTTCCCACTTCGGGTTCCGAGGATCCAGCTGCAAGATCTTAAAAAACAGGGCAGTCATCAGATCAGCCGCAGAAAGAGATCCTCCCGTGTGTCCTGCCCGAGCGGTATAAATCATTTGAAGGATCGCTTTCCTCGTTTCAAATGCCTGTATTTTCAAGCTTTTTATATCCATTCTTTTTCCTCAAAATTTTATCAATGATACATCTTCACCACGTAGATATGCCTTGACATCCTCTTCAATAGGATCGTACAGATCGGGTTTTACATCGATATACTTGCAAGCTTCGTACAAAACAGGGACAACATTTTGGTGAATGCCGACACAGTGGTGGATATACGGACCGGTTACGATTTTTTCTTCCAATCGCTTGATATTCTCCACTTCGATCCACAGATAGGTACCCATGCCTTTCGGTCCATCGATTCCGCGAGCGTTACCCAGGAGCAAGGAGTAATCCCCATTGTCTCCATCGAATCTGACGAGACTGATCACCCCGCCCTTCGCTTCCGCTGTCAAGCTGCCTGGATGATCGAAGGCGAGAGGATATCCAAGGATCGGTTTCTCTCTGGAGACGGAAACCGGCCAAGGTCCGCAGTGCTGTAGAAGTTCGCCATTGGGATGATCCGGGTGTCGAATGGTCCAGTCTGCGAAGAACGAACGAGATCTATCCATGCCTGCCGCTTCAACCAGCAAAGCCGTGATTGCGCCATGGATATCGGTTTCACAGACGACCGGAATGCCAATGTCATTCAGGAGGGCATTCGCTGCACAGGGCATGATTCCAATTTCTCCTTGGAGTGCGTTCCAACACTGAATAGCGATCGCTTGGCAACGATATTTGTCCGCCAGATTTTTCATTGCGACTTTAAGAGAAGCGACCTTCGTAAGCTGTTCGTCATGTATCTGGACATCCATTGCCGTTTTGATGTAGTCAACAACGTTGGTGATTTCTCCAGCTTCTTCCTTTTCACAACGTTTGATTTCATCAATCAACTCCGGCATCGGAATCGGAGCCAGTTGGACGTTATAACGTTCTAACAGCTCCCCTTCATTGCACATCGTTGTCAAAAAGTCATACGGTCGAGTCGATATTTGCAGAATCCGAATCGATTTGAACGTCTTCACCACGTTGCAAACAGCCAAGAAGTCTCTTAAACCTCGTTCAAACACGGGATCATTCAATCGACAGTTGGTCATATACGTAAATGGAACCCTAAACCGCCGCAATACCTTTCCTGTTGCAAACAGGCCGCACTGGGTATCTCGAAGCCGTACTCCATTCGGCTCCGGACGTTCATCGAGAGGTCCCCATAGCAGAACGGGAACACCCAATTCCTTGGCAAGTTGAGCGACAACATATTCCGTTCCGAAATTACAATGCGGTAAAAAGAGACCATCGATTTTTTCTTTACGGAACTTATCAGCTATTTTAGCTACATCGTGGGCATCATATAAAAGCCCTTCCTCGTTGATGTCGGTAATGTCAACAAAGTCAATTCCAAGTTCAACAAGACGATCTCTTGTAAGATTACGATATTTAAGAGCATCGGGAGCACTGAAGATACTCCTTCGTGTAGGGGCATAACCCAATTTCACTTTTGCCATGTAATACTCCTTTTGAATCAGTTAGGTTTACTATCTTATCGTAAGATATGGTTCTGAATTCGTCAACAAAAACATTCAAATATTTTCTTTTATTTTTGATTATTTTGCATATTAAAAACAAATCCAATAATTTCCAAATAAAACGAAACAATGCTCACGTATTGAATTTTTTGACTTTGCTTTCTTTCTATTTCAACTCGTCCTACATTTCTCTTCTTTCTTTTTCGTCTTTTTTCAGTTATGATACTGTCAGATTCTCAAGAAAGAGGTTTCCATATATGTTTCAAGATCAGCGAAGAGAAAAAATCTTACAATTGCTGCAGGAGAACGGAAGCTGCCGTGTCCATGAATTGAAAAAATTATTCAATGTTTCCGAACCTACGATTCGGAGCGATCTTGAAAGCTTGGAAAAAAGCGGATTCATTACCCGCCAACATGGAGGAGCCTTTCTAAACACTCTTACTACTGCTATGCCCTCCCTATCCCTTCCAAAACGAGGGCATGAAGAGGAGAAGGCGAGAATTGGAAGAAGAGCTGCGGAATTCGTCAATAATGGAGATAGCATCATTCTTGATTCCGGCACCACCGTTTCAGAGATGATTCGGCACCTGAAAGACCGTAGCTCGTTGAATATCGTTACCAATGCCCTTAACATCGCCTTGCACCTCGGCATGGAGCCGACGAACCATGTGCTGGTGGTCGGAGGAGAATTCAAACCGCCGACGTTTTCTCTTACCGGAGAAAAGGGGTTGTCGATTTTCGAAAACCTTTATGTTGAAAAACTCTTTTTAGCGACCGGAGGGTTCAGCCTGGAAGCAGGTCTCACCTACCCGTCTTTTACCGATTTGTCCATCAAGAAAGCGATGATCGAGTCAGCCAAGGTCGTGTATTTGCTCGCAGACTCGAGTAAACTTGAAAAAGTTCAATTCGCATCCTTGGGATGCATTGATAAGATCAAATACCTGATTACCGACGATGGGATAGAAGAAGGGTATGAAGAGAAGCTCAAAGCAGCCGGAATCAATGTAATCGTCTGTTGACTTGTGTTTTACAACTCATCATGGAATAGAAAGGGGATATGGATTGACCGTCATCCCCTTTTGTCATTATCAGCATATATGGCAAGTTTGGCATAAAAATCTTCCAGAATGAAACGGGAATCAATTCTTTTATAAACCCGAATAGGCCGATTGTGCCCGGTATGGATATAGTGCATATCGCTTCCGATGAGCGGGGCGGGAATCCAATCAAACTCATATCGGTGTTCATAGAGAAGCAGTCCAACTCCAGGCGAATCTCCTAATACCCATGATTCTCCACTGCGAAAGGAACTTTTTCGGGGAATTTCCTCTTGGGCATGCTCATTCAGCTGTTTGAAGAGATACTTTCCTATTTCACCGTGAGGATACACCCTAAGTTGCAGTTCAGCTAATGAAACGGGAATCATTTCATACACATTTTTTGGAATTTGCCAGAGGGGGATTGGAGAGCCGAATACGACGTTCGCTGCATGAATGTCGTTGCCGAGATTGTATTCCGCTCCCCCATTCGGGTAAGCTCCTCCTCCAATCCATATTGCCGTCAAGCGATGAGCAATCCTTGGTTCCTGCAGGTATGCACTGGCCAGATCGGTAAGCGGGCCAAGAAAAAGGACAAAGAGCGGGCGCTCATCATCTTTCATCGCCTCGGCGATTATCAATTCAGCCCCTTCGCTTTTGATTATTTCTGTCTTGGACTTCATGGGGCGTGTACATCCATGGTGTATCAGACCATCTCCGTTCATTCCCATTTTGTTGAAGATGACTTCAATCTCACGGAAACTTTTCTCCATGCTGTTGGAATCCCTAGTGATTCCGTAATGCGCGGCAATGAATCCCACGTGTTCAAGTTTTGGGCTTAGGAGCGCGTGAACGATGGCGAACTGGTCGTCGGCCTCATTTTTTGCATCCGTATTCATGATCACCCGTACAATCTTTTCTTTCGGGACTTCAAAGGCATAGGATGTGTAGCGCACGCTTTACCTCCCGATCCTATAGATATAGCGGAAGCCAAACCTTCATTCCACCTAGCCCTCTGTTATCCCAAGCGAAATACGGGATGAAGGTGAGCTTCGTCTTCTGCACCTCGACAATGGGGAGATTCCTATACAGGGTTTTATTATCCCATGCGGGTGTTCTGTAAAAGAGTCCATCATCGCTTTCAAGGGTTACGATGGTTTCCCCTCGAACGGTTTTGGATCCCAACACAAAGGAAGCGTCATGTGAAATGCCCAAACTGCTGAAATCAGCCTCTGGATGATCGAGCTCCTCTATGCAATACACGAGAGGTCCCCGCATTACAGCGACTTGATGGATCGTGCTCTCAAGAAGAGGGTGAGCGGTTATCAATTGCGGCGTCATGTCAAAGGAGAGGGAGACGGCCTCTCCATCCTTCCAAATATTCTTCAGCGGAATATAGGTGTTTGCATCCTTCGGGTCCAATGCCATGGTCTTGCTACCATGAGTGAGAGAACCCTTTTTCACCCATGAAGGAATCCGTATGAACAGGGTGAATTCCTTTTTTGGAGCCTTTTCAAAGGTAATCTTGATCTCGCCTGAATACGGGTATTCGGTCTCTTGACGAATCAGAACTTCTTCTCCGTTGAAATGCATTGCAACTTCACTGTCGCCATACAGGACCATAGCGACCCCCTCCTCTCTTTGAGCATATGCATATTCACTGGACTGGGCGATCAGTCGGAGCATATTAGGAGGACAGCAGAAAGAAGAAAGGTAAGGAGTTCTGGTTCGATCCCACTTGAGATGGAATGGCAATGCTTCCTGTTCGCGGGCGAGGGGGTTCGCATAAAAATAGAGGAGTCCATCTCTGCTCACCGAAGCAAGGATGAGGTTATAGAAGGACTGTTCAATGCGTTCCGCATGAATCGCCTGAGCATTGATTCTGAGCATTCGCCAATTGAACAGAATGTTGCCGACCGTACCGCACGTTTCATTATACGCCGTAAGATTCGGGAGCTCATATGGACGACCGAATGCCTGATGAGTTCGGGCAAGGTTCGGGTTGTCTCCCGCATAGCCAGCGGGGGAAACCCCGTCATACAGCGCCCCTACTCCACTGTTTATGTAGGTTTTATGGTATTCTGCGCTTTTAAAGACTCGCTCAAGCATCCGATATAAGGACTCGTTCCCCTTTTCAATGAAAAGATCGGCGACGCCGGCGTACAGGTATGTCGCTCGAACCGCATGCCCAAGCATCTCATCGTGCTCAAGGAGATTGATCCGATCCTGATTGTCGTCGGTGCCATCGACGACCCGGTCGCGAAGCCGGATCGCCAACTGAGCGGTATCGATGTGCGTGGAATCTCCGGTCAATCGATAAAGATCGATCAAGCCCATATAATGGGAAGGGCAGATTGCGGTCTTAGCAGTTCTTTTGCGCTCCGCTTCTTCAAATAAGTCTTTAAGACAACGGGCGGCTTTAACTCCAACATCAAGAAGGGTGTTCTCTTTTGTCACGTTGGCGTGTACGCACGAAGCCGTTATGAGGTGACCGAGATTGTATGCTTCAAAGTTGAGGCTGTTACCCAGCTTTTCTTCTTTGACACCGTTTTGCAGCTGGATTGAATAATATGTGAAGATGTATCCATCGGGACGTTGAATAGCCTGTATCAGATCCACTGATGAATCAATTTTCTCTTTCAACGCGGCATCATGAGTAGCCCCATAGACATAACAGGCGGCTTCAAGCCACTTATAGAAATCTCCATCTGCGAATGGAGGCCCGGAATGCATTCCTTTCTGAAGCCCTGCTGCAATTCTGAAGTTGGCCAAGCAGTGGCTGACTTTATCATCATCAAACAATCTGTAGATGTTAGGCAAGATCGAGTCTTTGGCAAGATTGAATTGATTGTGCCAAAACCCCTTGGACCAGACTGTACTGTGCAACGGAAGAGGATTCAGTTGAGCAAATGTACCGACGTTCTTCATTCTATTCTTTATCCTTTAACCGCTCCGGTCGTAAGACCGGCGATTATATATCGCTGGAGGAATCCATAGACGATGATGACCGGGAGCAGGACCAATGTCATGAACGCAAAGACGGTACCCCAATCGGTGTAGTATTGCGAGACAAAGTTGTAGACGCTGATTACTATAGGCCATTTTTTACTATCACTGATGAGATAAAACGGTGCTGAGAAATCGTTCCACACAGCTGTAATCGTCACGATGGTGCTCGTTACGAGAGGAGTCTTAAGAAGAGGTATTATCAATTGGACAAACATTCTGAAAGGTCCACACCCTTCAATCATTGCGGCCTCATCTATTTCTTTCGGTATGGTTTTCATGAATCCTGTGAGCAGAAAAACGGTAAACGGCAGATTCACCGCAGTATAGAAAAGAATGAGACCGATATAAGTGTTGTGGATTCGGGTCTGCATCATCAGCTGGATTGTCGGAATGATTGAAACGGGAATGATGATTCCGGCAAAGAGAGCGTAATACGTCCATTTGCACAGAATTCCGTTTTTCCGTTGGATGACAAAGGCCGCCATAGCCCCGGTAAAGTTAACCAGAAGAGTCACTGAAATGGAAAGAATCAGGGAATTTCGCATTCCCCGCCAAAAATAGAGTTTGGAGAGGACTGTCTTGTAGTTTGTCAAGGTTGGTTTTTTTGGCAGGGAAATCCTGAACAGAGCGGACTCTCGAATTCCTTTAAAAGAGTTTACAAACATCATGATAAAGGGAACAAGCACGATTACTGACAAGAGTATGCAGACTACATAAATGATCGTTTGGTATGTAATAGTCCTTTTATTGGTCACAACTCAACCTCCCGTTTTTTAAGAATGAGCAAGACGGGAAGGCCGATGATAACAATCAGAATGCTGAGAATGATATTCGCCGCAGTGCCACTTCCATATAAGCCAAGACTAAACATACTCATGATATAGGTATTGATGACCTCAGTGGCGTAGCCAGGACCACCATTGGTCAATACGAGAATCATGACAAACACCTTCATCGTCCCGATGAGAGCCAAGACGACGTTGACGGTTATAGATGGCGCCAAAAGGGGTAATGTGATATGAATCAGCTTTTTAAATCCGTTGGCTCCATCTATATCGGAGGATTCATAGTACTCGTGAGGTATGGCCTGAAGTCCAGCAAGGTAGATCACCATGCTGAATCCGGTGGTGCGCCATACGTCGGTCATAATCGTAGAGAACAAAGCGATTGAGGGATCGTTAAGCCAGTCTTTTGCCAGAAAGCCCAATCCGAAAAAGGTGAGGGTCTGGTTTAGAATGCCGTTCACCGGATGATAGATCGCCGTGAAGAGATATCCGATCACCACGGGAGCAATGATGTAGGGAAGAAAAACAATCACTCGGAAGAGATTCCTTCCTTTGAGGAAGGCGGTGTTCAGCATGATAGCGAACAACAAGCCCAGAAAGTTTCTGGCGAATGTGACACTGAAGGAGTAAATCAGGGTATTTGAAAGGGTCGCTCTGAACTTTATATCGGCAAATAGTTCTTTAAAGTTTTTCAACCCGACGAACGTGATTACCCTTCTATTGATATTCCAGTCGGTCAAGCTGTAGTAAAAGCTTGTCAAGGTCGGGATTACGAATAAAAATCCAAACAAAAAAATGGCTGGTCCCAAAAACCAGTTAGGATACCGAGTCTGAAGATTACGTTTTATCATTGATTTTAGGACTCCATTGCTGAACTAAGCGGATAACGAGCATCAGGTGCTGTCACCCGATGCTCGTCTCACACATATTCTACTTAGAATCCAGGCAATGCGCGAGCATTTCCTGTCTTGCGATAATTCTCATCCATTCGGTTCAACGCTTCTGTGACATTGCTCGTGATCAACAAGTTCTGCAGGATTTTCGGGAAATCAGTGAACGAGGAGGAGAGCCGGTTTTGAATATTAATCTTCGCTTTTCCGCGCTGATCGAAAGCCAGAACTTCTTTTTCATACGGGAGCAATTCCTTTGTTACGCCCTTATACACCGGAATGCCGGTATTGTACTCGAAATAAATCTGCTGCATTTCAGGTTTGGTCATGAAGCGTACAAGATCCATCGCGTATGGAATGTTTTTTCCACCAGAAGGAACGAGAAGCTGGTGAGCCGGCGTCAGCATGGCGATTCCCTCATCAGTATCGCTCGGAAGCGGGAACCAGCCGATTTTCTCTGTTACGTAGTCTTCACCGAACTTGGCGATCAATGAAGGAATGAAGTTACTGATCTGGAATGCGACCGCGGCCTTGCCGGTAGCTAGGAATTCCATCTGTTCTTCGTACGTTCCGGCTTGATATCCATCTTGGAAGAGACCCATATCCCGTAAAGCAACATAGCGACTGAACACATCCCGAAGGCTTGCGATTTCATTGAGTCGAAGCTCATTGACCTCGAGCTTGGCAACTCCTTCATCACCAATCTCCGGATCGACGAAGGAGGGCCATGCAATCAACGAGAATACCTGAAGCGGCCATTCCGATTTGGCTGCTTCATAGATGGGAATGTATCCGGCGCTCTTCGCTTTCTTCAAAATTGAAAGAAAGTCGTTGTAGTTTTTCGGAGTACCTACACCAAGGGCTTTGAATACATCTTTGTTGTAGTAAACACCATATGTACCGGTTCCGCCCCACGGAGCACCATAGAGCTTTCCTTTATACAACTGGAAGTTAAGAGATGCATCCAACACATTGTCGAACAGGGGATCGCCGGTCATTTCATGAAGTCGATCCACTCCGAACTTTGTGTATTGTTTGATGCCGGGATCCATCGTGAACACGTCCGGATAGTCCTTGGTGGCAAATCGAGTCTGCAGAAGTCGGCCATACTCTTCTCCGGCCGGCAGGGCTTGAATCTCCACTTTGATTCCGGTTTCAGCAGTGAACTGGGCAAAGATTCTTTCAAGCGGTTCCTGCATCGTGGTGTTTGGAATCACAACGGTAAGGGATGAAGGCTTTTTCGGTGTCGTCACCTCTGCTGCTCCACCCGCAAAAAGGAGGGTGGCAGCCATCAACAAAAATACTGTGAAAGCAAATACTTTTTTCATAATAGCTCCTTTCATTTTTTCCTAAGGGCATCATACGTATGACCTTTGCTTTCATTAGACCACGCTTTTTCAGAGTTGTCAACGTTATTATTATGTTTTTAGTTTGTTATGCTTTCGAATCACTCTGTTAGCTAAAATATCTACTTTTTATAGCCTTCTATTGCTTTCGGTTTTGTTGTTTTGTATGTACCTCCTCCACCAACAACTCAATCTATTCTTGGATCGGTGCAGATCACTTCTCCTGTCATTCCTCAGCCCCATTCCGCCAATAGCCGGTCATCGGCGGTCATGGGACGGGATTATCAATCTACATACTTGATGACCAGCTTGTTATCGCTGCCGATCTTCGTCTGGCCGAAGGCCTGACTGGTTTGAAACGAATAGGAGCACAAAGAGTACGTATCCTTGTGGACATCGATTCCTATGTGGATTAAGCTGTTCATAGTGACCTCCATTTGCATGCGGTAGCCGCACACGGGTTTATTTTCTTATTCCCAGTATGCAAGGTGAATCCACGATTTGCAAACTGGGAGGTCACTTCATATTGTCTAGTTCAGCAGATACGTAAACGCATAGGTACCTGAACCGGTCTGGGTAGTGAATGCTCCATCTTGATAAGTAAAGTTCAAACCGTCTTGTTCAAGCACTTCTCGTGCATCGGAGAGACGAATGGTCGCGGTGGTGTTTCCGGGAATGGTGACAGTAAGTGAAACTGTTTTACCCTCGACCTCCCAATGAACACCAACAGTGCCGTACGTTGAAACGTAGCTGCATCTCACCCAATGCAACCTTCCTCCGATTCCGGGTTCGATGATCGTGTGCTTATACCCGGGATTCTCTTCATCGATCTCAAGACCGGCAACCACCTGATACAACCACTCGCCTATCGCCCCATAGGCATAATGGTTGAAAGAGTTCATACTAGGACTCCACATGGAACCATCGGGTTTTATCCCATCCCAGTGCTCCCAGATCGTCGTCGCTCCTTTCTTCACCTGATAGAGCCAGGAAGGAAAGTCCGTCTTTAGGAGAAGATCGTACGCTTCTTCCATGCAGCCGTTGGAGGAGAGCGCATGGCAGAAATATGGTGTACCGACGAAGCCGGTGACAAGATGCCCATCGTGCTTATCCAAAAGGTGCTTCAGTCCAACGACGGTTTGTGCGAGATGTTTTTCAGGAGTCAGGTTGAAGTGCAATGCCAGAATATGAGCTGTCTGAGTTTGAGCTGTCATATCCCCATTCTCATTGAAGAATGTTTCCTGGAAAGTCCTTTTAATCGAGTCAGCAAGGAGAGCATATCGCTTCGCATCCTCATCTCGACCAAGAATGTTTGCCACTTTGGAAAAGATCCTTGTCGAGTATTCGTAATACGCGATGGAGATCAGATCGGTCGGCGTGGCACCGAAATAACTGCCTTCTTCAGCATCCAACGCCACCCAATCACCAAATTGGAGCCTATAGCTCCAGATATTTCCTTCGGCATGATCAGTCATGAAATCTATCCATGCCTTCATGCTTTCGTACTGGACTTCCAGAATCTTGGCATCGCCATGAGCCAAATACAGAACCCATGGATTGATCACCGCAGCATCCGACCATGCGGCGGCGGAATGGCTTCCTTGCTCTAAAAGCCAGTTCTTGAACGGATATATGTGTAACACATCCGGAATTACATGAGGAACACCTCCATCAACTGCCTTCTGGTCAACGGCAAGATCTCGGAGCCAGTTGGAAAAGAACGTATAGGTATTCATATTGAACGCCGCCGTCCGTCCGAAGATTTGAGCATCTCCGGTCCAACCCATCCGTTCGTCCCGCTGAGGACAGTCGGTCGGAACGCTCACGAAGTTGCTCTTCATACCCCATTGGATATTACTCTGAAGCTGATTCAAATCGGGATTTGAACACTCAAAGAATCCGGTCTGCTCCATCTCCGAATATACCGCGAAGGCAAGGAAATTATCCAAATCCGCCCTGCCGGGGAATTCAGATACATGGATGAACCTGAAGCCGAAAAAGGTGAAATGGGGAGTAAAGGTGAACGACTTGTCATCCTTTATCGTGTAGGTTACGGTCTGGGCAGCTTTTCGAAGGTTGGCGGTATATACGTTCCCATCCTTATCCAGCACCTCGAAACAGGTGATGACGACCCTGTCTCCCGCTTTACCCTGACCTGTAATCATCGGTAATGCCGACATATTCTGACCAAAGTCGATCACACGCTCTCCTTTAGGAGTTACGAACGCCAATTTCGGGGAAACCTGCTCATTCTTTTTAACAGCGGAACCATATTGGGGTTCGATCGATGTCGCGGTGCTCTCGACGAATCTGGCGCATCTCCATCCATCATCATTGAAATCCGGTGCATCCCATCCCGGCTGCTCCAAGCGCGCATCATAGGATTCTCCGTCATAGAGCTCGGAAAGCACGACCGGACTGTCCGAACCTTTCCAGCTGTCATCGGAATAAAAGCTTTCCTTCGTCCCGTCCGTGTATACGACGTCAAGACGCAAAGAAAGTGCGGTATATGGACCATAAAAATGATGGATTCTCAAAAAACTCAATGTGCCTTTGTACCATCCCGGACCGAGGTGGGCGCCAAGAGCGTTCGCTCCTTTATTGAGCAAGTGGCTCACATCATAGGTCTGATACAGGACTCGATGTCCATAACTGGTCCATCCGGGGGCCAGCTGGTCATCTGAAACCAGTTCTCCATTGAGGTGGAGCTGATACATCCCGAACGCCGTCGAATAGATGATCGCCGATTGAATTTCTTTTTTTATAGTGAATTCTTTTCTAAGGTACGTACCCTTGGACAGTGGGATATCCTTCTCTTCTTCAGCGGTGATGAAATGGTTTTTAAGCTCATCAGGGTTCTTCAACCCGCCCAGCATCGTCGCAGCGGTCTTACCATATGCGGTCGTATACTCCCCCAGTCCGTCGCATGTGACATGCACTCGAACTCGAACATGGTACTTCACCCCTTCTTCCGGGATGAAATTCTTTACAACCACCTGTGCGGATTGGTCGCTCTCCACCATCCCGGAGTCCATGTCGATCGTCTTGAATCCCGGATCGATCGCAATCTGCAGCTGATATCCAAGTTGGACGCAGTTTTTGAATGGAGAATCTATCACCCATGAAAATCGTGGCGACTCCGTGACACCCGTGATATGGTCCAGATAATTGATTTGTATTCTTGAAACCTTGATCATACGTACCCTCCTCTGCAGCACCCTCATCATCGCGGAAAGATGATTATTGGGATGATGCTCACGACAATATTTGAAAAAGCATGCTACACTATACCTGATTTTTCGAATTGTTTCACTTTTTTATCCGTTTGTTGTTGAAACATTAGATTTAGGATACAAGTGCTACTAGTATTTGTCAAATATTTTACATATTATTTTCGTTTAATTTTGTTTAGTTTGTTTTTAACCATACAATAATGATGAGTTATCACGATTAATAAGTCGGATCATGTCTCAATCTGCATACAAGCAAACCCGGACATACACCCATGCTCTTTCGCTTCACGTAGAGCTCTGCAACATCTCTTTCCGAATTCAGGAAAAATCCACCCCTAATTAACATATATCATGATAAACGCTAATAGTACTTAACGAATTTCATGATATTCGTTAAGTAGGAGCGATATGTGGACAAATCAGGGGCTGCCGGAGCAGCCCCTGAGGAGAGTCTGATTGCCGCTTACATCAGCGGTCCAAGCTTCTGGTAGAA
>SHOI01000042.1 GCA_004294855.1 Sphaerochaeta sp. | reverse complement strand
TTTCATGTTTTGCAACCTGTAAATACTTGAACGCTGGATTTGTGCAAATCTCTCCACAACTTTGCTGTTTCATCGCCTTGTTTAGGGGTAATTCATGACCTAAAATTGAATTAGATTCACTTCGCAATACAATGAAAAGGAGAAAAAGCGATGAAAAAAGTACTAATCTTTGTCTTGTTTTTGACGTTAGTCGCATCATTTGGTCTTTTTGCTACTGGAGCTCCCGAAGTAAAAAGCCCAAGCAATGAAGTTACGCTTTACTATTCCCATAGTGCCGACTGGACGGATCCGCTGATTAAGGAGTTCCAAGACCGCACCGGAATTAAGGTAAACCTTGTTGGTGCTCCAACCGGTGAATTGGTAGCCCGCATCAGAGCAGAGAAAGACAACCCCCTCGGCGACTTGCTTTGGGGTGGTGGTTCCGATTCATACCAAGTTATCATTGATCTGCTCGAACCGTATGAACACGCTCATATGAACAAAGTTCTGGCGGAAACCCGCGATCCCGGAAACCGCTGGCACGGAACATCCATTGATCCAATGGTAATTGTATATAACCCGAAACTCGTTTCAGAGAAAGATGCGCCTAAGGGCTGGGGAGACTTGCTCAATCCGATCTTTAAAGGCCGCATCGCCCACGCTGACCCGGTCAGAAGCGGATCTGCTTTCATGGCATTGGTCATTCAACTTTTCACGATGGGCGGAGACAATGAGGTAGGATGGAAATACATATCAGACTTTGTCGACAACCTTGAAAGAAAAGTCGTTGGATCCTCAACTCTTGGCTTCAAAGGCCCCGCAGATGGTGAGTACCTTGTTGGAATCGCCTATGAGGAAGGCGCTTTACGCTATGTTCACTCCGGTGCGAACCTGAAAGTCGTCTATCCAATTGAAGGCTCTTCAAAAGTTCCAAGCCCGATTGCAATCATCAAAAATGGAAAGAACACTGAAAACGCGAAGAAATTCGTCGATTTCATCTTGAGTGCTGACGTTCAATCCAAACTCGGTGATGTGCACCGCCGAGCTGTTCGTTCCGATGTCCAGCTTCCGGAATATATGACTCCCAATGAAAAACTTGGTGATTTTTACTGGGATACCGTCTGGATTGGTGAAAACAAAGACCGACTCTTGAATAAGTGGAAAGACCTTATCATCGGAAAATAAGGCATTGTAAGACTTCCCGGCTCTCCTATAGAGCTGGGAAGCATTATACATCTCGAAAGGAGTCTATGCATGAGCCAACCACTCTCAATCAAAGAAGTAGTAAAAAAATATGGTGATTTCACCGCAATAGACGAAGTGTCGTTAGACATTCAAACCGGTGAATTCTTCACCCTTCTTGGACCTTCCGGGTGTGGAAAAACCACCTTGCTACGAATGATTGCCGGTTTTAATACCATTGAATCAGGACAGATCGCCTTCGGGAAACAGGTAATCAACAAGATTCCCGCCCATCAAAGAAATACGGGGATGGTTTTCCAAAATTATGCAATTTTCCCCCACCTTTCGGTGTATGACAATATCGCCTATGGCCTGAAGGCTCGCAAATTTTCTGCGAAAGAGATTGAACAGAAGGTTGGAGAAGTGCTTGATCTGGTACGAATGAGTGAATATAGGGATCGTCAACCCTCTCAACTCTCCGGAGGGCAGCAACAGCGAATAGCGCTTGCCCGAGCCATAGTAATTCAGCCGGAAGTTCTTCTTATGGATGAACCTCTTTCAAACTTGGATGCCAAGCTACGCGTCGAAATGCGTTCGGTAATTAAAAAGATTCAAAAAAATCTTAATATTACCACCGTCTACGTTACACACGACCAGGAGGAGGCGTTGGCGATCAGTGACAGGATCGCCGTAATGAATCACGGCACGATTCAGCAGCTGGGGACTCCTCTTGAAATCTATACTCGGCCATCTAACACCTTTGTCGCCGATTTTATCGGTACCAGCAGCTTTATTGATGTAACGATCAAAGATTCAAAAGTTTTCCTTGGTTCCTATTCATTCCCGATAACATTGAAAAACTCCTATGAGGGACAGGCGATTCTTGCCGTTCGTCCTGAGGAAGGGTTTCTTGCATTGGAACAGAATGAAGGACTTAAAGCAACCATCAACTTTGCTACGTTCTTGGGTGATTTCATCAACTATGAGGTGCTGCTTGAAAGTGGTGAAATAATCCAAGTCAATGAATATCTAAAGGAAGGAGAAACAATTAAGAGCGCCGGTGATCCGGTCTTTGTAACGTTTGATGATAAAAAGGTAAACCTTTTTGACGTTTCAACGAAGGAGAGTCTGATATGAGCGAGCAAAGTGCGTGGACCGGCTTTATAAATCGGATCGGGTTCTGGGGAATCGTCATTATCACTATCTTCGCCATTGCGCTTCTCTTCCTGATATACCCTCTCTTCGGGATGATTGCTCGTTCTTTCCAAGGAAGTGAGGGACAGATCTTATCACTTGAAGCATATAAGGATTTCTTTCGGCTCCCCTACTACTATAGAACGTTAAAGCATAGTTTTATTGTCTCTTCGTTAACAACCTTGTTTGCTGTTTTGCTGGGTGTACCTTTTGGTTTTGTTGTTGCCCGATACAATATTCCCGGAAAGAAGATTTTGAATGCCATGGTGGTTATTTCACTTCTATCTCCACCATTTATTGGGGCGTATTCTTGGATCGTTCTCTTGGGGCGGAATGGATTCATTACAAATCTCCTGCGCTTGATCAACATTGAAATCCCTACGATCTACGGTTTCCGGGGACTGATCCTCGTATTTACACTAAAACTTTTCCCTTTTATCTATATGTACGTCCAAGGAGCTCTTCAGTCCTTTGACAGCTCCTTGGAAGAAGCAGCGGAAAATCTAGGAGTGAGCGGAATCAAAAAGCTACTGACGGTGACGTTCCCGTTGATTCTCCCGACGATCACTGCCGGTGCGGTTATCGTCTTTATGACCTCGATGGCGGATCTCGGTACTCCATTGCTGATCGGTGAAGGATATAAAGTCCTTCCGGTTCTCGTCTACGAAGAGTACATGGGTGAACTGGGCGGTGATGCGGTCATGGCAAGCGCAATGAGTGTCATCATTATCATTTGCACTCTTTCCGTCTTGCTGCTCCAAAGATTCACAATCGGCCGACGTTCATATTCGATGAGCGGTTTGAATCCTCCACCAATCAAAAAACTAAAAACCGGACCATTCATTTTTTTGACGACCCTCTCCTATCTGATCGCCATCATTGCATTATCACCTCAGATCACGACCATAGTGACATCCTTCATCAAAACTCAAGGACCTATCTTTGTTCCGGCTTTTAGCATCAAGAGTTATACGGATGTTTGGTATAAGCTCAGTGCCAATATTACGCGGACGTTCCTCTATTCAACGATTGCGATGGTGTTTATGATCATTATCGGAATGTTCACCTCCTATGTGATTGTCCGCAAGAAGTCGAATCTGACCGTTGTCTTGGATTTCATCCTGATGAGCCCATATGTGATTCCCGGTTCGGTGATCGGTATTATTTTAATAATGGCTTTCAACAAGCCGCCTCTTATGCTTGCCGGTACCGCCTCGATTCTCATCATATCCTATACGATCCGGAAAATACCCTACATCATTCGGTCCAGTACCGGAATTCTTTACCAGCTTGATCTTTCCAGTGAGGAGGCATCCATCAACCTCGGTGTGCCACCGCTTAAAACGTTTTTCAAAATCACTGCAGTTCTCATGCTCCCGGGGGTGATCAGTGGCGGTATCCTGAGCTGGATCTCGACGATCAACGAACTCAGCTCCACGATGATCCTCTATTCAGGAAGAACCGGGACGATCAGTGTTGCGATCTACACTGAAATCATCAAGGACGGATATGGAACCGCAGCTGCGCTTGCAAGTATCCTGACGCTCGCGACGGTGCTCTCACTCTTTCTCTTTAACCGACTCACAAAAGGAAAAGGAAGTGTCATATGATCCTTACCCGATTAACGGTGGCAAAAGAAGCGGCAAAGCTTGCCGGTTCATATCTTCTTTCGATTCCCCGGACCGATCGCTCCTTCTCGTCCAAGGGCAAGAGCGACGTGGTGACGATCTACGACAAAGAAAGCGAACGGATCATCATAGACCACATCCACTCAAAACTGCCGAGTGATGATTTTTTAGGCGAAGAAGAGGGCCTTATTTCCCATGGGGGTACGGGGCGATGGATCATAGATCCAATCGACGGGACCAGCAACTTTGTTCATGCCATCCCCTCTTACACTATTTCAATTGGATATGAGATTGAAGAGGGAAAGCCAATCATCGGAGTCGTGTATAATCCAAGTCTGGATGAGCTGTTTTGGGCTGCTGAAGGCCACGGGGCTTTTTGCAATGGATCGCCCATTCAGTGCTCAAAAGTTGCTATTCCCAAGAACAGTCTTTCAGTATGTCCCCCTCCTCAGCGAAATCCTGAGGATTTTGAAACCTATCTTTTATTGTATCGGTATATATGCAATCATACAGAAGAAATACGCGAATTTGGTTCGGCAGCTCTCCACCTTTGTTATTTGGCGAGCGGTCGAATTGAGGGGATGATTGAACTGCATGTCGGCTATTACGACATCGCCGCCGGATTGGTTATTCTCAAAGAAGCCGGTGGATCAAGCAGCTCATTGAATGGCTCAAAACACCCTCAACAGAGTATTATCGCTACAAACGGGATATTGCATGAGTGGTACAAAAAAGCGGTTGATGCAACGATTGGATCGGTTCTCTTTTAAGCTCCGCAATCATACATTCTTTAGGAAGCTACTCCTCTCATATCTTCTCATCGCAGTCGTACCCCTGTTATTGGTTGGGCCATTTGCTTATTATTTAACAAAAACAATCTTAATGGAACGAACCCGCTCCAATCTTGAAACTCAAGCCTCGTTAGCACTCGGTCAAACAAAACAGTTGGTCGATGATGCGATTCTCATCGTCGAAGCTGTTTCGAGTGATATCAATTTCTATTCGCTTTTCACTGAGTCATTTGATGAGACTACCGTACTGAACTCGCTCTTTTTATTGTTGACCAACTGGAAATACAAGCCGGGAGTTCATATTATTCGATCCGATGGAAAACCGATTATCAGCTCCAGCGATATCCCCCAAGAATATACAAATATAAATTATTTAACGTGGGGAGTATGGCATCGAGCCAAAGAACGTCCCAATAATCCGATTTTGTATTTTCACCAGCCTTCCGATGTAAAAAACCGAGTCCTTAGTATCGGGCTGTACACTGAAAAACCGGACTTTTCCGGTCTCATTGTTCTTGACCTCTATGAAAATCACTTGCAGGAGATTGTGGAAAAACTCTCAATCCAGGAATATCCTTATCTCGGACTTTTTGATCCTTATCGAATTCATGTACACGCGTTGAATGGGGAGTTTGATCTTGATGACCGGGAGGTTGTCAGAAATGAGTTGTTATCCACAACCTCTTCGACCTTTCAAAACAAATCTCGCCTGTATACGATCCATGAAGAGAGTGGAAACCGATTTTTTCTTGTTTCCTTGCATCCGTTGCATCAGATCAACGAAATCCTGAACTTCATCAAATGGATTACGGTCATTCTCACAAGCAGTATGGTGCTGCTTTCAATCATCCTTGCTCTGACCTCCTCAAAAAACGCATCGGAACCACTGATGGAGGTTGTCAGGTGTTTGCGTCGAGTAAGTGAAGGAGATTTCAGTGCTCGAACATCGATTGAATCCACGGATGAGTTTGGGGTTCTTGGATCAATTGCGAATCAGTTGGCTGTTGATATGCATACACTGATTGAAACAAATAAGCAAAAAGAGGAAAGCCTGCGCGTCGCTTTGCTCAAATCATTGCAAGCCCAAACCAAGCCGCACTTTGTTTTTAATAGTCTTGAACTCATCAAATGGTATATCATGCTCGGTGAAAGCGAGTTGGCAATCGATACTATCCTGGATCTTGGGTATCTGATGCGCTCCACTCTCGACCTAAGTGAAGGGGTTATTCGTGTTGAAGAAGAACTCCAAATCATTAAACATTATCTCGCGATACAAAAACGGCGGTTAGGAAATCGTCTCAATATTTCCATTACCATTGACCCCGCTCTGGAGAAGCTTCCTATTCCTCGTTTCCTGCTTCAGCCTTTGGTAGAAAACGCCGTGATGCACGGCCTGGAGCGAAAACAGGGTGCCGGTATGTTGACGATTCTCGGAAAAGATGAAGGCGATGTTGCCTCTTTTACGTTTATCGACGATGGAGTTGGAATGAGCGAGGGTATTGCCGAAGAGCTAATCACGATTCACAAGATTCCCAATGCAATGAAAGAAGGAACCGGTGTCCAAAACATTGTGCGTCGATTGCAGCTTTATTATCATGGAAATGCTCAAATTACAATTGATTCAGCACCGATGAAGGGTACGGCGATTACCATGGTAATCCCAAAGGATGAAATGCTATGGACCAATGGATAAAAGTGCTTGTTGTGGAAGATGAAGATGTACTACGAAAAGGACTGATTCTTACCACCGCATGGGATAAGATAAACGCCAAAGTAATTGGGGAAGCGGATAATGGTAGCGATGGCTATTCCCTTGCCCTTCGCTTGCAACCGGACCTCATCGTAACCGATGTTGCCATGCCCGGGATGGATGGGCTTGAAATGATCAAAGCTCTTGTCGAGAAGCTCACCGACATAGAATTTATTATCATCAGCGGACACGCTGAGTTTGAATATGCCCAGCAAGCCCTTGAACTGGGAGTCAAAGGATATATCCTCAAGCCTATCGATCCGACTAAATTTTTTGAAGTGCTGCAGAAGACCGTCAAGGATTTGCAGGATCGAAAAAAGAGTCAAAAAGAGTTTTTCGAATTGGAGCAGCTACGAGAGCAAATAAAGTTCTTCTCTCCGATTCAACGAAGTAAACCTACCGACTATCGTGATCAATATATTGAATCAGCTCTCAATCTTATCGAAGAACGGTATAACCAAGCGATATCCCTCGGAGATTTTGCCGAAGCACTCGGAATCAGTGAACGGACACTTTCAAGTTTGTTCAAGGAAAGGACAGGATATACCTTCTTGGAATATGTGACACTCTATCGGATGCGAATTGCAGCTGAGTTGCTCCAACAAAAAGATATCCGAGTCCAGGAGGTAGCCCCTTTGGTCGGTTATCGAGACTATCGCTATTTTATCAAGATCTTTAAATCATGCTTTGATCTCACCCCTCTTGAATATAAAAAAGGGCACACACCCCAGTAGGAGGATTAGTAGCGGCGTACACCGTTCATACCGATCCTCTTTTGTCGATTCAACTGTAGTCTTTTTCGATGAAGATCTCTTTCCTGAAAAATCATTAAAGAAAAATTTCCATACGTGTTAACCTCTTTTACTATAGGGTGAGTTTTACGATCAAATAGATGCAGATACCAATGTGATTCACCTTTTTTCGCACTCTGATAGGATTTGAATGTAAACGTTTACAAATTTTCCTTGACAACTGCAAACTCTCATGGGAACATACAAAGGTACAAGGAGTAGCAGTGTGAAAAACGTAGTGCTGTCAATGAAGAAAATAGACAAACGCTTCAGTGGCGTCCACGCCTTAAAAGAAGTTGATTTTGATCTTCGTGAAGGAGAGATTCATGCCCTTGTCGGAGAGAACGGTGCGGGAAAGTCCACATTGATGAAAGCCCTCACCGGAATCATCCCGAAAGACAGTGGAGAAATCACTTATCTTGGCAAGCCGTTCGATCCTCATGGCCCGAAAGACGCATTGGATGCGGGAATTGGGATTGTTCACCAAGAGTTGAACATGATGGAGCACCTCACCGTTGCCCAGAACATCTTCATCGGTCGTGAATCCACCAAAAAGGGCCGTTCCTGGTTGTTGGATGAAAAAGCGCAAAACCAACGCACCAGTGAACTCCTTAAGCACCTCAACATGGATATCAACCCGACCACGAGGGTCCGGGAACTGACCGTCGGAAAACAGCAGATGGTTGAAATCGCCAAAGCGGTGAGCCATAACCTGAAAGTCCTCATCCTTGATGAGCCTACAGCCGCTCTGACCGACAATGAAATCGAGGATCTGTTTGTCATCATGCGCGACCTTGCTTCCAAGGGAGTCAGCATGATCTACATCTCCCACCGCCTTGATGAGATCGGAATCATCACCGACCGGGTGACGGTCCTTCGTGACGGCGAGCTCGTCGGAACGAAAGACACCGATAAACTTTCCAAAGACGAGATGATCAGCATGATGGTCGGCCGGGTCGTGTACGAAAAACCGAAGCTCAAGTCCACCGTTCCCAAAGACGCTCCGATCGCCCTGGAAGTGAAAAACCTTCATGCCGGCAAACTTGTCCAAGATGTGAGTTTTTATGTACGCAAGGGCGAGATTCTCGGCTTTGCCGGCCTGATGGGCGCCGGACGAACCGAAACGATGCGCGCCTTGTATGGTGCTGACCGCTCCGTTGGCAACATCTGGATCAATGGGGAAAAAGTCCAGATCAATACACCGATAGATGCGGTGAGATTGGGAATCGGATACCTCAGCGAAGACCGTAAGCGCTACGGGTTGGCAATCGGCCTCAGCGTCGCGGAAAACTCGGTGATGGCCTCCTACGAAGAGCTGTGCCCCAAACTGTTCATACCGCAAAATGAACTTGAAGATATCAGCAAAGAATACGTTGACCGGCTTGAAGTCCGGACTCCGAGCCTCGATCAGTTGGTTAAAAACCTCTCGGGAGGAAACCAGCAGAAGGTGGTCATCGCCAAATGGCTGATCAAAAACAGCTCGGTTCTGATCTTTGATGAACCGACGCGGGGAATCGACGTCGGAGCGAAGAGTGAAATCTATCATCTGATGAATGAGCTTGCCCAGGAAGGCAAAGCGATCATCATGATTAGCAGTGAGCTGAACGAAATTTTACGGATGAGTGACCGGGTTGCTGTGATGTGTGAAGGCAAATTAACCGGAATTCTGGATATCGAAGATGCAAGCCAGGAACGGATCATGGCTCTTGCAACCCAACACTGAGAGAGGAGTATCGTCGTATGAAGTCTTTGAAACATGGAGAGCTAACGGAAAAGAAGGGAGTGAACATGCAGAAACTCCTCGCCCCGCTTGCTTTGGTAATCGTCTACGGTTTTTTTGCCATCTTTGGTCGTAACTTCTTTTCCTACACAACGCTGGTGAACATCCTCGACTCCTCGTACTATATCGGCTTTATCGCCATCGGGGTGACCTTTGTCATCATCACCGGAGGAATCGACCTTTCCTGCGGGACGATCATGATGGCAGCCGCAATCATCGGTGGAACCGCGTACAAGACGTGGGGCTGGCCGATGTGGCTGAGCCTTTTACTGATCCTCGTCGTTTCGACCCTCTTTGGAACGCTTAACGGCCTTCTGGTCAGCCGGCTTCACCTTCCGCCGTTCATCGCGACGATGGGAACGATGATGATGAGTCTCGGTACCGGTTCGATCGTCTCCAACGTCCGGAGCGCCACCTTCCCGGCACGGGGAGCCGCCGACTCCTGGTTCAAGACGATCTTCAAGTATATCGGAAAGGACAACGTCTCCTTCCCCACCGGAGCGCTGGTGCTCTTCGGCACGGCGTTCATCGCCTATATCATCCTCACGAAAACAAAGATGGGCCGGTATATTTTCGCAGTAGGCTCCAACAAAGAAGCCGCCCGCTTAAGCGGTGTCGACGTCGCGAAGTGGGAACTGATGGCGTACATCGTCAGCGGCTTCCTCGCCGGTGTCGGCGGAATTGCGTTCGCTGCCGTCTACACGACTGTCATGCCCGCCCAGGGCCAGGGCTTCGAACTCTACGCGATCGCCGGTACGGTCATCGGTGGAACGAGTCTCTCGGGAGGCTCCGGATCGATCTTCGGCACGATGATCGGTGTCTACATCATGAGCGTCCTTCGAGCGGGCCTTCCCTCGATGGATCTGCAGAGCCAGTACCAGACGTTCTTCACCGGTGTCGTTGTTCTTGGAGCGGTGATGTTGGATATGTATCGAACGAAGAAAGCCACTGAAGTGAAGCTTCCGGTAATCGATTCAAAAGAATAAATAACGGTAAATCCCCAATCCGTATGGAATGGGAGAAAATAGGAGGAATCTTATGAAGAAAACCTTAGTCCTGATTTTGGCTCTGGTTGTGCTCGGCTCGGTTCTGTTTGCACAGGCGGCTGCTGAGAAGAAGCCGTACATCGCCGTTGTCTCCAAAGGTGAGCAACACGACTTCTGGCAACAGGTAAAGCTTGGCGCGAACGCAGCTGCCAAAGATTTCAACGTAGATATCACCTTTGAGGGACCGCCCTCTGAAAGTGATGTGCAGATTCAGGTTGAGATGCTCAACAACGCAATGGCAAAGAACCCGGTGGCAATCGCTCTTGCCGCTTTGAACACCAGCAGTGTTCTTGACCAATTGCAGGAAACCCGCTCCAAGGGGATCCCGGTAATCGGATTCGACTCCGGAGTTCCCGAGGCACCGGCCGGGTCGGTCTGGGCAACCGCACAGACGAACAACTACGAAGCGGCAGGTCTTGCAGCCGAGAAGATGTTCGAAGTCATCAAGGACCGCATTGAAAAATCAACTGTCGCCAAGCCGGTCACGATCGTCGTCATGAACCAGGACGCCAGCGGCGAGTCCCTCCTCTCCCGAGGTAAAGGATTCCGCGACCGCATGGTTCAGCTCATTGCCAATAACAGCTCGCTCTCAAGAGATGATATTGCAGTGATTGGAAACACCGCTTACATCGCAGCCGACTCCCCCACCAAGGGTCGCCGGGTATTCATTGAAATGATCGTTCCCGCTTCCGCGGCGATGACCGATGCCACCAACAGCGCCCAGGCGGTGCTCAACAAGGTCACCAGCCACAGCGTGCTCGGAATCTTCTGCTCCAACGAAGCTACGATCAAGGGTCTCCTGGCAGCGACCAATGACGGTGCCACCCTGAAGAGCAACGCGGCCCTGCGCGATGTCGTCGTCGTCGGATTCGACGCCGGTGAGGCTCAGAAGAACGCTGTTCGCAAACAGTACATGCTCGGTGCGATCACTCAGGATCCGTATATGATCGGATATCGGGCCGTCGAGCTTGCATACAAGGCCTACAAGGGCGAGAAGGTCGCCGACATCGACACCGGTGCGAAGTTCTGGGACCATGCAAACATGGACGATGCCGATATCAAGGGCTTGCTCTACGACTAAGTCTTGAGGATATCTAGCAATCTGATCGGGGGTCACCGGCCACACTGCTGTGTGACCCCTTTCCTTCAAACAATTAAAGGTCTAATTCGGTGACTATCAAGGATGTAGCAACAAAAGCAGGTGTTTCAATCGCCACCGTTTCTCGGGTACTTAACAATTCGCCTTGTGTAAATGAGGAGACGCGTTTACGAGTGAAAGCTGCGGTAGACGAACTCGGCTATCAGCGGAACGAGGTCGCCCGTTCGCTGAAAGTGCGCTCAACGCGAAGCATCGGCATTCTCGCCCCCGAGTTCACGAACTTCTATTTTATGGAAGTGGTTGAAGCGATCGGTCGGGTTCTTGCCGAGAACGGATATTCCATCATCGTCGCCTCTTCCTCCGGCTCGGTCGAGCAGGAGAAACTCAATCTGCAATCTCTGATTGAACGAAACGTCGACGGCCTTGTCGTGATGCCTTCCGGCTTCGAAGGCGGTCATTTTAAAAACAAAGCGCTGAAGAACACCCCGATCGTCTTCCTTGACCGAAAAGTTGAAGGGATCAAAACGGACACCGTCATCTCAGACAACCGGTATGGGATCAAGGAAGTCCTCAAAGGCCTCGCATCCGAAGGTCACCGCCGAATCGGCTTCATCGGAGGAGACTTGACCTTCTTCACCGCTAAAGAACGATACCTCGGCTATATCGAAGGAATGAAGGAATTAGGGCTGAACATTGATGAGACATGCATCTTCACCGAGGGCCTGATGCTGCAAAGCGACGGATATGAACAGCTGAAAAAAGCGTTCGCTCTTGAAGATCCGCCCAATGCGTATGTCATTGCGAATGACTCGCTCCATATCGGCTGTACGACATACGCCCTGCAAAATATTCCCATTGATGTGCGCAGCAATCTGGTCTTCGGCACCTTTGACTACTTGAGCTATGCGCCGCTTCTTCGCTACGCCCACTATGCAGCGGCGCAGCGGATGGAAGAGATCGGCATCGAGACCGCCCAGATCCTTCTGAAGCGGCTTGGCGGCGACATGAGTGATTTCCCCCAAGTGGTGATGCTCCGCCCCGAGATCAAGGTTCTTGACTTCAATGGCGGAAAGCCGTTTGCCCATCACGTTACGGCAAAGTCAGGAACAACGCCGTCATGATGATCACGTCCTGAAGGAAATGGATCAGCCAGGCCCAGAAGAATCCTTTGGTCTCATGGATGCTTTTTGAAAGGAACCAGCCGAGAAACCCCGCCAACAACACCCCGGGTATCTTTCCGGGTGTGCCCAGATAATGGACACCTCCGAAGATAAGGGCTGACAATGCTTTTGAAAGATACGGATTGAGGTTATGGTACTCGACAATGCTTGCAAAGGTGTGTCGAAAGGTTACCTCTTCAACGAAACTGTTGGTCAGGGCATAGACAAGAATCAGCAGGAAGCTTCCAAACGAAAGGGTTTGAATCACCCCGTTGCGGTACACCTGAAAATAGATCACAATCGCCGTCACGACCGAGATGACGATGGCCATGTTCCGCCCCAACGTCTTCCAGGTGTCCTTGTTCCTGGTTGAGATCCCGATCCAAGGTTCGGGGTGAACCTCCCCGTCGATCCTCGTAACGGACAACAGCCGAAGCGACTGGAAGCGAGTCAACAAGGCAATGATCAGGATGATCACCAAGCTCAAGGCAAGGGTGGTCACCTGATACGAGAACACCCGGTTCAGGTAGTTCGTTCCGAACCGGGTAACGGTGAACAGCGAATTGCTCATCAGATAGATGATGCTTGCAATCATCAATCCCACCACAACGATGGTGATACCTATATGGGTTGCCGCTTTTTTCATATGATTTCCTCAATGGTTTGTATCGTTTTTTTAAGCCACTCGATCGTCACCTCGTTTTGCACGATTCCATACTCCAACACGAGGTCGAATGAGAGATTGTCCACCCTCGACGATAGAAGCTCCTGCAATCCTGCATACACCTGTCTTTGCATCTGCAGTTCCTCAAGAACGTTTTTGAGGTCGACGAGGAGAGCCGGATAGTCTTTTCGGCTGCTGACAAAGAGCTTGAGCAGAAGCTCATCCCGGTAGATCGTCGTATGCTGGTGATTCGACAGCCACTCGGACAGCGCCTGCCGCCCCCTATCGTTGATCGCATAGATGTTCTTGTTTCTGCTGCCCTTCTCCGGCAGCTTTTCGATGAGGTTCTCCTCGGCAAGGAGGTTCAACGTCCGGTGGACGTTGCTGTACGATTCATTCCAGAAAAACCCGATCGATTCATTGGCGAACTTCACCAGCTCATAGGCGGTCATCTTCTGCTTGTTCAAAAGGCCCAACAAGGCGAATTTCGTCGACACGAGCTCTCCTCCTATCGATACACGATCTGCAGGATCTTTATCAGCAGTCTGAAACTTGAAGCCATTTCTTTCGTATCGCCGACATTCAGGACGAACATTCCGTTGCTCTTCTGATCGTACCAGGCATGGACTGCTGTCACCCCGAGATGACCCTGCACTCTCGGAAGATTTTTCAGCATGAAGAAGAACTCCTCGAAGCGGATCTGCATCATCCCAAGTCCGTAGTGGAGCCCCTGTCGATAACGGTTGGTGAAGCTCGAAGCCAGCTCAAGCGATGATTGGCTGATGAACTTCCCGTTCTGCAGCGCATTGAGGAACTTCAAGAGATCCTCCGTCGTCGTCGAGAGTCCGCCCCCGGAAAAATCGGCGCTGAGGCTTCTGAAGAGCCGCACGTCAACACCGTTGATGTAGGTCGGCCCCAACGCCTTCTGGTCGAAGCCTTCGCTGTAGAAGCACAGGTGGGTTTCCTTCATGCCGGCCGGTTTGAAGAGATATGTCTCGAGCGCCTGATGAAACGGCATCTTGAAGACCTCCTCGATGACCAGTCCAAGCAGGACATACCCGGTATCGGAGTAGAAGAACTTCTCCCCCGGTCTGGAAAGCGCCTTTTGCCGGATTCTTGTAAAATCAAGCATCATATCAGGGGTCCAGAACGTGTCGGGATTCCTGATCATGTCCTCGGTAAAGGAAGATCCGTCAAAGGTCTCGCTTCCGAAGTAATCGTTCACTCCGGAGGTGTGCCCGAGCAGCTGCCGGATCGTAACCTCCCCTTGAAAGTCCACATTCTCAAAGACGAACAGCTTGTCCAGCATCCCTTTTTTCAGGATGCCTATAACTTTGGTATCAAGAGACAGCTTTCCCTGCTCGATCGCCATGAAGATCAGCGTGCCCGTCATGAGCTTGCCGACGCTTGCGCTGTGGAAGCGCTGATCGGGTTTCGTGCTTGAGAAGGAATACCTTATCCCGGATTCCGGCAGCTGCATGGCAAACTGAAGCGTCTTGCTCTTCTTTGCGCTCTTCTGCAATACCTGTTCTATGTTTTCTGTCATCATCATGATCCAAGCTCCTAAAAAAAGAATCTTGAGCAAACGATATATATATCTATTAGATATGTCAATTGATCCATCCCTGTGGAATGTGAAAAAAACGCCAGGAATCGAACCTGGCGTCAAGAAGAAAAGAAGGATCGGATCAGCCCAAAAGCAGCACCGCCCCCATCACGGTAAAGATCGAAATGACGCTATCAAGACTGAGGGTCGTATCCACATAGTCGACGAGGTTTTTCTTCTTGTCATCGATGTAGATCGAGACGATGAAGGGAGACGGCATCAGGAACATGAGAAGCACAGCCATCTCGTAGATCCGATCCATCTGCAGGGCAAGGCGGACGATCAGGAGGTTGATCACGACGGCGAAGACGATCAGGACGACCTTGCGGGCGACGATCGTCTTCAGGGCGCTGCCGAGGCTCTCCTTGGTGATGCGGATTCCATAGCCGATGGAGAGGGCGATCAGGGGCATCGTGAGCGATGCGAGAATCTTGAGCACTTCGTCCAGCTGCCTGGTAAACGCATTCGATCTCAACACGAGAATCCGAGCGTTGGCCAGCAGGCCCAGGATGATCGCGATCATCACCGGCGAGGTGATGATTCGAAGCACGAGCGTTCCGAGATCGAAATGCTGTCCCTTGTGACGGATCAACAGGGTCATGAGGACGGTGAACACGAAGAGGACCTGCCCCAGATCGACAAGAGCCATTTTCCCCAGATGGGCCTCACCGTAGAAGGAGGTGAAGAGCGCATAGCCGAGCATCCCCATCTCGAAGCCGCCCATCATGAACGGGAACGCCTCGTTTTTCACCTTGATGATCGCCCCCAGCGGCTTGGCGATGATGAGCATGATGACGCACACCAGGAAGATCGCGGCGATGAGGACCAGATAGGACCGGTTGAACTCAAGCGACCGGAACGCTCCGAACAACAGCGCGGGCAGCGCCAGATCGCT
>SHOI01000159.1 GCA_004294855.1 Sphaerochaeta sp. | reverse complement strand
AACAACCCGGTCTCCGACCTGATCGCGGCGATGCTCGTTCCTGAAGTCAAGAAGATCGGCATGCAGATCAACGGAACCACCGTCGACTTCGCCGTGCTTCTCGATCACCTCTACAAGGACGGCATCGAAAAGCCCGTATACGGCATGTTCAACCTCGGAACCGGTTTTGCGACCACCCAGGCAATCTGGTACTACTACTCCACCGACCCCGAATACTTCGGAACCTACAACACCAACTTCATCGCCGACAAGGAGCTTGAGACGATCGCTCTTGACATGAAGAGGACCGATCCTCAGGATCAGAAGGGCTGGGCGGAGAAGTGGATCCTCTTCCAGAAGCGCTGGAACACCTTGATGCCGGATATTCCGCTCTACTCGGACATCTACCACGACTTCTTCAACCCGAAGATCGTCGGATACGATTCCTCGCCGACCTGGCAATTCCAGTACGCGATTCTCCGAGCCGACGTCAAATAAGATCGTTGGATCAATGCTTTGGGGCAACCGTTTGGTTGCCCCAAGCGTATCTTTCCCAAAGGAAACCTACCCATGTTCAAGTATGTTCTCAGACGCCTCGTGTATATCGTAGTCGTCTTTCTCATCGGATCGGTGCTCATCTTCAGCCTCTATAAATCCGTCCCCGGCGATCCGGCCAGGTTGATGATCGAAGGAAACAAGGCGAATATGAAGCCCGCCGAGTATGAAGCTCTTTACCGGGACGCCGTAAAGAAGCTCGGGTTGGACAAACCCCTTGTCGTTCAATATTTCACGTGGCTTTTCAACACCCTCCGCGGTGATTTCGGCTATTCACTGACCTATAAGATGCCGGTTCGGCAGATGATCGGAGTTCCCATGAAGAATACGATCATGCTGAACGTATGGTCGTTGCTCCCTGTTTTCGCGATCACCATTCCCCTTGGCATCGCCACCGCCGTCAGGCGAAACACTCGATTCGACTCCACCGTTCAGGTCATCACGATCATCGGCTACAGCCTGCCGTTCTTCGTGATCGCCCTGCTTTTCATATTTTTATTCGCCGTGAAGCTCCCGATCTTCCCGATCAGCGGAGTCCAGACCCCCGGTCTTCGGGGCACTCCGGGGAGGATGTTCCTCGACAAGCTGTACCACATGGCCCTGCCCCTCCTCGTCATGGTGTTCACCTCCCTCGGCGGACTCACCCGCTATGTCCGGGCGACGATGATCGAGGCGCTCAGCATGGATTACATCCGGACCGCCCGGGCCAAAGGGTTGACGGAAAAAGTGGTCATCTACTCCCACGCGTTCCGAAACGCCCTCATCCCCTTCATCACCATCATGACCGGATGGTTCATCTCGATCTTCAGCGGAAGCGTCGTCATTGAACGAACCTTCCTCTGGAACGGAATGGGAAAAGTGATCATCGACGCGTTGAATCAGCAGGACTTCGCCGTCTCGCTCGCGATGGTGATGTTCTATCTCGTACTCAGTCTCGTTGGAAACCTTTTGATGGATCTCTCCTACGGGTTGGCCGACCCTCGGGTCAAACTGAATTAGGAGTACTATACGATGGCAAAAAAACCCTTGGGATCAACGTTTACCGACGTCCTTAAAACCTTTTTTCTCGGCCGCCAGCGGGCGACCCTCTCCATTTTGGAGGAGGAGCAGGTGCAGAGCCCCTATCGGACGATGCTCCGAAACTTCCGGGAAAAGTGGAGCGCCATGCTCGGTGTCTATATGTTCCTGGCAATCTTCCTGGCGGTCTTCATTCTGCCGATCTTCTTCCCGTTGGATACCCAATTCCAGGATCCGACCCAACAGAATACCAGACCCACCTTCTCCTATATGAAGTATGACAAGGCTCTTCAGGGCAATGTCGCCTCGATCGACGGAGGATCGGTCTTTGGCGTCGGGGTCGACCGGGATGGAAAGCTTTATCAATGGGGAACCTTGTCGGCGAAACTGCAGAAGATGCCCCCCGCCGACAAGCGTTATGTGCAGGCTTCCGCCGGCCTGGATCACGCCGTCGCCCTTGATGCGGACGGCAAGGTGTATACCTGGGGAAATGATCGGTTCACGCTGAACATGATTCCCCCCGAGCTCTCGAGCCGAAAAGTGAAGCAGGTCATCGCAGGCCACCAGATCTCGATCGCCCTCACCGAGGGCGGAGAGATCTACGTGTGGGGCAACTCCAACCTGATCTCGATCCCCGTTCCTAAAGACAAGCAGGGCACCTTCACGAAGGTCGTGGCGAACACGACCCTCGCTGCGGCAATCACCGGCAACAACGAACTGGTCATCCTCTCCTCCCGGGAGACGCCCTTCTCCTATATCCCTTCCGAGATCCAAGGCCGCGTCCGCGATGTCGACCTCACCGAACGCTCCGCCGCCGCGGTTACCACCGACGGCCGGATTTACGTCTGGGGCGGTAACGATTACGGTGTGATGGACATCCCCGCCCATGCCCAAGGCCGGGCGATCGCAGTCAGCGCCGGACGGGGACACTTCGTCGCCCTTCTGGATGACGGAAGCGTCGTTGCGTGGGGCAGAAACAACTACAAGCAGACGAACGTTCCGAAGTTGAAGAATATCGTATCGATCCAATCCTCGTACTATCAGAACTACGCGGTCGACAAGAATGGCCGAATCCACACCTGGGGACTGAAAGGCTATCTGATGGGAACCGACCAGTATGGCCGCGACCTCTTCGTCCGCCTTTTGACCGGCGGTCGGGTGACCTTGACGATCGGGGCGCTCGCTGTCATCATCAGCGCAATCATCG
>SHOI01000158.1 GCA_004294855.1 Sphaerochaeta sp. | reverse complement strand
GCTCTTTCTATTGGGCTTGCATTGTATAACGTGAAAAAGAAGGAGGCGTAGGGATGGCGGTTACCACCGGTGGAAGCGGTTCGTGGCGCGTCATTGATTCACTGCTTGAAGGGATTCCCATCCCCAAAATGGTGAAGGTGCACCAGAACTTCTTCCTTCCGGAGGTAATCGATATTCAGAATGCGCTTGCCGCTCAACTCTCTTCAGAAACGCTTTGGGCACCGCTTAAGAGGGGTGATACGGTAGCGATCGGGATCGGAAGCCGCGGTATCGACGGACAGATCGAGGCTGTGCGAACGCTCGTTTCCGCGATAAAAGAGCGCGGTGGAGTTCCGTTTCTCGTTCCGGCGATGGGTAGTCATGCCGGGGCCACCGCCGAAGGCCAAAAAGCGATGCTTCTGACGCTCGGCATGGATCAGGTCGATGCACCGATTAAAAGTTCGATGGAGACGGTGTTGCTCGGCAGGTGCCCGGACGGAATGCCGGTTCTTGTCGACCGCCTCGCCCACGAGGCGGATCATCTGATCATCATCAACCGCGTAAAGAGTCATGTGTGCTTCCGCGGGCCGTATGAAAGCGGTCTGGTCAAGATGATCGCGATCGGTCTGGGAAAGCAGCAGGGAGCGGAGACCGCCCACAATCTCGGATTCGGACGGATGCCTCGCCACATTGAAGCGATCGCGACCGAGGCGCTGAGCCATCTGAAGCTCCTCTTCGCCGTTGCCCTCGTTGAGAATGCCGCCCATCGATGTTCCCACATCGAGGTGATCGCCCCCGATGACCTCTTAACAAGAGAGCCTGAACTCCTCAAGCTTTCGAAAAGCTGGGAAGCCCGGCTTCACTTCGAGACGCTCGATGCCTTGGTCATCGACGAGATCGGTAAACACATCAGCGGCAGCGGGTTCGATACGAATGTCGTGGGCCGCTATCATTCGGAGCATATCACCGGCGGACCGAAGATCACCCGGGTGGCAATTTTGGATATCGCTTCCGAGTCCAACGGAAACGGCAACGGCTTGGGAATGGCGGATTTTACGACCGTTCGGGCGGTGGAGAAGTTCGACTTCGCTCAAACCTACCCGAACACGCTTACCGCCTTGCTGACCGGAGGGGTGAAGATCCCGATGGTCCTGATGAATGATCGGCAGGTGTTTCAAGCATGCATGAAGACAAGTTATCGCCAGCGATGGGAAGAAGCCCGGATCGTTCGAATCCGGAACACGCTCTCCTTGAGCGAGATCGAGGTCTCGGAATCGATCGTACCGGAGATTGAACATGACAGCCGCTTTGAGATTATCGGCGAGCCATACGAGCTTCAATTCAATGATGAAGGAAATCTATTTTAATACGGAGGAAGAAGAATGACGAGAAAAGAAGAATTGCGAATCAAACTGGATCGAGTCAGGACACTGATGAGCAGTCTTGAGTTTGATGGAGTGTTCCTCAAACGGCAAGACGATTTTTCCTGGCTCTCCTGCGGTGGCCAGAACTACATCGGCTGGGGAGACATGGGCTTATGCGGTCTGTTGGTAACCCAGGATAAGACCTATGCCGTCACCAACGTCATCGAAGAGCCGAGAATGAGGGAAGAGGAGCAACTGGAGGAGCTGGGTTTCAAGATTCATGCCGGGGCATGGCAAGATACCGGCTTTGAAGCGAGAACGTTGAAGAGCCTTGTCCCCTCCGGACGAATCGCATTCGATTATACCCACGATCTCGGGCCGAATATCGAAGGGGAAATCAAAAAACTCCGTCTTTCGCTTACGAAATCTGAAATCGAACGGATGAGAAAAGTCGGGATTATGGCGACACTCGCCTTGGAGGAAGCCGCCGTTTCCGTCCGTCCGGGTGACACCGAAATTGAAGCGATCAAGCGGATCGCCAACGCGCTCTATGATCAGGACATGATGTCCACGAGCCTGATGTGCGCCGCCGACGACCGGCTGATGAAGTACCGCCATGCGATCGCCACCCCCACGAAGATTAAGGAGCGCTTCCAGATCGGCGGAAACATGCGCAAGTGGGGTCTCACCGTCTGTCTGACCCGGTATGTCAACTTTGTTCCCGTAACCGATGAACTGCGCAAGCAGTATCGCCTCAATCAGTTGATCGATACGACGAT
This sequence comes from Sphaerochaeta sp., assembly GCA_004294855.1. GTDB lineage: Bacteria > Spirochaetota > Spirochaetia > Sphaerochaetales > Sphaerochaetaceae > Sphaerochaeta. The sequence continues at coordinate 646 of SHOI01000158.1, read as the reverse complement.
GATGGTCAACACCGTCGTCGGCCGGGCGTATCATGAGCCGCTGAAAGCGGCACAGAAGCTGTACGATGAGCATGGATACGGGGATGAGTTCCTCAAGCACCACCTCGGCGGACCGATCGGGTATGCCAACCGCGATTATCGGGTCGATTTCAACCTTCCGGGAACAATCCAGGAGAATCAGGGATTCTGCTGGAACCCCTCGATCACCGGAACGAAGAGCGAGGATACGATCCTTGTTCGAAAAGACGGATTTGAGTTCATCACCCGACCAATCGTCTTCCCCAAGAACGAGGTGGTGGTCGACGGCAAAACCTTCATCCGGAGCGATATTTTAGAGAAGTTCTAACTGGTAATACGCATGGATTGAATGATAATACCGGTCTTCCGTGGCCGGTATTTTAGTTCGTCCGGCATGGTAGTAATAATCGGAAGAAGAATCTCCCCCATGGATGGAGGTTATCCTCTTTCTTCCTGATTTGTTTTGTCTCTTCCGTTTTTCCGGTTGCTGCAGAAGGCGTTTGGTTGATGAAATGGAAACTAACTTGTTCTAATATAATTAGTTATAAGCATATATCGGGTAGTGTTTGCCGGCACTCAATCCTGAAATAAGTTTGCTATCAGCAAGTAATTGATTTGTAATGAAAGT
>SHOI01000157.1 GCA_004294855.1 Sphaerochaeta sp. | reverse complement strand
ATCAATGCTCTTGTACCGTCGCATGTGCTTGGCAACGCTTCAGGAAGCTCAAATGAAAAATCCTCCGGCAGTTCACCCGGCCAGTCTCCCGGCCATTCATTCTTCCAATCATCGGGCCATTCAGCATGCCATCCGTCCGGTGGATCCGGAAATCCATTGTCCGGTAGATCCGGAAATCCATTGTGTTCCCCATTCGGCAATAGATCGTCATCACAGGAGACAAGAGTAATGACCATGAAAACCATGATGAGGAGCACAAAAGCACCTCCCAGCATACGTACGACTTTCTTCATTTTCCTCTCCTTTTGCAGTGTCATTCCTTTTTTCTCTTTATACCATGTGTCATATGTGCCGTCTATTTCGTAACCCTCAAAAATACGGAAATTCACATATTTTATTATATTTGAATGTAATACCGATCAAAGAAATTCCCTTCCCGACTATCCTTGCCGGAAAGGGAAATGGTGCCTCCAGAGAAACTTCGATACCGGAAGAAATCCTGTGAACCCTGCATCAAAGCTCACGGGGAAGCCTCCACACGCACCTGCTTTTCAGGGTTATGGTAGTGCAAAGTTGTAAGCCACGCCGTTTATCGCTACGATCGTTTGATAATCTTCGTGAGACGAGTATACGACATAGTATTTCTCATGATCGGCCCCCTCCCACAAAAAGGATAGATACATAGGAGCCAGATACAGAGGAATCTCTTCCTCAGCAGCATCACCTTCCTGATAGAAAGACACCAACCCGATGAACTTCCCTGTGCCATTATCCCCTGTGATCTCGGGGTAGAAAATCTGAGTTGCAAGCGTTTCAGATAGCATATCGAATTGACTCACAATCTCCATAAACAGAGTGAGGGTTCTTTGGTGAGGATAAGCGCCCTCCTGATCCCATTCATACCACTCATCATCACCCAGCAAGAGATCCGCTTCGGTCAGTGGCGTTTCAGTGTCTTCAGTGTCTTCGGCTATATTCGTCAGTGTTCCAACAAGTGTCACCTCTTGCTCTTCATCATCACCCTCGACGTTCATAAGCAGCTTGATCTTATACTCGCCATCGATCCCCATCTCTGATCCGACAATTTCGAACTCTGCGCTCATGCCGACTTTGGTCTCCATGGATTTCGAATCCGATTCGTCGAAAAGTGTTCTGGTGAACATAGACTTTTTCACTGAATCGGCATCCACCTGCAGTAAGGCATTCTCATCAACAGACTCGACGTCTACTCCTTCCAATAAAACTGAAAACACCTCCATCCCGGCATAGCCATCATTCTCATAATCAACTGCGACATTCCCGAGAGCCTCATACATCATGTCGAGGAGCTCCTCAGGTATGTCTTCGATCGTTTCAGTATTTTCTCTGGCCTGATCGAGCTCCCTCTTGATCCTCTCCGTTTCTTCTTTTATCTCATTACTTGCCTCTACTATAGCGGCATGATTTGTGGGTGGAGTTCCAATGTAGGTAAAATCCCCTTTGCGCGGTAGTCCATCGAATTCATCGTCTTCATCTCTGGACTCATCACCCTCATCTCCGGATTCATCGCCTTCATCTTCGGATTCTTCGTCTTCCTCTTCGGCTTCATCCTGCTCTTCATTCTGATCATTATTCTGTGTTCCATTCTGAGCTTCGTTTTGCGTTCCATTTTGTGGTACGTGCTGCAAAAGAGCGTCATCACAGGAAACAAGAGCGATACTCAGAAGAAGGATTATGAACACCACTCCTATCAAACGTGCGATTCTTTTCATCTATCTCTCCTTACAACGTCATTTCTTCTTTTTCTTTTATAACATGGTCGATCCCGGATGTCTATTTTTTTCAACATATTTCATTACGCTTGAATGTCTTACCAATCGAATGTACTCCATACCGTTTCTCATCGGTCGGGTGCAAGGAGGTTGTTTTTGTTTAAAAGCGAATGAACTCTTTATCTGCTGATGCTGGCCATCCTGTGCTCGCTCACCGTGGCTGCGGTGATCCTCGAAGGCCCGGATAATCTTCCGGGGAAACTGTTTTATCTTCAAACCCGGAGCGCCCTCCTGAACGTGACAAGCGTCGGCTTCCTGGGTCTTGTCCTGATGTACTTCGCCGCGATCAACCTCTCCGGCCCGACGCTGGCGACGATCATGACGATGATAGGCTTCTCCTTCTTCGGCAACACCCTCTACAACTCGGTTCCCGTCATCATCGGCATCCTCGCCGGAACAATCTATGTGGTCGTCGTCGATGTTACCGCCTCTTGGCATGGAGGGCTGGCTCTGTACAATAATGGATTTGCAGGGGGATTGACGCCAAGCCTGATCATTTCAGTCATCCTTTGGTTTTGAACGCGAACAGGATACGGGAGAATTTCACCTGATAAAACGAAAAGAATTTCTCAGCTGTTTAATCGGCGAAATGACTGATTTCCTACCGGAAGGCGATCCTCTTCGTCTGGTCGTTTCACTCCACTAGGAAGAGGACGGGGCCCATCTCTCCTTCTTCAATGACCGGAAGATTCGGACCACCCTCAACCCAAAACGAAATCGGCTGGAATTGAATTTGTGATTCAGGCTGAAACTGATCGGCTGGCAGATCAAGCAGGCGACTGTGCCGAACAACAATCCCGGCATCCACATCGATCTATGGCTGGGCAGCGATTCCTTCATCGTTCCGAAGAAATGAAGTTCGTCCACACCCGCTGTTCAACAAGCGGTTTTTCCACGTCTCTTCCTTGGAGACGGTTAATCACATACCCCATGTTCCGTCCGAGAATCCGCATCACTTGAAGACCTTCATGATCCTGCTCCACTTC
>SHOI01000156.1 GCA_004294855.1 Sphaerochaeta sp. | reverse complement strand
AAGGAAGAACAATGGACCAGAGCCTCAGCTTCCGCCTTCACGGTGGCCAATTTTGAAACATTTGACCGGTTGATTGAACATCTGGATGATGAGCAGAAGATCGAGGCTCGGGATATGTGCGAGCGGCATATTCGGGAACGGGAAAAGAATTCAGTAGTTGCCCACTATATCAATGGAATGCTCGCCATCCAACGGAAGGGGTCGGAAAACTTCCTTCCCCTTTTGAATCTCATTGAACTCTTCAGCGAACACAAGCGCTGGAACATCGTGGAATACCTCGCCCAGAAAATTCTAAACAAAAGCGAAAACCGCCACGCCTTGAGACTGCTCGCCCAATCATATGAAGCGACCGGCAAACAGGAGAAGAAGATCGAGCTGTGGGAACGACTGGTCAATGTCGATTATGAAGAGGTTGATATTCTCAAGCAGCTTGGAACGTACGCTCTTGAAGCCGGGAAGACGGAAAAAGCTGTCAGTTACTTCAAGAAAACGATCAATCGGTTGTTGAAACGAAAAGACTTCACCCCGATTAGACATATTCATGAGATCGTCATCACCAGTGACCCGCACCAATTCGATTACACGATGAACCTTGCTGAGCAAATCTCCGTTACGAGCCACTCCTCCGCCGTGGCGATCTTACGGGATGCTACCGAAGCGTATAAAGAGGATGTTGATCAGATGATCGAAATCCAAAAGCAAATCCTTATGTTGGACCGGGAGGATGCGATCGCCCGCGATCAATTGATCAAGAGCTATCGAAAAAAATATAAGGACCACTCCCGCTTGGAAAGCTGTCTTGAAGCCTCCGCCCTCGTAGGCATGATCGCCCGGGACGTGCTCTTGTCGATTGAGGATTTTGAAACAAACATCGCATTCGACAAGGGAACGTTCGTATTCCAGAACTCCACCGGACGGATCGGAAGGATTCGATCTATCGATGAAACGGATGTGATCGTCGACTTCGCCGGGCAGGCGACCACTCAGGGTTCCCGTTTGTCAACCAACATGGCATTCAAGAGCTTGCAGGCCCTGCCCAAGAGCCATATCTGGGTTCTGAAAAGCGCCCTTCCAAAGCAGCGGCTCTACGACAAAGTCAAGAGTGATATTCCTTGGACGTTGAACATTCTTATGTCAAGCAATGGAGGGCAATCGAGTCTTCGGGAGATGAAGGCGGAATTGGTGCCTTCGATCCTAGAGGCGAAAGAGTGGACAAGCTGGATGAATCAGGCAAAGAAAGAGTTGATGGCCAATCCCCTCTTTGACCTCTCCCCCACCGACAGCGATGTGTATCTGCTTCGATCCACCCCGATCAGCTACGAGGAGAAACAGCTTTCGATCTTCCGAAGCGAACGGGAATTCTATGATAAGATTCGTCGTTTGAGAGAGTTCATTTCCAGCAAGGGCGATGTGGAAAGCGATTACTTCCTTGAAATGGTCGGGTTCTTCAGCGAGTTCTTTTTTGAAGAAAACGGAGTCTCAAAACCGATCGTTGTCACCAATGATGTGATCATGTCCTCCTATCTTCTCCTTGAAGAGTTGGTCAAGAAGCAAGGGATGCATTTTGTCACCCTTCCCGAGGCGTTCGGCTTTACCGATCTCTTTGAACGGGCGAATAACATCTATGAAGTCTTTGCTCCGATCAAGGACTCGGAGTTGAAGAAGTCCTTCATCGATCACGTCGTTGATGAAATCCCCTCGTGGCCAAAGGTCTTGATGGAGATCTTCCCCGGCTATCTTACAAGCTATATTCCTGAAATCTTCCGCCAGAACAAGAAGAACGCCGATTTGCTCAAGCTGTACAAGGATGCGGTGGAGAATTTCAAGGATAAGGGTGCAACCCTGATCTACCTTTTGAAGAATGGCGACAAAAAAGTGTGGGACAAGAGCGGGTATACCAAGGAGCAGTTGTTGTATATCCAACTCCAGCTGCTTGATACGGTGAACCGCTACATCGATGCCAAACGCGATGCGCAAGAGAATCGAAAGAACTCAAAAGCGCTGATGAGCATGCTTTTCGATGACAAGCAGATCTTCACCTGCATTGAAGAAGGTAATGAAGAGAACGCCCAACGAATCTACTCGCTGGTGGCGAACGTCTTCGATCTTCCCGGTGGAAAGAAAATCGAGGTCAAGCATTCAATCAGTGTTAAATTCCCCGGATTCAAGTTCTTTGATGAAGCCCCGCTCTCCCAGCGGGAAGCGTTCGTTCCCACCGGACTGTTCTGCACCGCAGCTTCTTTGGAGGCCAAAAAGAAGGAGTTGGATTATATCCAGCACGTCGAGCTGCCGGAGATCGCCAAGGAAATCGGGGCCGCCCGCGAGATGGGAGACCTGAGAGAGAACAGCGAGTACAAGTACGGAAAGGAAAAACAGACCCTGATCCAGAACAATCTTCGCCGGCTCTCGGAGGAGATCGACCGGGCCTCGGTCGTCACCCCGGACATGGTGGACGGATCGAAGGTCGGATTCGGCACCAAGGTCACCTTGATGGACAATCTGAAAGGCGAAGAGGTCACCTACACGATCATGGGCCAATGGGAGGCGAACCCCAACGAGAACATCATCAACATCTCCGCCCCCTTCGGCCGGGAACTGGTGAACCACGAGGTCGATGAACGCTTCACGTTCACGATCAACGAGCAATCGTACGACTTTACGGTCAGAAAGATCGAAAAGATCGATTTTTAAGGAACCTTCAAACAATCGTTCAATCGCCCCCAAACGGGGGCGATGACTATATTGTTAAATACATTTAACAAAAACACATCAAAATTGTTAGATGGACTTTACAAAAA
>SHOI01000041.1 GCA_004294855.1 Sphaerochaeta sp. | reverse complement strand
AGGTTGAAGGAAGCGGCTCACACGTTCGCCTCGTTGCTGGCGGAAGGAGCGATCAAGAAAGATATACCGATACTGATTATGAATCTCACGGAAGCGGAGGCGGTCAAGCTTTTTGCGAACACCTATCTGGCTTTGCGGGTCTCCTTCTTCAACGAGCTTGATACCTATGCGGAGGTCAGGGGATTGGACACCAGATCGATCATCGAAGGAATCGGGCTGGATCCTCGCATCGGAACTCATTACAACAACCCGTCCTTCGGTTACGGCGGTTACTGTCTTCCCAAGGACACCAAACAGCTGCTGGCCAATTACGAGAGTGTTCCCCAGAACATCATGACTGCGATCGTTGATGCTAACAGGACTCGTAAAGATTTCATCGCTGAGCGAATTTTGCAGAAAGTAGGTTTTGCTTCCGGCATCGTGGTTGGCATCTACCGTCTGACCATGAAGACCGGATCGGACAACTTCCGAAACTCGTCGATTCAAGGAGTGGTGAAGCGCATCAAGGCGAAGGGAGTCAGGGTGGTGGTCTATGAGCCTGCTCTCAACGAGGACGAGTTCTTCGGCAGCAGGGTCTGCAAAAATCTGGATGAGTTCAAGCAACTGTCAACTATCATAGTAACCAACAGGTATACACAAGAACTTGAGGATGTGAGGGACAAGATATACACACGCGACCTGTATGGGAGGGATTGAATAACAAACATTCACATGAATATCAGAAAAACGGAATGTTCAGACGATTCAATATGTCCATCAGGGCTTTATGGGCTTGTTTGAACAGCTCTTCTCCGGAAAAACCGCGATTGGGTCCGGCGTAGGCAAGATGGGGCTCCAAAGAAAGAACCAAGTCCTTGTTCCGTACGGCGTTCAGGATTCTTTCCAGCTCGACATCGCCATCTCCGGGAAGCACGCGTCGGGGTGAATTGAATTTGGCGTCTTTGATATGCATGTACTCGATATATGGCATTAATAGCGGCAGACAATCGGTAAAGGGTTGTTCGCCTGCTCCGACAAAAGCCGCTCCATCGAATACACATCTCAAATGCGCACTATCAACTGCTTCAAACAGTTGTCGTGAGACTTTTCCCGTCTGACCCACCGTGTTGTGGCCACCTTCCATGACCAAGACGGTGTCTGTCCTTTTTGCCCGATCAGCCATGAGCGATAATTTTTCCGAAGAAAGCCCGATCGCTTCATCAATCGTCATATCTTGTTCGTTGAAGAAGGAGAAGATTCTGATATACTCGGTTCCGAGCATATGCGCGATTTCCGATGCTTTTTCAACCTGCTCCACGACGATCGAAGGTGAAATGGAAACGGGTTGTTTGCCGATCGGAGACGATACGCAGGTGATGGTGATTCCCCGATCGTCGGCCTGCTTCCTTATTTCGCGAAGCGTACGTTCCGGAAGATCCATCACATTGACATCATCGACGGTCCTGACTTCCATGCCCGCAAGTCCCAGCTCCCGCATCACTCTGAACTGATCGCGGAGAGCCGGTGCTATCTCGTCGGCAAAACAACTGATTTTTATGTTCTGTCTCCTCTTTGAAAAGAGAGCGAGAGCTGCCCGTATCGCTACGGGCGGCTTGAGAATTTCAATTTACAGAGCCTTATTCCATTGCTCGGAAGAAATGTGGACGATATGTTCCGTATCGGCAGATGCATGGATGGCATCGCACACCGTGGTAAGGTTGCGCGTGAACGTAAGCGGAACCCGATATTCGCATTTGTGGCGAATCACCTCGGCAATATGGGAATAAATCGCGAATCGATCGCCGTTATACTGACCGGGCAGCGGATAGGTTTTGTTATCGTCTTCCGTTTTGCTCCGATATGCCGTCGGGTCGATCGGTCCCGGATAACTGATCTTATGCACATCGATGGTTCCGTCGGTTACGAAAATCGTTCCTTTACTGCCCTGAACGATCCAATGGGGAAGCTTGTCCACCATGATGCAGTGCTCGCAGTTGAGAATGATTCCGCTTTGGGTCTTCATCATCGCGACGAAGGTATCCTCACAGTCCCCGTCCATGATCACCTGTCTTTTTTCCGCGAAAACCTGCACAACCGGTTCGTCGACCAATGCGAGGAGCTGGCCGAGGAGATGGGGACCCCAGTTGTTGAGGTAGCCGCCGCCGAATTCCTTATAGATCTGCCAGTCGTAGCGTTTTCCGAATGTTCCGGCGCGTCGGCGGATCATGTACACTTGTCCGATGTCACCGGAGTCGATGATTTCCTTGATGGTACTCAAGTCGGTGCCCCAGTTCTGCGGCAGGAACGGCATGAGGCTTACCCCGTATTTGGCCTTGGCTTTCTTGGCTTCATCAATGATGAACGCCGCATCTTTCGAATCGAGCGCCCAAGGTTTGGTAATCAAGACGTTCTTGCCTGCGCGCAGACAGTCGGCAGCGACCTTCGTATGAGAAACGCTGTCGGTGAGGACGACGATATATTCGACGTCGGTAGCGAGCAGCGCTTCGCTGCTTTCGTATGCTTTGCAGTCTGTGTGACCGTTCAGATAGAAAACCTTTGCAAGCTTTTCAGCTCTGTCGTACACGAGGTCATAGGTGCCTGTTACGATGAATTCCGGATGTCTGAGCAAGATCGGCGTATGAAGTTCATTCGCGTTTTTCCCGCATCCGATAATGGCTGTCTTAATGCGTGCCATGATGTCCCTCCCTTATGAACAAAATTGTCGTTTTAACTGTGTCAGTGCATTTTTCAGGCTGTCAGGGCCTGTACCGCCTTTTGATTCAAATGAAATGGTTTCGTCATATCCGAGCTCTTTCAGAATCTTCAGCGCTTTTTGAAGGAATTCGCTGAATCCATCTTCCGGAAGCATGCGGTCCATCTCGCAAATATGCACGTGATGAAGCATGGGGCGGACATCCCTGAGATCTTCCGGACTCTCTTCGTTGTACTGCATGTGCATGAGGTCGGCGAGCAGCCGGATCTCCGGCTTGTTGATTCGATTCACGATGTACTCGCCGTCCTTCACCGTCAGAAGGATGTTGCCGGATTGTTTGCGTATAGGCTCCATCACGATCATAATGCCGTACTTCCGACAATACGGGATGATCAACTCTTCGATGACCTCGCACATCTGATCATACCCCCGCTCAAGACCCCAGCCGTCGGGGATGTTTCTTGAATTGTTGCTTCCGAATACGATCTTTTTCACTCCCATGCGTTGTGCACGACCCATCGCCTTGTCCAGATACGCGTCGATTTCGGCTTTGTTTACCGACGGTCCGGTAACCTTGATGCGGCCGGGGAAAAAATTGCAGCTGCAGTCACAGGCGAGACCAAGACGCTTGAGCTCCGCCAAAAGCACTTCGAAATCATCATCGCTGAGCGTTTCGATCATCATCAGCGGAAATTCGACGAAATCGAATCCTGCTTCCTTGATACGCCTGAGAAGCTCGTACTCCACCCTGTCGCGTGTCGCCGTCGCGATATCCGTACACATTCCGTAACGCATGGTAAACCCTCCTAATAACAAATCAATCAAACGATATACCCGACAGCTCTCGGCAGCCACATCGTAAGGGGCGGCCAGAACGTGATAAGCACCAGCGCAATCCCCATGAATGCAAGCTGCGGCAGCAAGGCTTTCGTCAATCGCTCCATGCTTATGTTTCCCACCGAGCAGCCAACGAACAGAACCTGCCCGACCGGCGGGGTAAGCAGTCCGACACCGATGTTCAGAATCAACATGATGCCGAATTGAACCGGGTGCATGCCGAGCTTGGTAATTACCGGCAGTAAAATCGGAACCATGATATAGATGATGGAAACCATATTCATGAACATCCCCATGATCAACAAGATTCCGTTGATGATGAGGAGCATCAAGACCTTGTTTTCCGTTATTGAAAACAGACCGGCGGTTACGATCTGCGGAATTCTCAAGTACGTGATGACCCAGCTGAACGCGGTTGCACAGGCTGCGAGAATCAGGACCGAACCGATGGTCTTGATCGTGTTTGAAAAAGCTTCGTAGAGATCCCTTCTCGTTCCGGCACGTTCGATCACGAAGGTGAAGATGAAGCAGTAGACACACGCCGCGGCTGCGGATTCGGTAGCGGTCATCCATCCGAAGAGCACTCCTCCGACGACCACTATCATACAACCGATGGCCGGAAGCGATTTCCAAAGCGCTCTGACGAAATTACTCCATTTGAACGGTTCGGCAACGGGGTACTTGCGTCTTTTCGAAACAATGAAACAATAGACCGCAAGACAAAGTCCGAGCATGATCCCGCTGAGATACCCACCCATATAGAGTGCAGCGATCGATACGCCTCCGGCGGTGACTGCATAGATCACCAGATTATGACTCGGCGGGATGATGATTCCCTGAATTGATGAAGTGCAGGTGAGCGCCACTGAAAAATCTTCATCGTATCCTGCTTCTTTCATCAGCCTGATGACGATTGACCCGATTGAGCTGACATCGGCTACCGCAGATCCGGATATGCCTCCGAAAAACATCGAGTCGACGACGTTCACCATCGCAAGACCGCCCGGCATCCAGCCGACCAGAACGTTTGCAAGTCCTACTATGTTGGTCGCCATCGATCCTATGCTCATGAACTCTCCCATCAGCATGAAACAAGGAACCGCCAGAAGCGAGTAGTTGGCCATTTTGTAGAAGATAGCCTGAAACACCACCAGCAAATTGATATCCATGAATAAACAGGTGAAAACGGCAGCAAGACCGAGTGAATAGGCAATTTCCACTCCCATGAGCAACATGAAGATGAAAGAACCGCTCAGAACAATAATTCCCATCGTCATTGTGTTCATTCAAACACCTCCAGTTCTTCAGCATCATGTTCATGACGATCAGTAAATATCCTTTTCGTATCGAACAAAAGGAAAAGCAGGCAAAACACTCCGGTAAGCAGACCCGGCAGAACCTCCCACCTGAACGATAGGTTGATCGCGCCGAAACGTTGTTTTGTGGTTATAAAGATCAACAATCCGTAGTAGGTCATCAACATGAAAAACACCAGTTTGAGAAAATATCGGATGATTCCAAAGGCCCGCAACAGCTTGGGGGGAAACATGGTATCGATAAACGAAAGACGGACATGAGTGCGATGGTATTCCGCAATACACGAACTGAATAAACCGACCCAGACAAGAAGAAATAAAGAGAATTCTTCAGACCATGACGGGGTAACATTAAAGAAGTACCGGCCTATTACCACAATCAGCAATACGACTATGATGAGAAATAGTGCTACGATGCATATCCAGTTGGCAACATTGTAAACCGCTTTCCTAATCTTTTCTAACATATGGATTCATCCTCTATAAAACAGTCCCAATCACACCCTCTTCTCATCGGAAGAGCATATCATTATCAAAGCAGGCTTTAAGAATATCCGAATCGATATCTTCTGAACCGGATGCCGTAGACTCATTAACCGCCTACCGTACCTTCATACCAATAAGACCCGGTCATGGATATGTGTATAAACACCGCGGCATACGCTTAAACCAACATTGCACGTCTGGTTGTCATCAAACAAAGTGCATTCGATTGGGGGATGGCGATTACACCACCCCCCAATCATCAATCCTACTTGTAACTCTGAATCGTGCTGATGAAATCCGGTCTCACATTGGATGCATATTTTGCATAAAGACCTTTACAGGAATCGAGCCACGCCTGTTTGTCGGTACATGGTGTAAACGTGATGCCCTTTTCGACGAGATAAGCCTTGTTCTCTGCAATCTGTTTGTCGGTTTCCGCCTGAAACCAGTCGCAGGCTTCCTTGAGCGATGTGGTCACCATTTCCTGTTCCGCCTTGGTAAGTTTGTTCCAGAGTGCTTCGTTCATGAGGAATACGGAACTTCCGACGACGTGTTCAGTTTCAAGCACATACTTGATCTGTTCGTACCACTTGTTGTTTCTCAATCCTGAAAGAGTGTTTTCACAACCGTCGAGAACACCCGTCGACAAAGCAGTATAGATCTCACTGAATGCAAGCGGAGTCGCACTTGCCCAGCAGTTGATCATGTCAATCTTGATATCAGACGTTTCGGAACGGATCTTCAGCTTTTTGAAATCAGGCAGAGTATTGGCCGGTTTCTTGGTGAACATATTGCGCGCCGGAGTACAGATGTAATTATAAAGAGAACGGATGGTTCCATCTGATTTCTCCAAAACCAGATCGCCCAAGCTTTTACCATAATCACTGTACAGGAAGTCCAATCCACCCTGTACACTCTGGAACAGGAACGGAAGACCGAGGGCCGTGTATTCGGGAATCTTGATTCCTCGGTTTGCCAGATTGGCCGGGTTGATGCGGATGATCGATACGGTACCCAGCCGAAGCATCTCCATGGTGTCCGCTTCCCCGCCAAGCTGTCCTGAACCGAAGACATTCACTTCGATGCGACCGTTGGATCTTTCTTCCACAAGTTCTCCAAACTTTACAAGCATCTGACAGGCGAGATCCGAATCAGCATTGATTTCAGGAATGGACATCGAGATCTTTTCTGTGGCTGCCGCTTCTTTTGCTCCGGTAGCGAACAGCATGGCAAATGTTGCCAACACCACGAATAAGAGCGCTACGACTTTCTTCATTGTAATACCTCCAATTTGTTACAAAATAAGTTGTAAACTCTGTGTCGACTCTCCATATATTTCGAGGCTAACATTGGCATTAGCGTTTCACAATACAAATTTAGGCTTACTTTTTATCGGTTTTTTTGTGGTATGGCGAGCTGTGTCGCCCCATGAACTCAATCAAACTGGGAAACACCTTATGACGCATTTCACTGTCGTCATCATCTTGAATTATCAATGAGCTCACTAGAATCTTTTGTAAGTGCATCGAGCGAGACATGCAGCCTGAACAGATCCGCAAATTCGGTTTTGGTGGAAACCCCTGCGTTTTTATAGAGCTTTTTCAATCGGTAATTAATGGTACCCGGAGCGACCGCGAGCTCTTCGGCCAACTTTTCGTTGCTATCATTTTTCATCACTCCGGTAATAATCATCATATCGAGCGAATCGCACTGGGCAAGACAACAATGGATCGCCCGAATGGCGTTGATGCCATTTGCAACGCAGGGGGCACAACCGTCATACTCGGATTCAAAGTCATTTTGTCCGGTTTCGTCATCTTGCTCGACTACCGGAAGAAATCCCGTACTGCCGCGCGGTTTGATCGTACTGCGCATTGTCGTCACGATCGATTCGACATTGGGATTCTGATTGAGCGTTTTCCAGATATCGAACACCTGTTTTCCCGCTTCATAATAGGAACGGGTCGCCGACGTCAGAGACGGGCATGTATAACGGCAGAGCGAGATATCGCCAAGGCCCGCCACGAACAGCTGCTCGGGAATCTTGATGTTATGGTCTCTGGCATAGTTGATGATGTACGCAGCCGAAAAATCGTTCGAACAAATCACCCCGTCATACATTTCCATGCGCATGAGAAAATGTTCCGTGGGATTGTGCGAATCGACATCACGGAAGTACACGTCGGCATACGAGGTATTCATGTTCAATTGCCTGGAGGTCATCAGAAAACTTTCGAATTTGGTAACGTCGTTGCTGCTGTTGGAATTGATATCGACCAATGCGATGCGTCTTCGGTTATGGTAATGGAAATAGCGCACCATCGCCTCAATGGTCGATCTGCTGCCGTACATCGTACCGCTAATATCCTCTCCGTAGTTGCCGGGAACGGCACCGATGAGGATGATCCTGAAAGCGCGTCTTCTTGCAGCCGAGATGGTTTCCCGTATCCAGTTTTTTGTGGTGCCGAGAATGACGATCGCATTTGAGCTGGGCTCTATATCCTTCACCGACGCCACTTGCTTTACGGTACATTTTTGCTTCGTTGCAACGCTTTCCAAGCCTTCTATGCTTCTTGCAAACCAGAATGGAATTATATAACTTGCTTCTACGAGAAGAAATATAGTCGTCTTGCCATCTGCTGAAGTTGTCATGTTCCTCCTTAGAAGCTCATTCGTCAAAGCTACCGACACAACCCGAATTATAGCATGCATACAAAAAATCACAAAATATTTAGCCCGTTTTTTGTATTGTTCCCTATTTTTCTTCCCAATATGATGGAAATGCCTGACAAGATATTTTCAGGTCTTCAAGGAGAGACCACGTGACCGCTTTCATCACAAATATACAGAGATTCTCGCTTAACGACGGACCCGGAATCCGTACGACCATATTCTTCCAAGGCTGCAACATGGATTGCTCATGGTGCCACAATCCCGAAACGCTCCCCCATCGGCCGGTATTGATGTTCTATGAGAACAAGTGCATCGGATGCGGAAAATGCTTCGAGGTATGCCCCGAAGGAGCCCACAGAATCGTGGACGGGAACCATGTCGTCGACCGTACGTTGTGCACTTCATGCGGAACATGCACCGAATCGTGTTTCGCGGGTGCTCTCGTCATGAGCAGCCGGAAATATACCATCGAAAAAGTCATGAATGAAATCCGTCAGGACAAGCTCTATTACGATCTGTCGGAAGGAGGTGTTACCTTTTCCGGCGGCGAAGCCACTTTGCACATGGCTTTTGTCGAAGCTTTGGCAGATGCCTGCCATGAAGAAGGCATCAAAGTAGCGATAGAAACGAATATGGCGATCCCCTTTTATCATATAGAGAGCATGCTGAAAAAGATGGATCTCATCATGTGCGATCTAAAGCATGTCAATACTTCCGTCCACAAGCAGTTTACCGGCCTCGAAAATCAGATGATTTTCAACAACGTCGGTCGTGCAAGCCTGCTCGGCATTCCGATGATCGTACGTACTCCGTTGATTCCCGGAGCAACCGACTCGATTGAAAATCTCCATGCAATCGCTGAATTTGTTTCGAAGCTGAAGAACATCCTCTACTACGAACTGCTGAATTTCAATCCTTTGGGAAGCTCAAAACGAATCGCCATCGACGCCGAGGATTCTTTCGAAGCATGCAGACCGTTCTCGGACAAGCAACTCGAAGAGATCAAAGCCAAGCTTGAGGATACCGGAGTCAGCATCAAAGTCAGTTGAAGGAGCATTATCATGAGCAAGATTCATTATATAAACGAATTTGACGAAGACAGAACATTCACCTTCGATGAACGGATAGCTCTATTGAGAAAGCGCAAGATAGCTCAGACCGAAGAAAAAGCCAAACAAGGCGGAGCCGATGAGGACGACTACGGTCTCATCGTTCAGGACGAGTTCGTCTACCAACTGAAACCGAACCATCCGAACGGATCGATATACGGGTATCGCGCATGGACGGAAAACTATTGTTCGATCCTTGCAGAACATCCCATATATGTCGATGCGCTCGATGCGTTCAGCGCAAAGGGATTCTTCTTTCTTGAGCGGCTCAGACCGAAAACCAAAAAATGGAACCCCGATTATCCGTACGACGATCTTCAAAAGATATTTGACCGCTACCAGATCATCAGCGGCATCGATAACTGCCATCATTTCACTCCCGACATCCAAATCGGACTCGATCTCGGATGGGGCGGGATCTTGCGGAAACTGAAAGAACAAAAAACGTTGCACGATGAAACGCATCATGAATTCTATGATTCAGAAATCGCAGTCGTCGAGCACATCATCGCATTCATCCGCCGTGCAGGAGATGAGATTGAAGCCTTGGCATGTCAGGAAAAGAACAGACAGCTTGCTGAAAACCTGCATACGATGGCCGCGATCAACCATAAGCTGGCTACCGAGCCGCCGAAGACGTTCCGCGAGGCTATCCAATGGAACAATTGGTTCAGCATGCTGAGCCGTACATACAACCGGGGAAGTTCAGGCGGACAGATCGAGGATCTGTTCAATCCCTTCTATGAACGGGACGTCGCTTCAGGAATCCTGACCGATGAAGAGGCGATATTCTACCTCGCCTGCATGTTTCTGCAGGACAGCCGGTATTGGCAGCTCAGCGGACCCGATGAGCACGACAATGATAAAACATGTCATTTGAGCTATCTGGCTCTCGACGCTGCGGACAAGATAAATATTGCGACGAACCTCACCATTCGAGTCCACGACAAGCTCGATCCGGCGTTTTTCGAGAAGTCGGTCGAGTACCTGTTTAAAAACAAGCAAGGCTGGCCGCGTTATTCGAGCGACAAGGCCTTGATGGAAGGCTTCATGCGTTGCGGATACAGCAAAGAACTTGCACGCAAGCGCGTCGCTGCAGGTTGCCACTGGATGTGCATACCGGGCATGGAATACACGATGAACGACACGGTGAAGGTCAACCTCGCCATGGTGTTCCAGGTGGCATTTCAGGATATGATGGCCAATGCCGACCAGACCAGGCCGAGCATCGATGCGTTGTGGGAGCAGTATCGGAAGCACTTGAAAATGGCCGTCGATGCCACCGGCAGGGGAATCATCCATCACCTCACGTATCAGACCAAAAGCCAGCCGGAACTGATTCTGAATCTGTTCCAGCACGGTCTCATAGAAAAAGGCGTCAATATCACGGATGGCGGAGCGAACTATTACAACATGTGCATTGACGGGGCCGGCCTCGCCGTAGCGGCGGACAGCATTGCGGCCTGCGAACAGCGTATCGACAAGGAAGGTCGGCTCACCTATGAAGAACTGACGAACCATCTTGATGCGAATTTCGAAGGCGAGAACGGAGAATATGTCCGGCAGATGCTGTTCCACAGCGAGCGGTACGGCGGTGGCGGCGATTCGCTCGGAGACAAGTGGGCCGTAAAGATTTCCAAGCTGTGGACCGGCTTGGTAAGAGATCTGGTCGAACAGCATAAGGACAATCCGAAGAATGTCAACTTCATTCCCGGCTTCTTTTCCTGGTCGAACACCATTCTGCTTGGGTCGATTCTCCAAGCAACTCCGAATGGACGCAAAGCGGGAGAACCGATCAATCACGGAGCGAACCCGAACGGCGGATTCCGCAAAGACGGGGCCGTTACCAGCATGTGCAACTCGATCGCGGCCATACAGCCCGGTTACGGAAATACCGCTCCGGTTCAGCTCGAGATCGATCCCCAGATCGCCAACGATCCGGAGGGCGTGAAGAAGATGTGCGCCATGATTCTCGGCATCATGAACTCGGGAAACACGTTGCTCAACATCAACATCATAGATGCCAAAAAGATCCTTGAAGCACATAAGGATCCTTTCAAGTATCCGGATCTTGTGGTGCGCGTCACCGGATTTACCGCATTCTTTTCCATGCTGAGCGAAAAGTTCCGTGAATTGGTGATCGAGCGGGTGAAGGCGGTGAATGCCGACTTGGAATATTGATATATAAGTTTTGATAAGAACATGAGGAGGAATGTCAGATGAGAGATGTACCGAAGATGACCGTGGACTTCAATGTCAAAAAGAACGGGAGCGTTGCCCTTTTACCCGGATGTATTCCCGGAGCGACACTGTATCACCACTCTGTGATGGCCGGTTCCACCCTTTCACTCGAACCGGGGCCGTTCCACCATATCTTGATACTCATTTCGGGTGATGTGGAATTCAGTACAGACGGCAACAGCTACATATTCCATGAAAGAGTCTCTTTTGTTCCAAATCCGAAGCTTTCGGTCGATATCAAAGCGCTCACCGATTGTCACTTGATCGAGGTCCGCTGGGAGTGGCAGGAAGGCGACGACGAACTGGCGGCCGAATACAAAACCCAATTCCCGCACATCCAGATCTACCGCAATGCGAAACAGTATCGCGACAGAAACAAGAGCGAGAAGACCATCAGCCGCTCGGTCATCGACCAGAGAATCATCCCGAGGTTCGCATTCGGTTCGGTGGAAACGTATGGAGTCGACGCGATCAAATCGCACGACCACCCCATGCTCGACCAGTATTTCTTCAGTTTCCCGGAAAATGAGATGGACGTGCTCATCGATTTCGAGCCGATCCCCATGAAAGGGAACGAACTGCTGTACATCCCGCTCGGATCCATGCATGGAGTGGACGTCAAAGAGGGACAGCACTGCCATTATCTGTGGATTGATTTCTATCCGGATAACGAGCTTGCCCTCAAGCGGCTCGACGCTTCGCATATCCCAACCGGCAAACACGTCGAGTTCGACCCCAAGACGGGCAAACTCAAGAAAGAATAGCCGGGGGTGTTGTGGTGAGCTATACCGCACCCGTGAAACTTGCTTCCGCCCGGGCATGGAGAACCTATACCGGCGGAAGCAAAATAGATGAAATCCATGGAGTATTCGACGGAAAAGACTCCCAATTTCCCGAAGAATGGATCATGTCGACGGTCGTCGCGCGCAATGTGGGGCGTGAAGAGTTCGTCCATGAAGGACTGAGTTTTCTTGAACATTCCCAGGAATCCCTTCGCGATTTCATAGCTCGCAATCCGAAAGACGCACTTGGAACAACCCATTTCGATAGCGTCGGAGACACTACCGGGGTCTTGGTGAAGATCATCGATGCAGCTGAGCGTCTGGCGGTCCAGGTCCATCCGAACAAGCAGAAGGCGAGAGAACTTTTTCATTCCCGATTCGGGAAAACCGAATGCTGGCACATCCTCGGAGGACGTGATATCAGCGGCCGACCCTACGGCATTTATATGGGATTCAAGGAAGGCATCACGAGGAAAGAGTGGGAACGCTGCTTCTATGAACAGGATATTCCGGCTCTTCTCGGTCATATGCACTATTTCGATGTGAAACCCGGGGAAACATATCTGATCAGAGGCGGTGTTCCTCATGCCATCGGACAAGGATGTTTACTCATTGAAATTCAGGAACCCACCGACTACACGATACGGGTGGAACGCACTACCCCGTCGGGTCTATCCGTTCCACCCCAAGCGTGCCATCAGGGCATCGGTTTCGAGCGTATGTTCGATTGCTTCGAGTATGACGGAATCTCTCGGGAGGAAGCATATGGCAGATGGTGCATCCTCCCGAAGATTCTGCAACAGACCGATGATTTTACGAAAAGCCTGCTTATCGGGTACGAGGATACCACCTGTTTCAGATTGGAACGCTACGATATGACGGGCAAGTGTGAAATACGGACTGACGGAATATTCTGTGGTCTCTATATCTATTCCGGTTCAGGCAGCATCATATCCGAAGATCTTGTGCAGCATATCAAAGGCGGCGATCAGTTTTTCATTCCGGCAAAGTGCGACTCGTTCACGATCGAAGCCGAAAAAGACCATCCGATTTCAATGTTCAGATTCTTCGGACCGAATAGGTAGGTGAAGTGATGGATGATGTTGAACGAAGAGCGGCTGAAATACCCGGCAATACCATCACAATGGCTACCGAATACGATGTCGTCGTGATCGGCGGCGGCATCGCAGGCTGTGCGGCGGCTCTCGCGTCGAGAAGAAAAGACAAGAAGGTTCTCCTGCTGGAGAAACTCACGGTGCTCGGAGGCCTGGCGACGACGGGTCACATCGTTATCTACCTTCCCCTCGACGACGGGTATGGACGACAGGTGATCGGGGGCATCAGTGAGGAGCTTTTGAGACTGTCGATGAACTATGCATATTACGCCGGCGACATTTCTTCATGGAAAGAACAAGGCAGGCGCTACGAGTGCAAGTATAACGGACCCGCCTTCTCCTTGGCTCTTGAAGAATCATTGCTTGCTGAGGGCATCGACATCCTGTACGACACGCTGTTCGTCGGTTCAGAAATCGAAGACGGCGTCTGCAAGGCGGTCATCACCGAAAACAAATCGGGTCGCAGCAGATACCGCTGCAAGGCGGTCGTCGACGCATCGGGAGATGCGGAAGTGTTCGCTAGGGCGAACGAACCGTGCATGGCCGCCAAAAACAGCTTGGCGATCTGGAGCTACTGTACGCAAGGTGCGGACACCCAATATCAGAAGCGAGGAGGTCCCGACGGACCCGGCCTGAGTCTGGTCAGTTTCGGAAAAATCGATACGCAGGCTTTCAAGCACACGGTGACGGTCCCCTATTACGGAGATACCGCCGAAGGGATCAATCGTTTCATCATCGACGGTCATGCGCGATTGCTGAACCATATGAAAGCGCATGACGACTTCGTTCCGGCATCGCTTCCTGGGATGGCCCAGATACGCATGGCGCGCAGAATCGTAGGAAGGTATGAGCTTTCCGACAAGGATGCCGGAAGACATTTTGAAGACAATATCGGCGGCACGGGGGATTGGAGAAAACCGGGACCCGTGTATGAGATTCCCTACAGAACGCTCATGACGGGGAACCTAAAGAACGCACTTGCCGCAGGGCGCTGCATATCCTCAAGCGGCGAGGCATGGGAGCTGACCCGCTGCATTCCTCAGGCGGCATTGACGGGACAGGCTGCGGGAACCGCGGCGGCGATCGCCATCGAACGATCGCTCTTCGTCCAAGATATCGATATCCGTCAGTTGAGAGAAACGTTGAAACGCGACGGGATGATTCTCGATGTCAACCACTGAGAAGTTGGAGCGTCGCATGGAGAATACAGTTAGAATAGGGATCGTCGGATGCGGGATGGTGGCAAGATACCATGCGAAAGCGATCGCCGAAACGCCGAATGCCATGCTCGTTGGCGCTTGTAGCAAAAGCCTGTCGAGCACACGAACATTCTGTTCTGAATTCCCGCAAGTCCGTGCATACAATAGTTATGACGAAATGCTCGCGGAACATGATATCAACACGGTCGCTGTATGCTCCCCGACCGGGAATCATTACGAGCAAGCGAAAAGAGCGCTTGAAGCCCATAAGCACGTGGTCGTCGAAAAACCGATCTGCATCACGCTTCGCCAAGCTGACGATCTGATCCGTTTTGCTGATGAAGAATCCTTGAGCCTATGCGTCATCTCGCAGACGAGGTTTTCCGATTCCGCGACGATCATAAAACAGGCGATCGACAATGGTGAACTGGGAAGACCGATATCAGCTTCGCTGATGATGCGTTACATGCGCACTCAGGCTTATTACGATCAGGCGGACTGGAGAGGCACGTATGCGTACGACGGCGGCGGAGTGCTCATGAATCAAGGCATCCACGGAATCGATCTCCTTTGTTATTTCATGGGAAAACCCCAATCGGTAACGGGGTATGCCAAGACCATGCTCAGATCGATCGAAGCCGAAGATACCGCTGTTGCCGCTATTGAATTTGAAAACCAATCCGTTGCGGTGATCGATGCGACCGTCTGTTCTCAGCCTCCGTTTCCCAAACGATTCATCCTTTGCGGGGAAAAGGGAACGATCATCCTCGAGGATGACGCGATCACCTTATGGAATCTGCCGACTCCCTGCCCGATTGAGATGAAAGCGAGTGCTGGCGGTTCGTCATCCGCCGATCCGAAAGGCATCACTCATATATACCATGCCAGAGAATACCGGAACATCGTCAGGCATCTGCTGAACGGAGAAGCTTTACTCATCGACGGACATCAGGGCAGGATTCCGCTGTCGGTGATTTTGGGAGTATACGAGTCATCGAAAACCGGTAGGAAGGTACTGTTATGAAATATGCATTGATCGGTTGTGGAAGAATCAGCACCAGCCACATACGGGCGGCTGTCCATAATAGTCTTGAAATCGCGGGAGTCTGCGACATCGTGGGCGAGCGCATGGATGCGGTATTGGCAAAGAACAGCCTAAATACCGATTCCACCATCGCCCGATATCATGATTACGAACGGATGCTGAAAAATCTGAAGCCGGATCTCGTCAGCATCGCGACCGAAAGCGGAAAGCATGCCGAAATCGCCATTTCCTGCATCAATCACGGGTGCAACGTCATCATCGAAAAGCCGATCGCGATGAGTCTTTCCGATGCCGATAGAATCATCGAAGCTGCAAAGAAAATGCGGGTGAAAGTCGCCGTATGCCATCAGAACAGATTCAACATTGCGGTTCAGAAGACGAGAAAAGCGCTTGAAGCGGGACGTTTCGGGAAACTCAGCCATGGCTCGATTCACGTCCGCTGGAATCGGAATCGGGAATATTATACCCAGGCTCCATGGAGGGGGACGTGGGAGGAAGACGGTGGGTGCCTGATGAACCAATGCATCCACGGCATTGATCTGCTCCTGTGGATGATGGGTGATGAGATCGAGTCCGTCTATGGAGCGACGCGGCGGAGGTTTCACGATTATCTGGAAACCGAGGACATCGGCATGGCGCTCGTACAGTTCAAGAACGGTACACTCGGAACCATCGAAGGTACTACGAACGTCTATCCGAAGAATCTTGAGGCGACGCTCTGTCTGTTCGGAGAAAACGGAACGGTGAAGATCGGCGGAACCAGCACCAATACCATCGAAGTCTGGAATTTTGTCGATGCTTCAGCTTCCGAAAACGAGACACTGATTGAAAAAACCGCAGATATCTATGGCAACGGCCACTTGCATCTCTTTGCCGATGTCATCGATGCCATCGTCAATGACAGAGATCCGTATGTCGACGCGTATGCCGGCAAAAAGGCCCTTGAAGTGATCCTGGCCATCTATAAGAGCCAGAAGACAGGACTACCGGTTACCTTTCCCCTTGATGATTTTGCAAGCACCGACATGATTGGAACGTTCTGAATATGAAGCCAGTATGCTTGGAGTTGATGA
>SHOI01000040.1 GCA_004294855.1 Sphaerochaeta sp. | reverse complement strand
GGGCGGGGCGGCGATGTGGTATTCGTTGTCTCGCACAACCTCAGAACGCTCGCCCACCTCAAGCGGCAGCGCTCCTTCCGGGCGGAACGGGGACAGAACGGTTCGTCCGCCCGCAAGTACGGTCGGGACGGAGTGGATGTAGTCATTCCCGTTCCCCCGGGAACGGTTCTCAAGGATCCCGAAAGCGGTGAGATTCTCGTGGACCTGACGGACCATGAGCGCTACGTTTTTCTCAAAGGCGGACGAGGCGGACAGGGTAACTGGCACTTCCGTTCGTCCACCAATCAGGCTCCCCGCTATGCCCGGCCGGGACAGAAGGGGGTGGCTCTCCGAATCGGGGTTGAGCTCCTGATCATCGCCGACATCGGCTTTGTCGGCTTTCCGAACGCGGGAAAGTCCAGTCTCCTCAACACGCTCACCAATGCCCGCAGCGCTGTCGCCGATTATCCCTTCACGACGAAAGTTCCCCATCTGGGGATGATGCGCCACCATGAGCGCGATATCGTGCTGGCGGATATTCCCGGTCTCATCGAAGGGGCAAGCGACGGCTCGGGGATGGGGATCAAGTTTCTCAAGCACATCAGCCGAACCCTCGGGCTTGCCTACCTGATCGACCTCAGCGATGATCGGTATCTCACCGCCTTCGACACTCTCACCGAAGAACTGAAGGCGTTCGATCCCGAGCTCGTCGGAAAGGAACGGGTCATCATCGGCACGAAGATCGATGAGGAAGGAACGGATGTGCGCCTCGCCGAATTGAAAGCGAAATACCCCGAGGAAACGGTCATCGGTCTCTGCGTCTATTTCAACGAGGGAGTCGATGCGGTAAAAGAAGCGTTTTATCAGATCGTGGAACGGGTTGACCCTGCGACGGTCGAGGACAAGGGGTTTCAAGCGGAGATGGATATGGATGCTCATTACGAGATGGAGAAAGCGCCGTGGGAAGAGTGATGGAAACCGCAATGGTCGGCGGATCGTTCGATCCGATCCACCTCGGTCACTTGCATCTCATCCACACCGTGGCTTCCCGCTCACCGTATCGGCGCTTTATTCTCGTACCGGTGAGTCAAAACCATTTCAAACCGGATGCCGATCCCGCTCCGGGGAGCGATCGGGTGGCGATGGCCAACCTTGCAGTTGAAGCGTATCCGGAGATCTACCCGGATGATCCCAAGCTGGAGTTCGTCGTCGATGACTGTGAACTGCACCGGGAAGGTCCCTCATACACCTACGATACCGTCAGGGAACTCTACCTGAAGTATCCGGTCAAGGGACGGCTCGGCCTGCTACTCGGCGACGATCTGCTCGCCCAATTGAAGAAATGGCATCGATACAAGGAGCTCAAAGAACTTGTTCGCTTCATCGTCATTCGTCGCGAAGGTGCGACTGTCGAGTTTGACGATATCGCCGCCGACCTCTTCTATTTGGATAATCCAACAGTTGATGAAAGTTCGACGATCATCCGCACGGCTCTCAAGCGGCTGAATGCAGACGAACCACTCGATCCGGCTGTCGAACGCCTTATGACGGCCAATGTCGCTTCCTATGTCCGGACCCATCGACTTTACCGCGCTTGAAGCGCATCTCACTCCCAAACGCCTCAGGCATTCACTCGCCGTTACGGCCCTCTGCCTCCGGCTCAATGAGCGCTACCGTCTCGGTCTCGCGGATGATGATCTTCAGGCGGTCGGTCTCGGGCATGATATCGCAAGGTCATGGAGCGAGGAGCGGTTGCGCTCATATATCGTAAAACATGAGATCGCTCTGTATCCGGGGGAAGAGGCGGTCGTCGATCTCCTTCATGCACCGGTCGGCGCCCATCTTTTGAAGACGATGGGCTACAACAAGGATGTGGTTCAGGCGATTCGCTACCACACTCTTGGAAGCATCGAGATGGGAGCGCTCGGCTTCGTCCTGTTTGCAAGCGATTATCTTGATCCCAATCGAACTTTCTTAACCGAAGAGGACCGAAAGACTCTCCTTGAGGAACCGACGATCGAAGCTTTGGTGTTTCGGATTCTGGAACGAAACGTCCGGTATCTGGATGCCGAAGGAAAGCAGATCTTTGAACCGACCCGAGAGCTGCTCGCCGTACTGGGGGGAAAATGAGAGCGGTTGTTGTCTTCTCCATCTCCCTGTGTGTTCTTTTGCTTGGCGGATGCTTCGCCGAATCGACTGAGACAACCCGATATGAAAGTGAAACCTTCAATGCATATGTCTGGGTCGAAGGGCGCGATTTAGCGGTGGTACTGGTCGATCGCCCGCTTGTGGTTCCCACTGAACGGACGGTAATGCCGGATCAGGATGCCCTTGATCGGATTATTGGCATCCTTCAAACCCTCGTCGAAGTTTCTGAAAGCTCCGATTCGGTCTCTGCGCTCCTCGAGAACAGGAAAGCCTTGAGAAAATCTCCCTTGATGGATACACTGGCTTTGATAGGGGACGATCCGCATGCAGCCACCCGCCTGAGGCGGTTGAACACGACAACCTTCCTCGATCTTCGAGGAAAACCGATGAAAGAAGATGTGCTTAGTGTATATCTTTCTGATGTTCGCACCTATCAAATGAGGAGAAAGAGTGCCCAATGAATGAACGAACCCTAAGCGATGCCCAAGCGATTGTTTCCTATCTTGAAGACCACCGCTGCAGTGACGTCCATATGATCGACCTTGAGGGTCGAGCCTCCTGGACCGATTGCTTCATCATCGCCACGGTCAACAGTGTCGGACACCTTCGGGGAGTAGTCCACAATATCTGGGATCTTTTCAACGAGCGGGGCATCGCCGTTGCCAACCGCCAGAAGAAGCCCGCCGGAGACGGGTGGGAATTGATCGACTGCGGGGATATCATCGTTCATCTGATGAGTGAGGAACTCAGGGAGTTCTACGCTCTTGAACGGCTGTGGCGGGAACTTTAAATCACCTGGATCTCTTTCCATTTTCCCCGGGCGAACCGCCGGATGAAGGCGATTGAGCGGACGACCCAATCGATGTACATTCCAATCCATACCCCATAGACTCCCCATCCGAAGTTCATCGCCATGATGTACGAGCCTCCGACTCGGAAAGCCCACATGCTGATGATTGAAACGATCATTGTGAACTTGGCGTCCCCCGCAGCCCGAAGAAAGTTCGGAAGAACGAAAGAGGAGGACCAGAAGAAGACGGAGACGACCATCGATGATTGGAAGAGAACGGTCGCGATCTTGGTCGCTTCTTCACTGAGATTGAAAAACGAAGCGATCGTGGGGGCGAGGAAGAAGATCGGCGTCGCAAGAATGAACATCGCGATATATGCAAACAGGAGAAGCCGTTTGGCATAGAAGACCGAGAGGTCGGTCCTGCGAGCCCCGATCGTCTGACCGATGACCGTAACGGAGGCCATTGAGATCGCCCCGCCGGGAATGTTGATGAACGTGGAGACGCTTGAGGCGATCGCATTCGCCGCAAGCGCTGCGGTCCCGAAGGAAGCGATGAATCCTTGGACCAGCAGCTTTCCGACTTGGAAGAGAGAGCCTTCCACCCCGGTGGGGATTCCTACGAACAGGATTTTTCGAATCATCCAACCCTTGATGCGGAAGATGTTGTAGGAGCGGATTGTGATGCGGTTTCTGGGGTTTCTCAACAGACCCAACACCAGAATCGAGCCGATGATTCGACTGATGAGGGTGGAAAGGCCCGCTCCGGCAACCCCCATCTTCATGACAAAGATGAAAAAAGCGTTTCCGCCAATATTCAGGATATTCATGACGACGCTGATATACAGGGACACCCGGCTGTTGCCCATCGATCGAAAAAGGGCTGCTCCACTGTTGTACGCGGCGAGAAACGGCAGGGAGAGAAGAATATACACAAAATAGGTCGAGCCGTAATCGAGCAGCCGGGGTTCGATCTTCCCGAAGATCGTACTGATGATTCCACGTCTGATGGGCATGCACAATAGCAGAAGAAGGGTGGCGATGAGAACGGTGAGATTCAAGAGCTGCCCGGCGGCGGTATTCGCCGATTCGTCATCCTTTTTTCCGAGGTACTGGCTGGCGACGACCGCCCCTCCGGTTGCAAAGGCTCCAAAAAGCGTAACGATGAGAATCGTGATCGAATCGACCAGACTGATCGCGCTGACCGCCGCTTCACCGACGGTTGTGACCATGAGAATATCCGCCATCCCGATGGAGACGTTCAAGAGCTGTTCCAGCATCAGCGGGATGATCAGCTTGAAGAGGAATCCCGATTCAAAAAATTGCCCATGCTCAAGTGAGCGGCTCCTGTTGTGCAAGGTGTATCCTCACACCCATCCTATGCTGTTTTCATCAAACGAACAAGCACCGTTTAGTCGGTTGTCAGCAGGGCGGCGTCCGTGGCATAGGTTTTTTTTCGGATATCTTTAAAGAGGCGAACCAGCTTGTCGACGGTAAGGTCTTTCTTCTCCTCTCCGCTGAGATCCAGGATGATCTGGCCTTCGTCCATCATGATGAGCCGGGTTCCGAAATCGATCGCAAACTGCATGTTGTGCGTGACCATCAACGCAGTGAGTTTTTGCTCACTGATGAAGCGTTCCGTCAAATCCATCACGATCTGGGCGTTCCTCGGATCAAGGGCGGCGGTGTGCTCGTCCAAAAGCAGCATCTTCGGTCGACTCATCGCCGTCATCAGCAGGGTGAGGGCTTGGCGCTGTCCACCCGAGAGAAGCCCGACGTTGTCCTTCAGTCGGTCATCCAATCCGATCTGCTTGAGGATTTCACGAAACTCTTCCCGCTTGGCGTTGTTCAAGCTGATCTTCAGGCGTTTCATCCCTTTCGTTTCGGCGGTGATCATATTGTCTTCGACGCTCATGTTCGCCGCGGTTCCCTTGGTGGGATCCTGAAAGATTCGCCCGATCGTCATCGCCCGCCGGTATTCCGCTTTATTGGTGATGTCGACTCCATCGAAGGTGATGGTTCCGCTTGTGACCGGATAGGTGCCGGCGATGATGTTGAACAGGGTTGATTTCCCCGATCCGTTGGAACCGATGATGCACACGACGTCACTTTTGTTGATCTGAAGGTTGATATCGATGAGGGCGGTTTTTTCATTTACCGTTCCCGGGTAGAAGACTTTGGTAATGTTCTCAAGCTTAAGCATCGATCTCCTCCTGAACGTTTTTGCGGGCAAGCGCTTTCTTGCGCGCCCCCCGGCTCGATGCGGCGCTTCGGCCTTGGGCGATGAAGAGGCTCACAATGACCAGAATACCGGTAAGGAGCTTGAAGTCATTGGGGGTGATGTTGACCAGATAGCCATACTTTCGACCGAAGAAGAGGAGCGCCTTGTAGATGATCGCTCCGAAGATCGCCCGGAGGGTGATCAGGCTGATTCGGTTGGAAGAGAAGAGGAATTCACCGATCATGATCGCGGCGAGGCCTTGGACAACCATCCCTTGACCGAGGTTCGCATCGGCAAACCCCTGGTACTGGGCAAGAAGTCCGCCCGAGAGGGCGATCAATCCGTTGGAAAGACCGATTCCCATCAGTTTCAGCACTTCGGGATTGATTCCCTGACTGATGACCATCTGCTCGTTTCCTCCCATCGCTCCCATCGACACACCCAAATCGGTTCGAAACCATAGGTCGACCAGGCTCTTGATCACCAGCACGACCAACAACGTTCCGACAAGGGATGCGATCTCCGGTTGGAAGAAGGAGAAAAAGGCTGGAAGCTTCGTATAGAGGGTTTGAACGCGGAGCAAGGGGACGTTCGCTTTGTTTCCGAGAATCCGCAGGTTGATGGAGTAGAGCATCGTCATCGTCAAAATTCCCGCCAGAAGGCCGGGGATCTTCAGCTTGTTGTGAATCGCCGCAGTAATCATTCCGGCGATGACTCCGCTGATAAAGGCGAAAACGAGGGCGATGGAGATGGGAACTCCGCCAACGATCGCCATCGTAGCGACAGCCGCTCCGGTGGCAACGGATCCGTCGCACGTCAAATCGGCAAAATCCAAGATTCGATAGCTGATGAGTATGCCGATGACCATCAGCGAAAAAATCAATCCGTCTACAAATATTCCTTCTATCATCTCATACCTCTACACAGAAAAACCGCCGGCAAGCCGGCGGTCTGAGCTTCAACAACTTAGCGGCTTACGTGCTTGCCGTCCTTGATCAGAACCGCTGCCGCGTCCTGAAGGGATTGCGGAATAGTATAGCCAAGCTGAGAAGCTGTATCAAGGTTGAACCACAGTTCATACTTCGCCGGATCGGTGATATAGACCGTTCCGATCGATCCCGCTTCGGTTCCTTTGAGGATCCGTTCGATGACCTTGCCGGTCTCCACGCCGATGTTGTAGTAATCAAAACCCCAGGCGATCATGGCGTTCAGTCCGGCGATGGGGCTCGGGTCGGCGCTGAAGAGCGGTTTCTTCGCTTTGGTCGTTACATCATCGATGCTGGCGATCGCACTGACGACGGCGTTGTCGGTGGCGACGTAGATCGCATCGACGCGATCGATGATCGATTGGGCGGCCATCTTCACTTCACTGGAATTAGAGATTGCGGCACTGACGAACTCGCCGCCGAACTTCTCCGTTGCGGCTTTCGCCATCTCCATCAGGACCACGCCGTTGGCTTCGCCGGAGGCATAGACGTTTCCGATCCTCTTCGCTCCGGTAACGTCCATGAGGAGTTTGATCTGTTCTTCGACGGGGCTCTTGTCACTGACGCCGGCGATGTTCTTCGCCACGAGACCGGCTTCCGCGGAATCGGTTACGGCGCTGAAGACGACGGGAGTGCTTTGATTGGGGCCAAAGACCTGGGCGAGCGCCTGAGCGGAAGGAGTCGCGATTCCCACCGCCACGGAGACCTTGTCACTCTTGAACTTCTGGGCGATCGAAGAAGCGGTGGAGATGTCACCGTTCGCATTCTGTCTGTCAAAGGAAACCGAAAGGCCTTGCGAGGTAAGATAGTCGATCATTCCCTGCTCGGCGGCATCAAGAGCGGGGTGGGCGATCAGCTTGCTGATTCCCACGGTATATTCAGCTTTGGGGGCTTTATCGCTCTGTCCTGCGGCAAATAAGATTGTTGTGACTACAACGAACAGCACTAGGGTGGTCAAAATCCGTTTCATACCGGTATCCTCCAACAGTGATTAAGTGGCGTTGCGTTACTATAATGGGTTGTTGAAAAATTGTAAATATCTGTATGCAAAACTATAGATATTCATACATAAAATATGCATAAACAAAAAACACAGCCCGAAGGCTGTGCTGCAGGAGAATGTATCACGATTTAGAAATCGTCATCGTAATAGTAGAAATCGTCATCATCCTCTTCGTAGAGCTCATCCTCATACGAATCGTCTCCATCAACCATAAACCCGTCATCAAGGAGTTCATCATCCTCTTCATCGTCGAGCAACTCATCGTCATCGATCGGGAATCTCATCGCTTCGCGCTCGTCGAAGTCGTCCTCTTCTTCTTCCTCCCAATCATTGAAGTACCGATCTTCCTCATCTTCCAATTCGTCTTCATCTCGATATCGACTCATGTCACGCTCCTTCGTAAGACATTACATCTACAAACATAGAAGAGAGTATATCGGTTGTCAATTCCAAATCACCTGTCTTGGCACCGGAGGTGCCTCGAATATAAGAATTCGCTTCAGGGTTTTCCTGTCTTGCTTTGTCCAGTATTCAAAATCTTCCCAGGCCTCGTCCGTCCAAGCCTTAATCATCTACACTCACCTCATGGATGGTGCCTCCGGTCGACTCCATCTGGGCAATTGATTTCTTGAGCCTTGCCATGTTTTGGTCGCTGTAGAACGGGTCGACGGCTACCTCAAACGGGATGCGCTTCTCTCTGGCTACCTTCGTGGCGAACATGGTGAAAGCCACGGTAGGCGTCAAACCAAGTTCCCGACAGGCCTTCTCCATGCTGCGCTTCAATTCCGCATCCATGCGAAAGTTTACATTTACGGTTGACCGTTCCATATCTTTCTCCTTTCTTATTGCAATGTATTGCTCTGTAATGCAAATGTCAATATTTCTCATTATATATCAAAGCATATGAGTTCAATGAGAATCCCCTGAGGAATTTGGCATAGCCAATCATCCGAGAAGAAAAGAAGAACCCGGACAGCGAATTGTCCAGGTTCTAACTATAAAAGGAGGGGCTCTCTTTATCCCTTGACGCCTCCGGCGGTCAATCCTCCCACAAGATGTTTCTGGAACCGAATAAAGAGAACCATGATCGGGACGGTGATGATCACGGCTCCCGCCATCAGCAACTGTCTGGGAACCTCCTGATCGTCAAGCATGACCATCCCTCGAGCGAGGGTAAAGATCTCCGGGGTGTCGAGGAACATGTAGGCGAAGAGGAACTCGTTCCATGCGATCATGAAGACGTAGAGCCCGATCGCAGCGATCGCCGGCATTGCCAAGGGGATCGTGATTCTGATGATGACGCCCAATCGGGAGAGTCCGTCGATCAGACCCGCTTCCTCAAGATCCGCCGGCAGCGTGAGGAAGTAGCTGCGCAGCATGTAGAGGGCGACCGGAATCGTCATGGCGGCATAGATAATGAGCAACCCGAGCCGAGTGTCTCTCAACCCTGCTTGAGTGAAGACGCTGTACAAGGGGATGACCAGAACGATTGCGGGAAACATGTAGATGAGCAAGATAAGTCTGGAAAGAAGATCCCTGCCGCGAAAGCGGAGCCTCGTTACCGCATAGGCCCCCAGAATCGAAGGAATCAGCGTGATGACCACCGTCAGGGCGGCGACGATCGCGCTGTTCATAATGAACCGCACGAAACCGAACCTGAAGAGCACTTCGATATACCCGCCGAACAGTTTCGAAGGATGCTGAAGAAGGTTGACCGAGAGGTTGGCCGGATCCATCAGATATTCCGCTCTCGACTTCAATGATGTGGCGAGCATGAAATAGAAGGGAAAGACGACGATTAGGGTGAAGAAAAAGAGTCCGAACGCCCTGAGGATCTTCACGACCATCAGTTCGACGTGTCCCTTCGTAGTCCTTGAAAGGGGAATATCCTTCATCGCGTTTCTTGAAAGAAGCTTGATGATCGGGAAGGTGATCAACGCTCCGAAAACATCTTTTACGGTGAGGGACGCCTTGAAACCGTAGAGCAGGAGCCAAATCAGGGCGATGATCAATCCGGCTCCAACCGAAAAGAGGATCTGCCGCTTTTCACCCCGTATCCGAACCTTGCAATAACCATTTGAAAGCCCTACGAGCACTCCAGTCACGACCATCGGAAGAAGAGGAGGGAAGGCGTTGGTTTTGCCAAGCAGGGAGACGGCGAGAAACCAGACGAACACTGAAAGGATCGTATAAAAGACACCCAGCACCAGTGCGACGGTCATGCCCAAGCCGCTTATCGCTCTATCATTCATCATCAACCTCCTTCAAAAGTTTAAAGTAGAGAGCCATGAAGATGCTGAGCATCAGGAACAGAAGAACCGCAGTCGCCGCCCCGGCTCCGATATCTCCCCGACCGAAGGCGTTGTCGTAGACTTCGACCGGGAGGGTCTTCGTGCCGGCCGATCCTCCGGTAAGCAGGAACACATCATCGAACTTGTTGAAGGTCCAGATGAACCTCAGCAAAAAGATCGTTCCCAGCACTGAGCTGATCTGCGGCAGGGTGATATGCCGGAATTTCTTGAAGTAGCCGGCTCCATCCACATCGGCGGCTTCATACAGATCTTCAGGGATCGCCTGAAGCCTGGAGAGAATGAAGAGGAACGCGAATGGGAAATAGCGCCAAGCGTCGAAGAAAATCACCATCGCCCGAGCTAGAGGGAAGGGAACCTTCATCCCGAAGAGGGAGATGTCGATCGTCCATGCGTTCAAAAAGGGTATGGGGGCGTCGATCACTCCGGTATCGAGGAGAAGTGCGTTCACCGTACCGCTGAACGGATCGAGGAAAAAGACCCAGACGAAGGTGGCCGCGATGATGGGGGAGATGTAGGGGAACAGGAACAGTCCCCGCAAAAAGCTCTGACCCCGGAATGTCCTGTTCAGTAAAAGAGCCGCCATGATTCCCATCAGGATCGATATCAGCGCTCCCAGGAAGGGGTAGACGAAACTGAAGATGAGCGAACGGGAGAAATGTCTCGCCTGGACGACTTTCCGAAAGTTGTCCAAGGTGAAGGGACTTGACAGAAGGGCGTTTTTTGATGCCGATTCGATCTCGGCCGATGTGGGGGCGCGCGGATCGACATCACGGGTGAAATACTCGGATTCCGTGATGAAGCGAAGCTCAAAGGTTCGGGACAAGCCGCCTTCCCAACGATCGAAGGTGCTCTTCAGCGTTCGCTTGCCCTCCACCGTCCACATATCATCAAGATCGGCTATGCTCGCCCCTTTCGGTATCCGGACGGTAACGACAACATCGCTGAGATCCCGATCTCTGCTGGAATTCCTGATTTGATAGGTTACTACCAGTTCATCCCCCGGTTTTTTAGGGGTTTGAACGACCCGTTCACGAAGTATCGCGACAGGAGGACGGAGGTCTCCGAGACCGATCGATTTGAAACTGATCCAAAAATTGGCGATGACGGGGAAAAGAATCACCGAGGCGACGATCACCACCGCCGGGAGCAACATCCAAAAAGCGAGCCGTGCCTCCTGGGCCGCTAAACTCTTATATTTTTTCATAATATCTTTAAAGGCTGAATGAGATCCAGTTCGAGACAGAAGTCCCGAACTGGACCGGACACTGATTACAGCAGTTTTTCAGTCTCTTCCTGCATGATCTGAAGAGCCTGATCTATCGTAATCACACCATCAAGGTACTCCCGAAGCGTTTCGGAAATGACTCGGGTTTCATAGATTTTGGAGGTCACATGGCCGTACCCCTTCTGGAATCCCCAGCGGGAGCCCCGCTCCAAGCCCGAAAGCATGTCCTTGATCACTTCCGAGGAATAGATCTCGTTGATCGGCTTCCATCGATCCTGACCGACCTCCAACTGCGACCATCCATCGATGAACTTGGTCGGTTCCTTCACGGTTCCCGATCGAACCGGGTGCTTCCCGACCGCCGCCATACCCAAGGTTCTCATGTAGGCCTTCTCCATCGTGTAGAGGATGAACTTCTTTGCGGCTTCGGTGTTCGCATCGACGGTGATGCCCATGTAGCTGACTTCGGCCCAGCCCGCCCCCTGAGGATTGGAAGGACCGGCGAATGATGTCGAGAAGGCGGAGAGCTTCGAGAGCTTGTCCGTCGTCGGATCCGGGCCGAATCCGGTTACCGGAACTCCATCGCGCAATCCGGCCAGACCATGAAGGATGTAGGGCGACCAGATGATCACGGCGGCCCGGTTGTCGTGGTAGAGTTCACGGGACTGCTGCCAGTAGAGGTCTCCCGGTGGGCTGTGATCAGCAAGGAACTTATAAAACTCAAGAGTTTCCCTCATCGCAGGGGTGTTGAGGGTAACGTTGCCCCGCTCGTCCACGACATCCACGCCGTTGGCCATGGCGATATGCTCGAAGAGCTGCATCATGTACTCCTGGCTCGGGTCGGTGGCCGCGACGAATCCATAGAAGCGGGGAGGATCGTGGAAGAACTCGACCGCTTTCTTCAGCGTCGCATAGCTTGTCGGCGGTTCAAGGCCGTACTTTTCGAACAGATCCGCCCGGTAGACCACCAGCTGGCCCCATCCGCTTAACGGGACTCCGGCGTAATCACCTTCAAACTCGACCAGATCCAATACACCGGCACGGAAGGTGCTCGGATCGAGCTGCTCGATGATCTCATCCGAGGCTGCGGTATCAAGAATCCCCGCCTCCGCCCACGTATGGTTGTATGCCAACGGGTAGTAGATCACGTCGGGGAGATCCCCCGCGGCGAATGCTGCGGTGGTTCGTTCGCCAATGAGGCTTTCCGTCACCGCGATGACATCCACCTCAATGCCGGTCTCTTTGGTGAAGTCGGCGGCGATATCGCGCTGAACTTCCATCCGCTCCGGCTGTTCTTCATACGTCCAAAAGACGATCCGCTCGGTTTTGGGCGTGACTTCCTTGCTTCCGGCGGCAAAAACGGTGCC
This sequence comes from Sphaerochaeta sp., assembly GCA_004294855.1. Lineage (GTDB taxonomy): Bacteria > Spirochaetota > Spirochaetia > Sphaerochaetales > Sphaerochaetaceae > Sphaerochaeta. The sequence continues at coordinate 4,806 of SHOI01000040.1, read as the reverse complement.
GGTGAGCAACAATGCTCCAATCATTACAAGAATGAAGATCCTATGTTTCATACAAACCTCCTATGATTCTCCGTCTCATCCCGTGCCAACCGCTTATTTCGTGGTCGAGCGCACGACGATCCGCGGAGTAATAAATAACTCATTGATCTGGGGCTCAAGTATCTCCCCCTTGATGTATTGCATCAGGTAGGAGATGGACATCTCTGCTTTTACATCAATGAACTGATTCATCGTGGTGAGGCCCATCACCTCGGCGAGTTCCAATCCGTCGAACCCGACGATTCCCAGCTCATCTGCGATGGCGATGGAGTGTTCGTTACAATATTTCATCCCACCGACGGCCATGCTGTCGCACGCGAAGAAGATCGCGTCCAGATCGGCATCGGCCAGAAGTCTCTTCGTCGCTTCGTATCCTCCGTTGACCGAAAGCTCATCATGGGCGACATGGTTCTCTTCAATCTTCTTCCCCCGACGGTTCAAGGCCTCCACATAGCCGGCATACCGGTCGAGCAGCCGGTTGTCCTTCACGTCCCAACCGACGAACCCGATCCGTTCATACCCTCTGGAAAAGAGATAGGTCACCGCGTCGACCGCTCCCTGAAAGTTGTTCGTGCTGATCGATTTCGCTCCGACACACCGGGAGTGGAGCATCACGACCGGAATGTTCTGAGCTTGGATATAGTGGGCATCCTCCAGATTCAAGGAAACGGAGAACGCTATCAAAGCATCGATCTTATGGCGATAGAACGCGTGCTCCCTGAAGAACTTGCCCAGATTCTTTTCACCTCGCATGTTAATAATCAGGAGATCGCTTTGTCCGCCAAGGAGATCGAGCTTGGTTTCAATCTCCCGGATCAGGTCGGAGACAACCTCCAACTTGGGGTTGTGGATCGCCAGACCGATCGTGTACTGCCGCACATCGTCTTCACGCTCCTTGTGAACCGTCTGGGGGACGTAGTTGAATTTCTTCAAGGCGGCGTTGACGGCGCTTCGAGTTTTTTCCTGAACCAGATTCGGTTTGTTCAGCACTCTGCTCACCGTGCTGGGGCTGACTCCGGCTTCTTCAGCAATCGTGTTGATCGTGACCTTTTCCTTTTTCATACCTTAGTGACTTCCTCTCTTATACCAGCAATGGTAAAGCCAATAGTTCTACTTGTCAAGTTGTTTCTGAAAGTTTATAATATAAATGAAAGTTTCAGAAATTATTGCAAGTCGTGTTGAAACGAGTAGTATCCGCCGATGGTGGAGACGATTCCTTGAAACGGCTATACTCGGACGGAAGGAGGAAATTGCATGAGCGAAGCGAACACGGTCGAAACGTTGGCTCGAAAGATTTATGGGGAGAAAGCGACTTCGTTTTTGGAAAGGCTTTCCAAGACGATCGAACCCTATCTTAAGTCACTCGCAACAAAGGATGACATTCCTGCCAAGGGGTTTAGTGAAGAAGATGTGCTCGTCATCACGTATGGGGATTCCTTGACCGCCCCCGGTACATTTCCGCTTGAGGTGTTGAATGATTTCACTCAAGCATGGCTCCGGGAGATTGCGACGTATCTTCATATCCTTCCGTTTTTTCCCTATACCTCGGATGACGGGTTTTCTATTTCCGAGTACAAGACGGTTAATCCATCGCTTGGAACATGGAAGGAGATAGGGGAGCTTTCAAGGGGTATTCGACTTGCTTTTGATCTGGTTCTCAACCATTCCAGCAAATCACATCCGTGGTTTACTTCCTTTCTGAAGCAGATTCCTCCATTCGATGGCTATTACCATACACGCGAGGAGACCTATGACGCCTCCCTCGTGGTTCGACCGCGAACCCATCCGCTCCTCACCCCGTTCGTCAGGGAGGATGACGAGGTGGTTCATGTATGGACGACCTTCAGCGCCGATCAGGTGGATCTGGATTTCTCCAACCCGCTCGTGCTGCTGGAGTTCATCGAGATCCTCTTCTTCTACCATGCCAAGGGCGCGTCGATGATTCGACTTGATGCGATCGCGTATCTCTGGAAGGAGGATGGGACTTCCTGCATTCATCTGGAGAAGACCCATCTGGTCGTCAAGCTGCTGCGGGCCTTGATCGATTCCTACAATCTCGACCTGTATCTTCTTTCGGAAACCAACGTTCCGCACAAGGACAACATCTCGTACTTCGGAAACGGTCGGGACGAGGCGCACATGGTGTACAACTTCACCCTGCCTCCGCTGGTTCTCCATTCCTGCGTGTTCGGGAGTGCCGAGACGCTGAAGAGATGGGCCGCTTCGCTTCCTCGCGAGCAGAAGGGAACATATTTTCTCAACTTCCTCGCCTCGCACGACGGGATCGGAATCACCCCGGGATACGATTGGATTCCGGAAGCGGATATCGCGACCCTTGAACAGACCATTATTGATCGGGGAGGTCTGATCTCCTATAAGACCGTTGGCGACGGGAAGATCGCGTATGAGTACAACATCAACTATTTTTCCGCCGTCGCCGATCCCGATCTTGATGAATCACTCCGGATCGAGTGCTTCCTCACCGCTCAGGCGGTTATGCTTGAACTGGCCGGAGTCCCCGGAATCTACATCCACTCCCTTCTCGGGTCTGAAAACTGGAAAGAAGGGCCAAAGCGGGATGGTCACAACAGGGCGATCAATCGGGAGAAACTTCTTGTCGATGAAGTCGTCCGTAACCTCTCGAATGAAGAGAGTCGGCGGGGGGCGATCCATCAACGCTTCACGCGGATGATCCGGGCTCGCAAGAAGTGCCGTTGCTTTCATCCCGAAGCGGCCCAAGAGGTCGTCGAAAGTCCGAAGGAGATATTCGCCCTGCTTCGCTCCACCGAAGGCTGCGAGGTATTGTGCCTGAACAATATGAGTCCCCATGATGTGAAAACTCCCGTGTCCGTTGCTTCGGCTCACGACCTGATTACAGGGAGGATCGTAACCGCGGATCGGGGGATGGTCGTTCTGAAGCCCTACGAGTCGTTGTGGCTACAGGTGAGGTGAACCATTTCTACGGCAATCGGGATCGATACCGCTGTCATGAACGTCTTTCGCACGGTGGAGACGATTCTTCTCCACGTTGAGGAAGACGTTCAAAGCCCATGGTTTCCCGGTTCTTCAGGGTGATACTGCCGGTGAATGGTTTGGTATCATTTCCTTCTCATCACGTAAGACTTCTGAAAATATGGGAGCCAAAGGCTACAACAACAGATATGAAGATTTCCGATGCATAGTTCCATCGTTGGATAAAGATGGACGCTCTGCACCGAATGTTATATAATATTCGGTGCAAGGTGGTATGCCATGAAAATCTCATATAAAGAGTTGATTGTCAGGAAAATAGAGTCAATTGAAGCGGGAACTGCATTTATAGCCAATGATTTTTTGGAAATTGCAAGCTATGAGCGCATTCGCAATATTCTTAACCGATTAGTTAGTGACGGTATCATTCATCGTATTTTGAAAGGAGTGTATTATCAGCCCCAATACAGTGAACTGCTCGATGAGTATATAGCTCCGGAGGTACATCAAGTCGCTCTTGCTCTTGCAAGAAAATACAACTGGACAATCGCTCCTTCCGAAAATACCGCCCTTAACATCCTCGGTTTATCCTCCCAAGTTCCTGCTAAATGGCTGTACCTCTCAGACGGAAGATGTGTCACGTATTCCTTTAATGGCATCGACATCACATTCAAAAGGCGAAGAAATGCCGAGATATCCAATATGTCTATGACTACGGCAATGGTGATTCAAGCAATAAAAGCCATAGGGAAAGAACGGATACTTGAGAAGCAAATCGACATACTAAGAAGAAGATTATCCTGTGAAGAAAAAAAAGCTCTGTTACGGGAAGGCAAAGCTGCAACTGCTTGGGTCTATGAGGTTTTACGCAAGGTGGGAGAGGGGGAAGATGTAACATGATGTTTGATTGGGACAAGATAAAACAAGAGGATTTGCTTTTTCTTATAAGAAACACGGCGAACAAAAGAATGATTCAAGAAACGGTCGTGGAGAAGGATTATTGGGTTTGTTTTGTACTAGACTATTTATTTCATCATTCTCAGTGGAACAAAGCATTCGTTTTTAAGGGCGGCACAAGCTTGTCGAAGTGTTATTTTCTTATCGACAGATTCTCGGAAGATGTGGACTTAATTCTGGATTGGAGGCTGTTGGGATATAAGAAAGACGAACCGTGGCAACTCAGATCAAATAAAAAACAAGATCGTTTTAACAAGGAAGCGAATAAAAGAACAGAAATGTTTTTAGCTGAAGTCTTTGTTGTACACATGAAAAAAGACTTGGAAGATATGCTTAGAGAACCGTTTCAGCTTCTGATTGATGAAGAGAATCCTCAAACCCTTCTCTTCTATTACCCCAAGATTTTTCCTTCGAGGTACCTAACAGAAGCAATACGAATAGAGATTGGCTCTTTAGCAGCATGGACACCGTCAGAAACAGCTTGGGTGGAACCCTATATTGCTGCAGAATATCCACACATAGCGGGAGGCAAAAAGATTTCGGTCAAGGTTGCATCGGTAGAGAGGACATTTTGGGAGAAAGCAACCATTCTCCATCATGAAGCCCATCGTCCGCAGGACTCAAAAATACCGGCTCGATATGCGAGGCACTATTATGACATCTACCGTATAGCAAACTCTCCCTATAAGAACACTGCACTTGCACAATTAGAGTTACTGGAGAAAGTCGCCAATTTCAAAGCAAAGTTTTATCCTAGAAAATGGGCAAAATATGAGGAGGCTACAAAAACCTGATATGAAGGACCTCCTGTCAAGTACTAAATGTTGATTCTTTTATATC
>SHOI01000155.1 GCA_004294855.1 Sphaerochaeta sp. | reverse complement strand
GTTGACAAGACCTATTGGGCGATCGTCGACAAGGCTCCGCCGGAGATCGAAGGCACGCTGGTCGACAACCTCGTCAAGGATGCCAAGACCAACAAGAGCCGGGCTTTTCCCGCCGACTCGAAAAAAGGAAAGCGAGCGGTTCTTTCCTATCGCCACCGAGCGTCCAGCAAGAACTTCCACCTTCTTGAAATCACCTTGGAAACGGGAAGGCACCATCAGATCAGAGCCCAGCTTGCAGCCCACGGTATTCATATCCGAGGGGATCTGAAGTACGGCTACCCCCGTTCAAATCGCGACGGAGGGATCTCCCTCCACGCCCGAACCCTTTCCTTCATCCACCCCGTCAAACAGGAACGGATCACGATCGTCGCTCCGGTTCCCGACGATCCGCTGTGGAAGGTGTTTGAAGAGATGACCACGTGAAAAACCCCTGCCTTCTTCGTGCAGGGGGAAGTCGATTAATACCAATTCCAACATTGCGGTTTTTCCGGAACCGCTTTATCTGGCCCCATGATACCATGAGTTTTGCGTGAGGCAAAGGGAAATTATCATAATTCTGACGCTTTTGATGAAAAATGACGCCTTCTCTGAGCGCCAGGTGAAAAGTTGACGCTTACGCAGTGCGGGTTCCTATGGGAGACTTACACCATGGAACCACCTACCATTAGACAAAAAATGGCCAAGCACTGGCAGTTCTACCTCATCGTCTCCCTGCCGGTTCTCTACTTCCTTCTCTTCAAGTACCTGCCGATGTACGGCATCCTTCTGGCGTTCAAGCGCTACCGGGTGAGCATGGGGATCTGGAGAAGTCCTTGGGCCGGTCTCTATCAGTTCAAGAAGTTCTTCAACAATCCTTCCGCTCTCCGGGTGATGTACAACACGCTCGTGCTGTCCGTCTACGCCCTCGTCACCTCGATTCCGCTGGCGGTCATCCTCGCGATCGCGCTGAATGAGACCGGCAGCAAGCTGTGGCGGAAGACGGTTCAGATGGTGACCTATGCCCCGTACTTCATCTCCACAGTGGTCATGGTCGCAATCCTGATGCAGTTCCTCGATCCCGCGCTGGGGATGTTCAACACGATCCGCAATCTCTTCGGGAAGGAATCGGTGAACTTCATGGGCGAGGCGAAGCTCTTCAAGCACATCTACGTCTGGTCGGCGCTGTGGCAGAATACCGGCTACAACGCGATCATCTATCTTGCCGCCTTGACCGGAATCAACCCCGAACTCTATGAAGCGGCCCGGGTGGACGGGGTGAACAAGTTCCAGAAGATCTGGCACGTGGATCTGCCCTCGATCAAGACGACGATCGTCATCATGTTCATCATGAACATGGGATTCATCATGAGCCTCGGGTTCGAGAAGGCGTTTCTGATGCAGAATCCCCTCAATCTGGAGAGCGCCGAGATCATGTCCACCTACGTCTACAAGATGGGTCTGATCAACAGCGACTTCTCCTACTCGACCGCGATCGACATGATCAACAGCGTGATCAACATCATCCTCATCCTTACCTTCAACAAGATCGCCAAGATGCGGAATGAAGGAGGAGGTCTCTGGTAATGAAAAAACATCTTGCTTCCGACAGGATCTTCGACCTGCTGGTAAACATCTTCCTCGTGTTCAGCTTCCTCATCGTCCTCTATCCCTTGCTGTATGTCGTCTCCTCCTCCCTGAGCCACCCCACCGCCGTGATGGCCAACAAGGTGTGGCTGCTACCGGTGGACTTCGACCTGATGAGCTACAAGGCGGTGTTCACGAACAAGCAGATCGGAACGGGCTATCTCAACAGCCTCTATTACATGGTCGTGGGAACGGTCGTGTCGGTTCTGTTGACGATGCTGCTCGCCTATCCGCTTTCCCGAAAAGAGTTCTATGGCCGTTCGGTCGTTACGAAGTTCATCCTCTTCACGATGCTCTTCAGCGGGGGGACGATCCCCCTTTATCTGGTGGTTCGGAACCTCGGCCTCTATGACAGCAGGTGGTCGATCATCCTGCCCAACGCTATTACCGTCTGGAACGTGATCATCGCCCGGACGTTCCTGCAGGAGAACATCACCGACGAACTCTACGAAGCGGCCCAGATCGACGGGTGCAGCGACATCCGCTTCCTCATCTCCTTCGTCTTCCCGCTCAGCGGAGCGATCGTGGCGGTCCTTGGACTCTTCTATGCGGTGGGGCAGTGGAACAAATACTTCGACGCCCTTCTGTACCTGCAGAACCAGGCGCTCTATCCTTTGCAGATCGTCCTGCGCAACATTCTCATCATCAACCGCAACACCCCGTCGATGACCGTCGACGTGGAGGCCGCGATTCGCGCCCAGGGCCTCAGCGAAACGATCCGCTATGCGGTCATCGTGGTCGCCAGCGCCCCCTTGTTGCTGATCTATCCCTTCGTCCAGCGCTTCTTCGTCAAGGGCGTGATGATCGGATCGGTCAAAGGTTAGGAAATCCCCGGACCATCGGTCCGGTGAACACATTAGGAGGAATCAAATGAGAAAATCGATTCTAATCGTACTCTTCGCACTGTTGCTGCCCGCCCTGCTGTTTGCCCAGGGGTCGAAACGGGAACCGGAGAAGCCGGCGGTCGAATACACCCCCATCGGGACGTTCCCGATCGTCAAGGAGAAGATCACCGTCGACATCATGGTCGTCCAGCCCCCGTGCGTCGAGGATTACAACACCAACCGCTTTTCCAAGTACATGGAGGAGCTGACGGGAATCCACGTGAATTTCATCATGGTTCCCGAGCAGGCCCGGCAGGAGAAGCTTGCCCTGGTCCTGGCCAGCGGCGACTACCCCGACGCATTCCTTGGATTCGGAATCGGAACGGAACTGGAAACGACGTATGGCTCCCAGGAAGGCCTGTTCCTGCCCCTGAACAAATACTACTCCAAAGAGTGGATGCCCAACATGATGAAGGCGTTTGAAGAGTTCCCCGGC
>SHOI01000154.1 GCA_004294855.1 Sphaerochaeta sp. | reverse complement strand
GTTGCATGGAGGGTGATCTTGTTCATCGGCTCGTTCTCCTACGCCGATTCTAGCGTAAGATCGCCCCTTGCACAACCGTGATCATCCCTTCACCGAACCGGCGGTAACCCCTTTGATGAACTGAGAGGACATCCCAAGGTACAGACCGAGCACGGGAATCGCCGCAAGGGTGAGCACGGCGAGAACTTTCGACCAATCGGTCTGGTATTGACCAAAGAGGCGGGTAACTCCCAACAAAAGGGTCTTTTGGCTTTCATCGTTGATGGTGATCAAGGGGAACCAGAGATCGTTCCAGAAAGGAATCAGATTGTAGATCGTCACCGTTGCCATGGCGCTGCGAATCAATGGGAGAATGACCAGTGCATAGATCTGCCAGGATGACGCCCCGTCGATGTGGGCGGCTTCGCTGAGGGCGGAGGGAAGGTCGCGAATGAAGGTGGTGAGAATGAAGATTCCCACCGGAAGCCCCATAGCGATATAGATCGGCGGCAGCGCCCAAATCGTGTTGAGCAATCCGAGCGAGCGGACGATGTCGAGAATCCGGATCGAAGCGATTTTGATCGGCAGCATCAAGCCGGCGATGAAGAAGTAATAGAGCAGGGTATAGATCTTTCCTTTGTTTCGGGCAAACGCATAGGCGGCCAATGAGGCGAAAAAGGAGACGAGCGCGAGGGAGAGCGTCACGACGATGAAGGTGTTCTTGAAATAGGTGATGAAATCCCCATCCCGAAGAACCGTCGCATAGTTGGTGAAATTCCACACCTTGGGAATCCAGAACGGGTTTTCATAGATCGTCAAACGGGTCTTGAACGAGTTGATGACCAAGGTCCAGATGGGAAAGAGCACGATGAAGGACCAAGCGATGAGGATGATATGGCTGCCGAGGTTTCTTTTTTGGCGTTTTATGGAGGTCGACATCTCAATATCCTCCTTGCTGGGTCTTGGTGAGGGTGGGAACGACGACAACGAGCAACAGGAAGAAGGTGATGGTTGCGATTGCGGCGCCAAGGCCGATATCGGGGATTCCGACCGGGTGCTGGCCGGCGATGCCGTACCGGTAGAAGAGGGTTCCGATCAGGTCGGTGGAATACTCGGGCGCTCCGTTGACGTTCTCCATGGCAAAAACGATGTCAAACGCGTTGAAGTTGTTGACGAAGGTGAGCACGGCGATAATCCCCACCACCGGCTTGATCAAAGGAAGTTTGACATGCCGGAAGGTTTGCCATTTGCTCGCTCCCTCCAATGCACACGCTTCCAAGAGGTCCTCGCTGATGTTTCTCAAGGCTGCGACGAACATCATCGTCGGTATTCCAAGCCATTGCCAGCAGGAAACCAGACTGACCGTGACCAGAGCGGTCTTTGTATCTCCGAGGTAGGGATAGCTTAAAAAACCGAGGCCGATCGAGGTGAAAAAGTCTCCGCTCCACACGGGATTGAGAATCAATTTCCAAAGGTATCCGGTGATCAGAACGGCAAACGTCGTTGGAATGAAGATGATCGTCTGGTAGGTGTGCCGACCTTTCATGTCCTTTTGCGTCAGTAAAACCGCAAAAAGAATCCCCAGTCCGTTTTGAACAACCATGTGAATAGCGAAAAAGACCCAGGTATTTTTAAACGCTCCCCAATAGCGGACGCTGATCGTCTTGTCGGTGAAGAGTCGAACGAAGTTTCCGAAGCCGACGAAACTCCGAGTTTGAGGAGTATTGCCGGTAAAGAGACTCAAGCGCAGGGAGTCAAGAAGAGGAAACGCCATGAATACCGTGTATACGAGCAATGCGGGGATGATGTACAAGCCCCATTGTAGGTTGTTCTTTTTCATATTACTCCAACAAAATGCCCCTCCTCCGGATGAGAGAAGGGGCCGGTTACACCTAAAGCAGTGCAGCTACCGAATCGGCGGCTTGTTTTGCCGTGATCTGACCTTTCATCACGCGGATGACCGCTTGGTTCATCGGAGCATAGAGATCCATCAAAGCCGGCCAGACGAATCGGGCATCGGTTTCCTTGCCCGCGTTGAGGGAGAGGAACTCGTTGGCCTGTTGGTTCGCCAAGGTGATCTTGAAGTTGATCATCGGGAAGAATCCGACGGGGAGGTTTTCACTGGCGATCGTCGCACCTTCCTTCGTTGCAAGCCATTCGAGGAATGCCCGCGCTTCCTCCGGATGGGCGGTCTTGGTGTTCATCGTGATCGCCATGTCCGGGTGGAAGCAGATTGCGGTCTTCTTGCCCTTCGGTGCCGGGATCGCGAAGACGCCCCAATTAAAGGATGCATCCTTGTATACTTCGCTCGTCCAGGAGCCGTCGACGAACATCACCGCTTTCTGGCTGTTGAAGAGCACCTGGCTGTCGTTGTACGTTACCGACTCGAAGCCCTTCGGACAATAGGGGGCGACATCCGCCATCGCCTGATAGGCGGCGACGAAGTTCGCGTCGTTTATCTTCAGCTCACCTCGTTCATATTTGACCCGTTGCTCCGCCCCGCCGATGAAGTTCGGCAGCAGACCGAAGAAGAAGGTTTCCAGAATATCCCATTCATCCGCAAGCCCGTTCGCCAGTGCGGTATATCCGCGGTTCTTGAGGGTTTTAGCGAGGGAGAGGAATTCTTCCCACGTCTGGGGAATCGAAAGACCTTCCGCTTTGAAGATATCCTTGTTGTAGTAGACGGCGTGGCTTACCGCGGCGAACGGAACGGCGAACATCCGCCCGTTTGCGGTCTGCCAGGGAGCGAGGCTTGAAGCCGTGAAGTTTTGAAGGACGCCGGGAATATCCGTTACATCGGCAAAATATCCAGCATTGAAGAGATCCTCGCCCGCTGCGTAGGATCGGGCATACATCAGATCGGGACCGGTACCCGAGTCAAGCTGAAGGCGAAGCGTCGCGTTGTAGTCGGGCGGGTTTGTCGGTTGAAAGCGAATTGTTACATCCGGTGCGACCTTCTTGTACTCCGCG
>SHOI01000039.1:8935-16912 GCA_004294855.1 Sphaerochaeta sp. | reverse complement strand
ATCATGAGGTTACAGCAACGGTGAAAACAGATGGTCTGACATTGTATAAAAAACTGGTATGTTCCGTTCTTCTTTTCGTAGTCGTATTGGCAGCACCACTCTCTGCCGACTCCCTGTACTATGAGCAGGCATCCGGGAAGCTCATCGGTTTCAATGTCGGTGAGACCGACAGCCCCGACTATCCGGGATGGTATGACGGTAACTCAACGGAGGTGTGGCAAAAATCAGGCTTCATTGGAAGAATCGTCTACACCGGACCTGCGACGACGTTTTCGTTCACCAATTCCGGACCGACAGCCACCGGAACCAGCAACAACAGCTTTTATTTCACCCGCCTGCTTGATACAAGCAGCTGGAAGGAATTCTTTCTCGTGGTCAGAATGAAGGGACAAAGGCATTCCGGCGCCCGAATCGACTTTTCCCAGGTCAACAGTGTCGTGGTGCAACCCGGCGGGACGATCACGATGCCTCATGGTGGAGGACTCGAGCAGGTTTTGATAGATCAGGAAGGGTACAATGCCAACGGCGAAAAGGGTACGTACGACGGCTCGAACGGCTACATGTACAAATATCCCTACAAATTCGTCTGGATGGACGTGACGCTGATCCGAACCGCCAACAGTTCGTCCTTGGTACCGAATTCCTTATATCAATCGAATATCACCGTGACGGCGCAAAGCGGCACCAGTTTCCCCCTGCTTCTGAGTGGGGAGTACGAAGGCCCCGCGCATTATTCCTCCTCCCTGTCATATGATCCGGTAACCGGGAAGCTCATCGGTTTCGATGTCGGTGTGACCGACAATCCCTCCAATCCTACTGCGTATGACGGCAAGAAGAAAGAGGAGTGGCAAAGATCAGGCTTCATTGGAAGGGTCGTCTACACCGGACCACCGACGACCCTTACGTTCACCAATACCGGACCGGTTGCCACCGGCACCAGCAACAACCGGTTTTATTTCACCCACCTATCGAATCGTGGTAGCTGGAAGGAATTCTTTCTCGTGGTCAGGCCGAAGGGAATCACACATTCCGGCACCCGAATCGACTATTCCGGGGTTAACAGTGTCGTGGAGCACCCCTTTGATACGATCACGATGCCTTTTGGTGCCGGATTTGAGGAAGTCGAGTCGGGGGAGGAAGGGTACAATATCTTCGGCACCAAGGGTACGTACAACGGCTTTAACGGCTACAAATACAAATATCCCTACAAATACGTCTGGATGGACGTGACGCTGATCCGAACCGCCAATAGTTCATCGTTGATATCGGGTTCCTTCTATGAGTCGGAAATCGCCGTGACCGCGGAAAGCGGCACCAGTCTCACCCTGCTTCTGAGCGGCGAGCACGGAGCCCCCGCGGGCGATCCTCCCTCGATCTACTCATTCGGTGTGATGAAGACGATTGCCGATCCCTTCCCGATCTCCGATCTGGTCGGCAGGACGACTCCCACCCAGGGGTTGAAGGTCGGTGCCGTCACCTATTCATCGTACGAAACCGCTGCGAACATCCATTTTGCCGCCAATGCAGCCGGAACCTCCGACGTATTTCTTTTCAGAAACGAAGATAACAACAACATCAACTTTCGCTATTACCTCGCCTTTCAGGCGACAAAGCCAAACCGTCCTCTTGAGCAGGTCACTCTTGCGAAACGATTTCCAACGGCAACGCAGACGGTGTATTCACCAATCGACTATCCGTATCGAACCTATACGTGGAACTACCTTGAGGGGGATTTGAAGATCTACCTTCCCGTTCAGGTCAAACCTGCGAGCGGCATCTATACGTCCACAGTCTACTGTTTCGTCGAGCCCAAATAACCGATGCTTTACCTGAAGCAGGGCGATGATCTGTTGAAGTGAAAATGGGTGCAGATACATACTCGTCTGCACGCCTTCTCCGTAAAGCATTGTTCTTCATGACGCAACGAGTATTTCACATCAGGGATTTGAATAAATGTACTAAAAAAACCAAGAGGTAAAAGACACCTCCGGCATCATAGTAGCCACGGTACAATACATCAATTTATAATTACCTCATCGGTATATAATACAATACCTGAGGGAAGTAATGATTGACATCGACAGATAATGGCATACAATTATGACATAAGGGACTATAACATCAAAAAGATGTAACGAGGTCGTTATGCGATTAGGTAAAAAAATACTCCTGCCGATTCTCTTTTCCTTACTTTTCAGCATGATATCTTTGTATTCCGATTCTCTGTCATATGACATGGCGACCGGCACGCTCACCGATTTCAATGTGAACACGAAAGACAATCCCAGAAATCCACATCAATACAAAAACGGTACTGAGGTGTGGACCAAATCAGGCTTCGTCGGAAGGGTCGTCTACACCGGACCGCCGACGACGCTTTCATTCACCAATACCGGTCCGGATGCCACCGGCACCAGCAACAACCGCTTTTATTTCACCTATATATCGAGTTCGGGAGAATCATATCCGGGCAGATGGAGCGAATTCTTCCTTGTGCTCAGGGCGAAGGGGCTGAGACATCCTAAAGAACAACCGAGTGATCGTCAGCACGACTTTTCCGGGATCAACACGGTCGTGGAGCATCCCGGTGAGACGATTACGATTCCCCATGGTGCCGGTTCGGAGGAAGTCGCGGTTGGGGAGGAAGGGTACAATGTTGACGGCGCCAAAGATGTGTACAACGGCTCGAACGGCTACAAGTACAAATATCCTTACACTTACATCTGGGTGGACGTGACGCTGATTCGACCTCAGATCACACAAGGGCTATGGACAGGTTACTATGAGTCGGAGATCACCGTGTCGACTCAGAGCCTCACCAGCCACATCCTTCTCTTGCGTGGCAAATACGGGTGGCCGTTAGTCGATCCTCCTCCGTTCTACTCGTTCGGTGTGACGAAAACGATCGCCGATCCGTTCCCGTTTTCCGAACTGGAAGGGAGGACAACGACCACTCAGGCGTTGAAGGTCGCTGAAGTCTCCTATATATCATCCGAAACCGCCGCGACCATCCATTTCGCTGCCAATGCTGCGGGAACCTCCGATCCGTTTTCTTTTCACTGTGAAGGCAGCTCGTTTCCCTATTATCTCGCCTTTAAGGCGACAAATCCGAACCGAAGTGTCGAGCAGGCCGCTCCGGGGCAGACGTTCGCAACGGAAATTGAGCAAGTTTGGTCACCAATCGATTCGACACCTAGTGATATGCACGTCCTTCAGGGAGACCTAAAGATCTACCTTCCCGACAATCAGGTTCAGCCGGCGGAAGGCGTATACACTGCCACGGTCTACTGTTTCGTAACGCCTCAATAAAGAAGAGCTTCTTAGAAGCATATCAAGTGTCTTTTCTGAACATGAATGCCGATAATAACAATTGGCAACCTGTTTGCGTGTCGGATCTGCAAACAAATTGCCAAGCATCTTGATGGAATAAACAAGATACACTAGGTCGGGGCGAAAGGACTCGAACCTTCGATATCCTGCTCCCAAAGCAGGCGCCATAGCCACTAGGCTACGCCCCGAATGCGTTTTGAGTATAGAGAGTTGCTCTCATTTCCGTCAAGGGGTAGGATGAAGCCATGAATCAAGCGTTTGAAGTATATAAAAGACTCGATGAACTATCGCCGTCCGAGATCCGATTCCTGGATGAGCGGGATCCTTTTCGCTTTCTGATCAGCGTCATTCTGTCCGCCCAGACGACCGACCGCATCGTGAATAGTGTTACCAAAGACCTCTTTTCCAAATATCCAGATGCCCCGTCGCTGGCAGCGGCGGACCTCAAGGATGTGGAAGAGATCGTCTATCCTACCGGCTTTTACCGAAACAAGGCGAAGAACATCATCGCCGCCAGTAAAGCGCTCGGCGAAGAAGCTGTGCCCGACACGATGGAAGAGCTGATTAAACTGCCGGGGGTGGGGCGCAAAACCGCTTCCTGCATTCTGGGGGATATCTACGACAAGCCGGCGATCATCGTGGATACGCACTTCGGCCGGGTTGTTCAGCGGCTGGGAATCACCGCAGAGAAGGATCCGACGGCGATCGAGCTGGATGTGGCGGGGCAATTGGAGGGGAGGTACCACTACCGTTTCAGCATGATCGTCAACCTCTTCGGGCGAACGACCTGCCACGCAAAGCGGCCGCAGTGCGAGACCTGTCCGCTCAACGATATATGTCCGAGTGCAGCCTTCTTTCTCGACCAATACGCCAAGAAGAATCGGTCGTCTCCATAACCGCGAAGCTCAGGGAGCGCAAGGCGAGCTCCGCCCGTTCGTACTCAATATCCACGGTGCCCAGGAAAATGCCGTGAATCGGCCACGAAGTTTGAAGCGACTCGCGGGTTCGGTCCAAAGCCGTCGAATCAGCTAACGGGAGGTGGAGAATGCCGTTGGTATAACGGGCCGTGCCGCTGACGATGACCGGAAGCGGAGGGGATGGAATGAATTGGGCGGTCTTTCCGGTAGCGGGCCCCAAGATAATGCATGGCTCCCACGTCAAAAGCGAACGATCGCCACACAACGCATAGAGCCGATTCCGTTCTTTTTCCAAAGCGATGCGAAGATCTTTGTGAAGACGAAGGATATAATAGTCCTGCATACCTGCAGTATAGATGATTCCTGGAGTTTCTGCATGAGGAGAACTCCTAATCAGGTATCGTTTTCGCTGAACAACAACACAAATCCTCCCGCTCTCTTTACACATATTCGGGAATTTGATATGTTTGCCTAGGTTGGAGTTGGGCTTTGTTTCACTGCTCACGGGAAGCCGTTTTCCCGGACAAAGATGATGAGACTCCGATAACTTGTTGAACTTGTAGAGAAGGTGGATATAGCAATGGCTCGCAGATGTGAATTGTGTGGAAAAGGGACTGTGGCAGGAAACAGCGTCCCGCGTAAAGGTCAAGCCAAAAAGAAGGGTGGTGTCGGTCAGCATATCGGCGTTACCACCAAGCGTACGTTCCGCCCCAACCTCGTGACAGTGAAAACAATCGTCAAGGGAACACCCAAGACGATCAAGATTTGCACTCGTTGCTTGAGAAGTGGACGGGCCGAACAACTCGCGTAGAGAGTATGTCAGCGCAATTGCAACAGGGCCCTTTGGGCTCTGTTTCAGTATACGGAGGGTAAATTGTCGTGAATCTGCTACGAATTCATGCCTTGGAGGCTCACAACGTCGTTACAAAAGTGGGCTTGGAAAAGCTTCTTCGGATCCTTTCACCCGAGGAACAAAGCGTCCTCGTTATCTCCTCTTTGGGCAATGAAACGTTGGATGTAACAGATCTTCTGGTTCTCGCCAAAGCCCGGGATGAACGCCTGTGGTCAATGGCCGAAGCCCGACTGAGCTCCTGGGAAAACATGGTCGAATCCGTCTTGGATGTGAGCAACTCCGTAGTAGCCACCATTAAAGAGGGGTTCGACAATATTGAAGATCTCCTGCGATCGGTGTGGCTCGTCGGGGAGGTCAGCGACGACGTATACTTCTACGTCAAGAAGCTCTCCGCCTCGTGGGTGGCGATGATCGTTCATTCCTTCCTTCAGAGCGTTGAGATTCACAGTGAATACGTAGAGTACAGCAGCGTTGGAACGCAGGTAGCACACACGGTTACCGTGGTCTATTGCGAAGAAGGGGAGAAAAGAAGCGAATATGCAGCAGCGCTTCTGGCTTCTCGCCTCGGAGCGAACGGAGTCACCTTCTGGAACTCCACGTCGCTTCTGAAAAGCGCCGATGACGGCGATGTTCCTTCAGCGCTCGTCATTCGAGCCCTCTCCTATGCCGAAGCGACCGAACTTTCCTATTATGGATCGCCGATCATCCATCCGCAGTCCCTTCTGCCCGCCATTGAAGCGGAGATCGAAGTGACGCTCCGCTCGTGGAACGCCGAGGATGATCCCGGAACGGTCGTCAGCAAAGAGGGCAATCCGAACAGTCCGTACAAGGTGAAAGGATTTTCAACGATCCGAAACGTCGCCCTGGTGAACGTCGAAGGTGTGGGAATGAGCGGGGTGGTGGGAATCTCCGCCCGCCTGTTCAGCGCGATCCGCAAGGCGAATATTTCCGTCATCCTGATCAGTCAGGGATCCAGCGAATACTCGATCTGTTTCGCCGTCTACCAGGACAAGATGGAAGAAGCGGTCCGCGTCGCCCGGCTCGAGTTCAAGGAAGAGCTGGAGAATAAGAAGATCCACAGCATCGAAGGCCACGGAAATCTGGCGATTCTTGCCGCCGTGGGACAGAAGATGAGCGGCCAACGCGGCATCGCCGGGAACTTCTTCTCCTCCTTAGGGAGGGCGGGAGTAAACGTCGTGGCGATCGCTCAGGGATCCTCGGAGACGAATATTTCAGCGGTTATCCTTCAACAGGATGTTCGTAGGGCTCTTCGTGCTCTCCATGCCCGATTCTTCCTTTCCCGCCAGACGCTCTCCGTGGGATTGCTCGGACCGGGTTCGATCGGAAGCGAACTGCTTTCTCAGATCGATGCCCAGCTTGTCCGTCTTCGCGAGCAGTTCGGCTTGGCGATTCATATCCGGGGGATCGCGAACTCGAAGAAGATGCTCCTTGATGATGAAGGGATCGATCCGGGCAGCTGGAGAGAGCGCTTCGGGAAGGAGAGCGTCGCTCTGGATCTGACGGCCTTCGCCGCCCATATCAGCGCGACCTACTTCCCGCATTCTCTGATCATCGACTGCTCGACGAGCAGCGAACTGGCCGGCCACTACGCCGCATGGCTGAAAAACCGCATCCATGTCATCACGCCCAACAAGAAAGCGGGAACCGCAGAATACTCCTACTACAAGGAGCTGATGGATGCATGCCTCAGTACCGGCAGCCGGTTCCTCTATGAAACGACGGTGGGGGCGGGGCTTCCGGTCATCTGGACCCTGAAAGATCTGGTGCAGACCGGTGATCATGTCCACCGGATCGAAGGGATGCTCAGCGGTACCCTCGCCTGGCTCTTTTCCACCTATGACGGATCGGTTCCGTTTTCGACCCTGGTCCGTCAGGCGAAGGAGATGGGATACACCGAACCCGATCCTCGAGACGATCTTTCGGGGATGGATGTGGGGCGAAAGACGGTGATTCTCGCCCGCGAGCTGGGCGGCAAGATCGAAGTGGCCGATGTTCCCATTCAAAGCCTCGTTCCCGAATCCCTTGAAGGAATCGGCCTGGACGAGTTCATGGAGCGGCTGGAGGAGATCGATCCGATCATCGAACAAGCGTACCGGACCGCTCGCTCAAAGGGAGAGTTCCTCCGTTACGTCGGAACGGTGGATGAAGAGGGGAACTGCGAAGCCCGCCTCGGCTCATTCGGACCGGACCATCCCTTCAGCCAGGCGACGGGGACGGACAACGTGATCCTTTTCGTCACCGACCGCTATCGGATCCAGCCGCTTGTGATCAAAGGACCGGGAGCCGGCAGGGAAGTGACCGCAGGAGGAGTCTTCAGCGACATCCTTCGCCTCTCATCCTATCTGGGCGCCCGGATTTAGGAGAACGGACGATGAAGTTCATTTCAACGCGCGGCAATGCCGAACCGATCGGAGCAAGTCAGGCGATCATGCAGGGCTTGGCTCCGGATGGGGGGCTTTACATCCCCGAATCCTTTCCCTCCCTTGCTCATGTGAATGTCCATGAGATCTCTTCCTATCCCGAGCTCGCCTATGAAGTGCTCGCCCCCTTCTTTGAAGGCGATCCGCTTGCTCCCCATCTGGCCGAGATCTGCGTCAACGCGTTCACCTTCCCCGCACCCCTCGTTCAATTGGAGGAAGGGCGGTTTGTTCTTGAACTGTTTCACGGACCGACTGCGGCGTTCAAGGATTTCGGGGCGCGGTTTTTAGCGTACTCGATGGAGCAGCTGCTCCAGCTTCAGGATCGGAAGCTCACGATCCTGGTCGCCACCAGCGGTGATACCGGCGGTGCGGTCGCCGCGGCGTTCGCCGGTCGAAAAGGGATCGACGTCAAAGTGCTCTTTCCGAAGAATCGGGT
>SHOI01000039.1:0-8835 GCA_004294855.1 Sphaerochaeta sp. | reverse complement strand
TGCGGGGCGTACTGGGCGAAGACGATGGGAGCTCCGATCGAATCGATCACCCTCGCCCTGAACGCCAACCGGACGATCGTCGATTACCTGAAGAGCGGCGAGTATGCCCCCCGCGCTTCAATCGAGACGCTGGCCAACGCGATGGATGTCGGTTCTCCGAGCAACATGGAGCGGCTTTTCGCTCTCTTCGGCGACCTTGCGACGATGCGCCTGAACGTGAGCGCCCACAGCGTCGATGATCCGGCGATCCGGCAGACGATCAAGGAAGTGTATGAGCAGCATGGGTATATCATCTGCCCCCATACCGCCACCGGAGTGCGGGTTCAGAAAGATGTCGTTTCCCAATCCCCTTCGATCGTGGTGAGCACCGCCCACCCGGCGAAGTTTGAAACGGTGGTCGAGCCCCTCATCGGGCACGTTCTTGACGTGCCGCCCGCTCTTGAAGAGATCCTGAAAAGAGAGACGCGCATGAGATTGATCGGGACCGACTACCTCGAGCTGTTTCAGTAGATCAGCGCGGTGGTCGGCGCCTTCCGAATCGCCAGAGCGGTTACGCTGCCTGCTTTGAAGACCTTCTCCATCCTCGCTGTGAACCGATCGAACAGAGCGATCGGTACATACGCCTGAATCGTTCCGGCGAACCCGCCCCCGTGGACGCGCACCGCCCCTTGGCCTTGAAGAATCTCCTTGCCGAGGGCGACCGCCAAACTGAGACCCTGCTCGGTGGGATCGATCGAAGGGTAGAGGTTCTGCAGGAAACAGAAGGAGGATTCACCGCTCTCGTTCACCAATTCCAGATAGCGCTTCATGTCATCCGCTTCGAGAGCCTCCAGCATCTTTTCAACTCGTTTGTTCTCTTCAAAGAAATGGAGGGCCCGGAGGATCGAACGATCGTTCTGCAACGAGGAGCGAAGATCGGGCAGCCGGGACAGAAAGCGTTCCTCGGAAACGAATCGTAGATTTTCTTCGTCAAAGAAGGCGGCGACGGCGCGCATCTCGATCGGAACGGAGGCGTACTCGTGGGTGAGGTCGGCGTGGTTTCCTCCCGTGTCGACGATGACCAGCCGATATCCTTTTTCTTCAAAGGAGCAGGAAACCTCTTGAATCTTCGGTATCTGATGCTTGAAGTCGATGCCGATGATTCCTCCATAGGCGCAGGCAAGCTGGTCCATCAGTCCGGAAGGCTTGCCGAAGTAGGTGTTCTCGGCGAATTGTCCGATCTGCGCCAAGTCGACCGGTTTCAACACATCATCGTTGTATAGATGGTTGAAAATCGTTCCGCACAGCACCTCGATCGCCGCCGAGGAGGAGAGGCCGGAACCTTTCAGCACCTTGCTCGAGGTGTTGGCGCAAAAGCCGCCGATCGCCAAGTTGCGCTCCTTGAACGCAAACGCAATACCCCGAACCAAACTCTCGGTGGTGTTGTATTCCTCTTTCTTTACGACAAGGTCGTTCAGATCCACCGTTACCGGGGGATACCCCTCGCTGATGATGGTAACGATCGAATCATTTCGTTTCGTAACGGCGGCGATCGTGTCGAGATTGATCGTGGCGGCGATCACCCGCCCCTTGTTGTGGTCGGTATGGTTTCCGCCGAGCTCGCTGCGCCCGGCGGTGGAGAAGAGGATCGGATTCTCTTCGGAAAACAGCTTGGCATGGGTTTCGATCAGGGTCTGATACCGCCGGTCGTGCTCCGCTTCGTCATACACATTCCCATAGAATTCCGGATACCGCAGGTGCAATGCACCGTTTTGAACTTCACGTACCGTCGCCATGCCGATCCTCCCTTGTTTGTAAAAAACTCTATCGGTCCCTCCCTCTCTTGTCAATCTGAGGCAGGAGAATCATTTTCCCTTTCAAGAAGGGTGGTTGAAGAATCCTTCCTTCTTGGACAAGGGTCTTGACCGCCTCCTCGATCTCCCGGATTCGCCAGGTGGAAAGCGAGCCGGAATAGAGAACACGGGAGTCCTTTTTTTGCAGAACCAAGGCAAGCGTATAGGGGGTGTACTTCAGCGGATTGAAGAAAATGGTGCGCAGAATCGGCCGTTCCCCCTCCCTGAGAAGAATCCGGTGATTCAAGCAGACTCCACAGCCGAAGCAGTGCTCGAGCTCTTCATCCATCAGCGAAAGAAGCAACGATCGATAACATTGTTTGTGTTGGTTGAAGATCGGAAAGAGGTTTGAAGAGCGGTCGGCTTCATTGATCAGAACGATCGATCGAGCCTGAAGGCCATCCCGCCCCGCGCGTCCGCTTTCCTGCAGAAACGCCAGAGCGTCGGAGGGGAGCGAATGATGAACCACCGTCCGGATATCCTTTTTGTCCATCCCCATCCCGTAGGCGTTCGTCGCGAAGAGCACCCCGTCGGGATGGTGGAAATACCATGATTCAATCCTGTGTCGGGCATCCTTTGGAAGGCCGGCATGGTAATGGCGGGCATCAAGCGCAGGATTGGAAATCCGGCAATACCGGGCAAGCCGCTCCGTCAGAGCACGGGTTGGAACGAACACAATCGCCGGCCGGGTCGAGGGATTGTGCAGGAGGGTAGTGATGGCACGGGACTTTGAAAGGGTTGGATAGGAATGGTAGGCGATGTTTTCCCGGTCGCTTGATCCTCGAACGAGGTGGGCCGGCTTTCCGGTGAAAAAAAGGGTGTTCAATAAGGTGATGACCGCATTGTCGGCGGTGGCGGTGAAGCACAGGGTCTGTCTCGGTCGAAGATGGGCGATAAGGGAGCTGAGCGTCCTCAGCGCCGGCCGAAACGAGGAACCCCAGCGTTCGATCGTATGCGCCTCATCGATGACGATCATCGAGATGGGGATGTGCAGCAGGGCGGATAGCACACGAGGATTCGCCAATGTTTCAGCGTTGGTGACAAGGGCGCGGACGTTCGGAAGATCGGAAAGAATCTCCATTCGTTCCTTCTTCGACTGCCCTCCTTTGAGGCAGAGGACGGGAATCTTCGCCTCCTCGAACCTCCGCACCTGATCACTCATCAATGCCAAAAGAGGATAGACAATGATGGTAAGACCCGAGACCGCCAATGCGGGAAGCATGAAGCAGAGGCTCTTTCCGCTTCCGGTGGGCAGCGTCACGATCATCCCGGGGTGGGGGTTCTCCTTCTTGTCCTCTTCAAGAATTCGTTTAATCACCAGATATTGGAAGGGCCGCACCGCAGTGATGCCGAAGCGCTCCCGCGCAAGGGAGGTGATGTCATCCATACCCCGTATTCGCAATCAGTTGCCGGTTCGCATCAGCTATCTGTCGACCTCGCTGCGGTCATGCGCCGGGGGCGGCGGGGGAGCGATCTCATCCAGTCTCGTTGCGATCTCTTTTGTAATCTCAAAGTCGAGCGCTTTGAGGCTTAGCCTCAATTGATCCTCGTTCGTCGGTCCGATGATCGGGGCGGTAATCGCCTCGTTGGCCAGAACCCATGCGGTGGCAAGCGTCGCCTCCTCGACGCCCAGGGATTCGGCGAACGCGGAAAACTCCTTGGCCAAGGTGAAGTAGCGTTCCTTTCGATAGCGCTTCGTGTACATCGGGTTTTCGACCAGCCGGCCGGTTGCAGGCTTATCCTCATGGGAGTATCGACCGGTTAAGAGCCCCGCTCCGAGGGGGCTGTAGGAGATGACGCCCAGACCTTCGCCTTTGGCCATCGGCAGGATCTCGATCTCGCAGATCCGCTTTGCGAGCGAGTACATCGGCTGCAGGACGTCGATCCGGGGCAAGCCAAGCCGAGCCGCTGCCGCGTTGAGCTTCATCGTCTGATAGGCGCTGTAGTTGGAGACGCCGAGGCTGAGGACCTTCCCGCTTGTCACGAACCGTTCCAGGGTGCGCAGCAGCTCCTCCTCGGCGACGAGGGGGTCGTATTGATGGAGGAAGTAGATGTCGACATAGTCGGTCTTCAGACGCTTCAGCGATCCTTCCAGGGCAAGGCGCAGGCTCTTGGCGTTGGAGCCCTTGTCATTGGGACCGCTTCCCATCGCCCCGAAGCCTTTCGTCGCGATGACGACCTCCGAGCGTTCATCCCGGATGAAGGAGCCGAGGTACTCCTCGACTTCACCGTCGGAATAGATGTTCGCCGTGTCGAAAAAGGTGATTCCCGCTTCCCGGGCTTTCCTGTAGAGCCGCTCGGAGCTTGAGCGATCCGTCCGGCTGACGAAGCCCATCGTGCCGAAGCACAATTCGCTTACCATGATCCCGCTTCTTCCCAAAGGTTTGTACTTCATCTGTTACTCCTCATAGTCACACAGCTTGTTGCTTAAGGAATCGACAATTTTCTCGAAGGTGAGCGTCTCCCGCCTGTAGAGCGTCTGCTTCTTGATCATCGCGTCCAGAGCCGAAGAGACGTGCAGTTCGGCGATCCAGGATTCGGGAAGGTGATCGAAGAGCACGCCGGCAAGCCCTCCGTACAAGGCGCAGCGAAGGCGGGCCGATCCGCCGCCCTTGGCAAGGGCGATCATCCCGTCCTCGAAGGTAGTGGCATGCTTCAGGGCGGAGAAGACCGCAAGAAGGGTGGGACGAAGGTGCAGAGTGTTGACCGCCTGCGGGTTGATGACCTCCTCCGAGTTCCGCGCTCCCCGGATAAGCGATTTCAGCTCGTCGTCCAAGGTCCGGCTTCTCATCAAAAGGAGAAAGAGCTCGTCGACCGTTTCCGCTTCCCGGAGGATGAGAGAGATGAGCGTTTGACCATAGAGATCTGCCGCTTCCCGGACGATCGCATTGGCCGAGGTGAGGGCGGCTTCTTTTCCCGCGATCATCTTGGAGTCGGAACGAAGAGCGGAGAGAATGCCGCTTGTGACGGATCGGCCCAGATGAAAGACCCGCTCTCCTTTCTCCATCGGATTCGAGAGCGCCTGTTCAAGCAGCGGCTCGAGGAAATCGGGTTCTTCCTTGATGTAGCGCCTGTAGGTCGAGCGGAGATGGTCGTAATCGACGCGTTCCAGCTCCAGAAAGGAAAGGGCGAAGAGGATCGGAAGGTCGGAGACGTAGCTTCCGATCCCGCAATGCGGGACTTCCTTTTCAAAGCTGTAAACTTCCGCGAGTTCTCCAAGGGCTTCGACCCTCTCGGGTTCCATCCCCTCGGTCTGGCTGCCGAAGCCGTCCCCGAGACACCATCCAAGCAACGCCAAGCGGATCCTCTCTTCCATCATCGGTCAAGCGCACCTCTTACAGGGCCCCCTGACTGAGTTCCTCGTGAACCCGGGCCAGATCGAAGGGGATCGGGATCTCCTGCGGGCAGAGCGGGACGCACGCCATGCACCGGGTGCAGGAAAGCGGTCCTGTGTCACCCATCGATTCCCAGCGCTTGGAGACCTGTTCATTCCGCCCGAAGAGGCGGAAGGTGTTCCAGATCCCGAAAGAACCGGGAATGTCAACTCCGAAGGGGCAGGGCATGCAGTAGGAACAGGAGGTGCAGCCGTTGCCGAGCCGGTTTCGCATGTAGGAGCCGACTTCCTCCAAGGCGGAATGCTGTTCATCGGTAAGCGGTTGAGGATCGGAGAGGGTGGCGATGTTTTCAACCACCTGCTCAAGCGTGGACATGCCGCTGAGAATCACCGGGACGTTCCTGTGTTCGGCGACCCACCGAAGGGAGAGGGCGGCGATCGAATCCTCTTCAGCCACCTGCTCAACCTGTTCTTTCAGATGGGGAGGGATGGAAAGGAGCGATCCTCCCTTGATCGGTTCCATCACGATGACCGGGATTCCGTGCTCGGTCGCCAGTTCATACCCGGCCCGGCCCGCCTGTTCTTCGATGTCGAGCCAGTTGTATTGGATCTGGCAGAAATCCCAGGCTCTTGAATGAAGGATGTATCGGAAGTCCTCGAAGCTTGAATGGAAGGAAAAGCCGAGCTTCTTGATTCTGCCCGCCTGCACTTCTTTCTCCAGATAGGTGATGACTCCCAAGTCGACCATCTTCACATAGGTCTTTTTTCTTAACGAATGGACGAGGTAGTAGTCAAAGTAGTCGACCTTCAGTCGTTCCAGTTGCTCTTCAAAGATCCGTCGTGCGTCGTCAACGGATTCGACCAGCCACTGGGGAAGCTTCGTCGCCAGCTGAAAGGAGGCGCGGTCATAGTCCTGAAGGAACTCGCCGAGAAACGGTTCGCTCTCCCGGGCATGGTAGGTGTAGGCGGTATCGTAATAGGTGACTCCGTGCTCCATCGCATAGCGAAGCATCTCGGCAGCCAGCGGACGATCGATTTTTCCTTCCTCGGTCTGTGGAAAGCGCATCGCGCCAAATCCCAGAAGAAACGGTTTCCTGCTCATAGAGCCTCCAACATCAAGAGGAAGTGTAGCATATATTCAAAAAAAGAGCTTTTACCTTCAGAAGGATAGGAAATAGGGGTATAACCGGAAAAACTCTATAAAAATAATAAGTATATATGGGTATAACCCTAATAACTTTCTTTACTTCGTACCTTTTTATGGGTATAATCCTGAATATGGAGGGAAATGATGTTCGATAGGCCGCTCTACTACGAGAACATAAAGCCGTTCATCGGAAAGCCGTTCATAAAAGTCATCACGGGGATCCGTCGGTGTGGGAAATCGACGATGATGCTCTTGATTCAGCAGGAGCTCATCAAGCAGGGGGTGGATCCTCGGCACATCATATCCATCAATTTCGAGAGCTTGCAGTACGGACATCTCCGTTCTTCCCGTCCCTTGTATGAGTATGTAAGAGAACTCATGCCTTCGATCAAAGGGATGGCGTACGTATTCTTCGATGAAATCCAGCTGGTTGAAGATTGGGAGGATGCGGTCAATTCGATCATGCTGGATTTTTCGGTTGACATGTATCTGACCGGGTCGAACTCGAAACTGCTTTCATCGGAAATCTCATCACTGCTTACCGGTCGGTTCATCCATTTCACGATGCAGGTTTTGACGTATTCCGAAATGCTTGCATTCAGGGAAGGGATGTCCGAAGCCCGGGAAGACCTGCTTTGGCTCTATATCAGGCGGGGCGGCTTTCCCGCCATCCATCTGTCTCCGGATTTTGATGAGCGCTCCTCGTACATGGTTCTCACCAGCATTTTTGATTCGATCGTCCTGCGGGATGTGGTTCAACGGTATAAGATCAGGGATGTCGAGCTCCTGAGAAGAATCCTGTATTTCATCGCGGATATGGTGGGAAGCCCGGTTTCCGCCAAGCGGATCGCCGATTATTTCAAGAGTCAGGCTCGAAGAGTCGACATGAATACGGTTCACACCTATCTTGATGCATTGGTGAGCTCCTACATCATCACCCGGGTCCAACGCTACGACATCAAGAAAAAAGAGATTCTTAAAACCCGGGAGAAATACTACCTTGCCGACAGCGGCCTTCAGCACGCTGTGTTCGGGTACCGTGACCGTCATATTTCAGGGATTCTGGAGAACATCGTGCACAACGAGCTGGTCAGCCGCGGGTTTGTCGTGTATGTCGGCAAGCTCGATGCGTTGGAAGTCGATTTCATCGCCGAGAAGGCTCAACAAAAGGTGTATGTCCAGATTGCGTATCGCCTTGAAGGCGAACAAGCGATTCAAAGGGAGTTCGCACCCTTGCTGAAGATAGGAGACTCGTATCCCAAGTTCGTGGTCACGATGGATCCCCGCTTTTCCGATACGATTGAAGGGGTCAGGCATATTCCTCTTGAACGATTCCTGATGGACGGGCGGCTGTTTTGATGCATCCTCCGCCAATGAGGGTTTATTGGCAGAAGAAATGCATCTTGCTAGACTGTACCGGGGGGATGGACGGATGACTATGCGATTCTTGGGGTTTTTGCTTGCTGTCGGTCTCTGTATCTTCTTTATCGTCCAAAAGAGATTCCGAAGATGGAACAAGGCGGGCTTGATTCTTGCTTCATTCGTTCTGATGGTCGTCATGGCCTGGCGACTGCTCTTTCCCTTGCTACCGCCGCCACAGCCTACGGGAACGCATGATGTCGTAACCGAAGTGGCGTTTTATCACTATGAAACCGAACGTTCGGAGATGGCGACCTCTGGTGATACCCGGGAAATTCCCGTCAGGGTATGGCGTCCAAAGGATGCACAGACCCAACATCACCCTCTTTTTCTCTATTCTCCGGGGTCATTCGGTGCCGAAGAAGCCAATGAGACGCTGTTCTTGGAACTGGCGTCTCGAGGCTATGTCGTGATGGGCTTAAACCATCCCTATCATTCCTATCGAAGTACGCTCTCTGACGGGAGGAAGATAAGGGTGGATTCGGCATTTATCAAGAGCATCATGCGTTCACAGGGTTCCAAGGATTTGCCGAAGACCTTAGCTGAATTACGAGCATGGTCAAACGTGCGGATTGATGATATCAATGCGGTGCTTGATCAGGTCTTGGACTCGCAGATGAATCATCATCATGAACGGTACATCGACCGCGGACGGATCGTCCTCTCGGGTCATTCCCTTGGAGGTTCCGCAGCGTTGGCCGTTGGACGTCAAAGACCGGAAGATGTTCAGGCATTGGTGATCTTGGAGGCACCGTTTGCATCGGATATCATCGGTATCGACGAAGATC
Organism: Sphaerochaeta sp.; assembly: GCA_004294855.1. Taxonomy (GTDB): domain Bacteria; phylum Spirochaetota; class Spirochaetia; order Sphaerochaetales; family Sphaerochaetaceae; genus Sphaerochaeta. The sequence goes on along the minus strand of SHOI01000039.1, from coordinate 315 downwards.
GGTATGTGTTCACGGATGAGTGGTATCCTTTGCCGATCCTGCATATCTATTCGGACGCTTTATATGCCCGACTGGATGAGATCACGACATATGAAATGAATGTGCGGTTGATGAAGAGCGGTCGTCCGATGTATGTGAACAAGCATATCTCGGGTGTCGGCCATTTCGGATTGACCGATATGAGTCTAGCGACACCCGTTCTCACGTATCTGCTGGATGGCGGACTGAACACCCGTCCCGCTCCGGACGCTCTCCTGGAATTGAACGGATATGTGCTTGAGTTTTTAAACGCTTACAACAAATAGAAGTGTGTTG
>SHOI01000153.1 GCA_004294855.1 Sphaerochaeta sp. | reverse complement strand
GCTCGGGGATGAAGAGTCGCCTTTATCTTCACGCCAAGAGCTTGGAGTTTACCCACCCGATTACAAAGGAAGAAATCCGCGTAGATGGACCTGTCCCCTTTTAGGATTGCTGCTGATGGAGTATAGTTCTCCTATGAAACGGAAAAACAACGCGATTTACATCGACTTGGAAAACATTCCATCAACCCTTGATTTAAAGAGCTTGCTTGACGACCTCTCCTTGCGGCATAACGTGGACAGCGACGAGGAGAATGTCTTCGTCATCAAGATGGCGGCGGGGAACTCCACGGCGATCCGAAAGATGAAGAAGCAACTCACCGAGTACAACTTCGAGATCCGGGATACCCCCTCGATCACATCGAAGTACAAGAATCGGGCGGATCTGATCATCTCCTTGGCCGCTCTTGAAACCATCATCATCAATATGCCGGTGATTGATCGCTATGTATTTATTACCAGTGACAGCGATTTCACCGTCATCATGGAGATGCTTCGAAAGTATGGCAAGGAAGTGTTCCTCGTCACCAAGGAGGAGGTCAGCGACAAGCCGGTGTTTTCCAACAGCTGCGACGAGATTCTCATCCTGGAGTCCTACACGACCAAGACAAAGGGAGCCAAGAAGGAAACAAAGGTCTCCGTCGAACCGACGCCGCAGGAGAAGATGAATGACCAGGTCAAGGCTCTGGCCAAAAAGGTCATCGACTCCTTTGACCCCGACAGTTGGCAGCTTGCCAGTTTTGTAGGAACCAAATTTCACCAGATGGATAAGAGCCGAATGATTGAGCGCTCGAAATATAAATCGTTGGGAGCCCTTCTCGCTCAATTGGAGAAAGAAAAATACATCACGAAACGAATCAACGAAAAAGGTCAGCCTGAATTAAGAAAGGCAACTGAAGAACCAAGGAGCCCGTTATGAAACGAACCCTTCTCATCGTAGGTATCCTCTTGTTGGGAACCGCTCTGTTACTCGCCGAGCCCACGTTAAACGGGACCAGCGGCTATATCATCGCCCCCAGCGCAAATGTGGAAGAAAGTGGACCCAAGCTTGCAATCGCCACCGGCTATTCAATGATCTACGGCGACAAAGGTCTTGCCCACGTCCCCTTCATCTACCTTTCCTTCCCCATAGATATTGAAGTGTCGTTCGCTGTTGATACAAAAACCGCGACCGATCTGCTTCTTTCAGCGAAGTGGCGTTTTGCCGAAAAAAGAGGCACATCATTTGCCGTAGGAGCCAACCTCCAACTGATTGAAGTGGGCGACTCCAATACGTTTGGTGTTCAGGGATACCTTGCATCCACATTCCGCCACACCTTGATGGACCTGCCGACCAAGTCATCGATCATGGTCGGGTACTCCTGGAAGCAGGGGACTCAGGCTCTTTCGAACATCGACTTCGCCGTCGGCCTTGAGACGATGCTCTTCCCCAGCAAGCTGAAGAACCATTTGGCTCTTCTTCTCGACTTCGGGAATATCTCCTACAGCCTCAGCCCCTCGGGTGGAAATGCCCAGAACCGGGGATTGGTCAACGTAGGCCTCCGTGTTCCCGCTTTCAAGCTCTTCCCCTCAACGACAATATCTTTCGATGTTCGAGCCCTCGATCTCTTCGATCATGCCGGTAGAGCGGTGAGCTTCAGCACTGCTCTGACGTTCCGACCGTAGTCATTCGATCTCAACCACTTTGATCATATTGGTTTTGCCGCTGGAGCCCACCGGGACTCCGGCGGTGATGACCACGGCGTCTCCGGTCTTCACAAGACCGTTTTTCTTCAAGTATTCCGGGGCGAAGAGAAGCAGTTCATCGACGCTTTCCAATTCATCGATGAGAATCGGGGTCACCCCCCAGCTCAGACAGAGGTACTGAACAACCGATTTATTCGGGCTGAATGCAAGAATCGGCACCGAAGGACGGAACTTGGCGATCAGGCGAGCGGTCGAGCCTGAGTGGGTGAAACAGGTGATGTAGGACGCCTTCACGCTGATCGCCAGATCTCGGGTGGCCAGCCCCACCGCTTCCGTTACGGTCTGCTTGCGCAGCATATCCATCCCTAAAATCTGGTTCATCACCTCTCGTTTGAATACTTCGCTCTGTTCGATCATCGAAGTGATATTCGCCATCGTGCGGACCGCCTGAAGCGGATACCCCCCTGCTGCAGTCTCGCCGCTGAGCATCACCGCGCTACTTCCATCCAATACGGCGTTCGCCACATCATTGGTCTCGGCACGGGTCGGTCGGGGGCGATAAATCATCGATTCCAACATCTGCGTAGCGGTAATCACCGGGAGGTTTCGATTGATTCCCATCTGAATGATTGATTTTTGGATCAGGGGAACCTCTTCAGCGGGAACTTCGACCCCCAGGTCCCCCCGGGCGATCATGATCGCGCTGCTTTCGTCCATGATTTGGTGAATATTATCGACCGCTTCCGGTTTCTCGATCTTGCTGATGATGGGAATTGCATGGCCGAACGTCTCCGTCATGTATTTCTTCAACAACGCCACGTCGTCACCGCTTCGGACAAAGGAAAGAGCGACATAGTCGATCTTGTTCTTAAAACCGAACGCCAAATCGGCTTTGTCCTTTTCCGTGAAGGAGGACAAATGAACAAGGGGCACCCCGGGAAGGTTCACTCCCTTGCGGGGCAGAATCGTGCCCTCTTCCACCATTCGGCACACGATATCGGTTCCATCGATTCTGTCAACGACAAGCGAAACCAAGCCATCGTTGATAAGCACTCGATTTCCGACCTTGATCTCCTCGTGAAGGTAGGGATAATCGATGGAAACCCGATTACGGGTTCCGACGCACTGCTCGGTGGTCAATACCAGCTCTTCGCCCCCTTCCAGCGTGTAGGAAGGCTCAGCCAACGCTCCCAGGCGAATCTTCGGACCCTGCAGGTCCATGAAGATCGTAATCTCGATTCCCAATTCGACGGCCGCTTTTCGGGCCATGTCGTACCTTCTTTGCTGGTCTTCATGCGTGCCGTGGCTGAAATTCAATCGAATGA
>SHOI01000152.1 GCA_004294855.1 Sphaerochaeta sp. | reverse complement strand
CTGACCAAATTCTTCAGCTACGAAACGGAACGGAACCCGCTGTCCCATCCTTCCTACGAGACCCTGAAGGAAGAACAGGTCGCCTACTATGAGCGGTTCTGGCAAAAGAGCGATGTCCGGATACAGGACAACCCGACCCTGCAGCTGGCGCTGCGGTTCAACATCTTCCAGCTGAACCAGTCGACCGGACACGCCCTTGCGGCCAAGGGCCTCACCGGCGTCGGGTACGAGGGCCACTCCTTCTGGGACACGGAGATCTACGCCCTTCCCTTCTTCACCCACACCAATCCGGAAAAAGCCCGCGACCTGCTGCTCTATCGGATCGGCATGTTGCCGTATGCGAAAAAGCGGGCAAGGGAGCTTTCCCAGAAAGGGGCCCTGTTCCCGTGGCGGACGATCTATGGACCGGAGGCCTCAGCCTACTTCCCCGCCGGAACCGCCCAATACCACATCAACGCGGATATCGCCTATGCGCTCTACCAGTACCTCGACATCACCCAAGATCACTCCATCCTGGATGAGGGTGGTCTTGAGCTCCTGGTCGAGACCGCCCGTTTCTACCTCGATCTGGGTTCGTTCAATGAACAGGGACGATTCGTCATCAACGAGGTGACCGGCCCGGACGAGTACACCGCCCTGGTTGACAACAACGCCTACACCAACATGATGGTCCGCCATCATTTGAGGAGGCTCAAGGAGTTCATCGACGAATCCTCGCTCACAAAAGAGGAACTGGATACGCTCAATAGAGCGATCGAAACGATCGTCATCCCCTTCGACAAAGAAAAAGGAATCACCCTGCAGGATGATTCCTTCCTTTCCAAAGAGATCTGGGATGAAACGAAAAAGGGTCCGCTGAAGCGTCCGATGCTGCTTCACTACCATCCGCTGGTCATCTACCGCCACCGCCTGATCAAGCAGGCGGACACGGTGCTCGCCCATGTGCTGTTAAGCGATGAGGCGCCTTGGTATCAGAAGCGGCGGGACATGCTGTTCTATGAGCCGCTGACCACCGGAGACTCCTCCCTGTCTGCGGGGATCCAGGGGATCCTGGCGTTCGAGATCGGGGAGATTCCTCTTGCCGTCACCTATCTGGAAGACACCACCCTGACCGATATCCGGGACCTCCACTCCAACACGAAGGACGGTCTTCATACCGCCGCGATGGCGGCTTCGTGGATGGGCATCGTCTATGGCGTGGCGGGCTACAGATACCTCAAGAACACCCCCACCTTCCGGCCCCGGCTGCCCGAGGGCTGGGCCGGGGTGGGGTTCTCCCTCACCTTCGGCGATGCGACGCTCACAATAACCATTGACAAAGAGGAGACGACCTATCAGGCAACCGGGCCGATCATGATCGCCCACAGGTCGACGAAGCTCAATGTAACAAACACACCAATCTCAATAACAACAAACCCCACCTGCAAAGCCGTGATCTTCGATCTTGATGGCGTAATCACCTCCACCGATGATGATCATTACCGGGCCTGGAAGGCGATCGCCGACAAAAACGGTCTTGCCTTCGATCGGACGATCAATCAGGAGCTGAGGGGGGTGTCCCGAACGGAGTCCCTGAAGATCATCCTGAAACACAACAACAGAACGCTTGCGGATGAAGAAATAAAAAAGCTCTGCGATGAAAAGAACGAGATCTATCGTTCCTTCCTCACAGAGCTTACTCCGAAGGATATTCTGCCCAATATCGAGGCGCTTCTCAAGCAGTTGAAAGAGAAGAACATGAGGATCGGTCTCGCTTCGGCGTCCCGAAACGCCCGGACGATCCTGTCCAACCTCAAGCTGACTCACTATTTCGATGTGATCGTGGATGCGAAGGATCTGATCAGGCCCAAGCCGGATCCCGAGATCTTCGCCCGGGCGGCCGATGCCCTTGGATTCTATCCCGAGGAATGCACCGGAGTTGAAGACGCCAAGGCGGGGATCGAGGCGATCAATGCATCAATGATGAAGGCGGTCGGCATCGGGGATGCGGTGGATCCCGCCGAATGCGATGTTCACAGAAAGGATACCGGCTTGCTGACAATCGAGGATCTGCTCTTTTAGCTGCCTCGATCAATCAATACCGGAGTGATGACCCTCTGGATCAGGACATCGGATCTTTTGCCTTCGATGAGGTCGATGATCAGGGTCGAGGCCAGCTCTCCGATCATCTGGGGTTCCTGGCTGACGGTGGAGAGTTCCAGGTAGTCGGTCGCCCGGACTCCGTCGAAGCCGATGACCCTGATGGGGGCGTCGTGCTTGCGGATCGCCCGGATCGCTCCGGCGGCGATGTCGTCGCAGTAGCAGAAGATGCCGTCATGCGTTCCAAGGGCGATGATCTCTTCCGCAACCCGATACCCGTCTTCTTCCGACAGGAAAGCGCTGAAGACGGGGATCGAGGAGACTCCGTATTGTAGGTATTCGGAGGTAAAGCCGGCATAGCGCTGTTCGTTCGACCAGGCGGGTGGATCGACGGCGATGTAGCACGGCTTCCGAACACCTTTGCCATGCAGGTATTGGGCGGCGATTCTTCCGCCCTGGGTGTTGTCGACACAGATGCTGTGCTCGGTCCGGGTGGGATAATCGACGTAGAGGTACGGGACGTTGTGGCGAAGGAGCATGTCCCGTTCACTGTCGACGAGGTGAAAGGCGAAGATCAGCAACGCCGAAAGCTGTGCATCAAGGATGCGCTGGATGACTTTGGGGTTGTGTTTTTCGTAGTTGAAGATGATGAGGTCGATTCCGAGTCCCCGGAACTTCTGGTAGATCGCTTCGAAGATCTCGAAGAAGTAGTGGTTTCCGATATCAGGGAGCAGGAGCCCCACCGTCGTCTCCACGACGTTGTTTCTCGCCAGCTTGGAGGCGGCGGCGCTTCGAACATACTGTCGGGCTTTGATGACGTCAAGAACACGCTTGCGCGTATCCTCGGCCACATGGACGCTGTTGTTGAGTACCCGGGACACGGTCCCGATCCCCACCCCCGCCTCCCGAGCGATATCTTCAATGGTTATCTT
>SHOI01000038.1 GCA_004294855.1 Sphaerochaeta sp. | reverse complement strand
CGTTCGTCTTGATGAACATCGCGATGAAGATCTGATCCTCGATCGGTATCCGTGCGAGCGAAGGCAGTTCAAAGGATCCCTCAATCGTAATCCCCTCTTCGGGGATATGGATTTCCGTAACCAGGAATCTTTTTCCCCCCGTCATTGCAAGAAGTCGCTGCCAACTGTGTTCCATAGGTTCCTCCGTTGCTTCCACCATATGCGAATGAATTAATAAAGTCAATAGATAATATTAAAATAATTAATAAAATTAAAAATAATAATTAAAATAATTAATTTTTACTGGTTGGTGCGAGATGGGTTGCCTGCATATCGGCGTATTTGGATGGAAGATTGGGGTTTTGAACTTTGCGCCCCTTGAAATTGTTGAAGAGGATGCGCATGATTATCCCTATGGACAGCAACATTCTCGGGCTCATCCTCTCCTATGCGTTTCTCGGGGTTGTGATAGCCTTCGGCATATTCCTGAAAAATCGATTCGGCATCTCGAGCGAGTCGATGCGGAAAATCGTTCATATCGGGGTTTCCAACTGGTGGTTTTTGAACCTGTATTACTTTACTTCGCTCGGTTGGGCGGTCGTCGGACCGATCTGCTTCATCGTGGTGAACTCCCTTTTTACGCTCTTCAACTGGGGAAAGCATATCGGTTTGGATGACCGCAAGCGAAACTGGGGCCTGGTCTATTTCCCCGTTACGCTCCTGTTGCTGGTGATCGGAATGCATCAGGGGGTGTTCACCCCTCTTGAAGCGACGATCGCCGTCATGGTGATGGGATGGGGCGACGGACTTGCCGCGATGGTCGGCTCGAAGTGGGGAAGAAAAAAGATCAAGACACTCAATAAGTCTTATCCGGGATGTCTGACGATGGGGATCGTCAGCTTCATCGTCACGGTTTTAGCTCTTGGAACGGGTTCTTCTCTTTCCGCCGGCATGATTCTTTTTGCCTCGTTCCTCGTCGGAGCGGTGGCGATGTTCGTGGAAGCATTCACCCCATGGGGGTTGGACAACATCACGGTTCCCTTGGCGGTATTGCTTGTGTTGAGGTTCTTCCTATGAGTAGCTGGGCTCTCTTGGTTCAACCGACTTCATCGCTCACTTCGCTCTTCGATCGATGGTTTTTCACCTTCGACGGAGCGCTGTGGATTCTCGCCGGCATCATGGGGATCATCGCGCTGGGCGCCTTTGTGACTCGGCAACTGACCTTCGGCGGGGCGGTGGCCGCCTTCCTGGTCGGGTTCTTCCCCACATGGATCCTGGGCTTCGGGGCGCTCTTTTCACTCCTGTTCTTCTTCATCGCCACGGCGATATTGGGAAAGATCTCAAAGCGCCTAAGAAGAGTCGACGTGGAGAAGATCCACCAGAAGACGGGAAGGCGGGATATGGTCCAGGTCTTCGCCAACGGCTTGATGGCCCTTCTGGCGGCGCTTTTGTTCACCTATCGCCAAAACCCCGCCTATATCATCATGTTCGGAGCGGCGGTGGGCGAAGCGGCCAGCGACAGCTTCGCCAGCGAGGTGGGGATTCTTTCAAAGCGCCCTCCGGTTTCGATTCTCACCGGTCGGCCGATGGACCGGGGCCTCAGCGGGGCGATCAGCGCCTTGGGGTTGGTCGCGGCGCTGATGGGGGCGCTTCTTGTCGCCATCGTGGTGAGTTCCGGTTATTTTGAGGTGGGAGCCCGGGCGTTCCGGGCGGCTTCGATCATCACCGTGGCCGCCCTCTTCGGCTGCTTGTTGGACAGTGTGCTCGGAATCACCCTCCAAGCCCATTACTGGGACGAGGGGACAAAACGGATCACCGAGAAACCGAGAATCGACGGAAGGGTGCTGCCGCTGGAGCGGGGCGTTCGGTGGATCGACAACGATATGGTGAACTTCATCGCCAATATCAGCTCCGCTTTGCTTGCGCTTGCTCTGGCTTCTTTTTTTTGAGCACTTGCTTCTTGGATAATTTATTTGTATGTTACAGAGCGGTGGGGGATTTTCCCCGCCGAATGGTATACAGAATGATATTTCTTAAGAGAGGATATTCAGTATGGCAAAACAGTTGCAGTTCAGTGAAGAGGCTCGTCGTTCACTGTTGAACGGGGTGGAGAAGATCTCCCGAGCCGTTATGGCTACATTGGGCCCCAAAGGTCGCCTGGTCGTCTTGGACAAGAAGTTCGGCGCCCCCAACGTGACAAAAGACGGAGTCACAGTCGCTCGCGAGATCGAGCTTGAGGATCCCTTCGAAAACATGGGCGCCCAGTTGCTGAAGGAAGTCGCCACGAAGACGAACGATGTCGCCGGAGACGGAACGACCACCGCCACGGTCCTTGCTTGGGCGATCACCAAAGAAGGAATGAAGAGCGTTGCCGCCGGCATCAACCCGATGGGGGTGCGCCGCGGAATCGACAAGGCAGTCAAGGATGCGGTCGCCGAGATCAAGAAACAGGCGAAGATGATCAAGGACAAGGAAGAGATCGCTCAGGTCGCCTCGATCTCCGCCAACAACGATCGGACGATCGGGGATGAGATCGCCAACGCGATGGAAAAAGTCGGTCTTGACGGGGTGATCACCGTCGAAGAGTCCAAGACGATCGAGACGACCACCGACTTTGTCGAAGGAATGCAGTTCGATCGGGGATATCTGTCCGCCTACTTCGCGAACAACCGCGACACGATGACCGCCCTGTTGGACGACCCCTTCATCCTGATCTACGACAAGAAGATCTCCAACATGAAGGAACTTCTTCCCATCCTTGAAAAAGTCGCCCAGTCGGGCAAGCCCCTTCTGATCATTGCCGAAGATGTCGACGGAGAGGCGCTGGCGACCTTGGTCGTGAACAGCGTCCGGGGAATTCTCAGCGTCGTCGCAGTGAAAGCCCCCGGTTTCGGTGATCGAAGAAAGGCGATGTTGGAAGATATCGCGATTCTCACCGGAGGCGAGGTCATCAGCGAGGAACTTGGCCTGAAGCTCGAGAACGCCGATCTGAGCCAGCTCGGCCGGGCCAAGTCGATCAAGGTTGAGAAAGAGAACACCACGATCATCAACGGTGCGGGAAAGGCGAGCGACATCAAGGATCGGATCGCCCAGATCAAGGTCCAGATCGAGGACACCACCAGTGACTATGACCGGGAAAAGCTCCAGGAACGGCTTGCGAAGCTCGCCGGGGGCGTCGCCGTGCTGAACGTCGGAGCAGCGACGGAAGTCGAGCTGAAAGAGAAGAAGCACCGCGTCGAGGATGCCTTGTCGGCAACCCGGGCCGCCATTGAAGAGGGTGTCATCCCCGGTGGCGGGGCAGCGCTGATCCAAGCGGCGAAGATTCTTGAAAAAGTCGATCTCTCCAAACTGCCGGAAGACGAGCGTGCCGGATACAACATCGTCCGCCGCGCTCTTGAAGAGCCGATTCGCCAGATTGCCGAAAACGCCGGTCTTGACGGATCGCTGATCGCCGACAAGTGCAAGAACGAGAAACCCGGTCGCGGGTTCGACGCTGAGAACTTCGTGTGGGTCGACATGTTCGAGAAGGGAATCATCGATCCGGTGAAGGTAACCCGCTCCGCACTGCAGAACGCCGCCTCGATCGCCGCCCTGATTCTGACCACGGAAGCCGCCGTGACGGACATCCCCGAGCCCCCGGCTCCGATGCCCCCCGGTGGCGGAATGGAAGGAATGATGTAGGTTTTCGCCGATAGATAAAAGTCTGCTCCGAGTCCCCTGACTCAGGGCAGACTTTTTTTCTTGGTTCTCATGAGGGAATGTCCTTGACAACGCGCAAGACCATTTCCTAGAGTGGTACTGGACATCGCTTTGTAGAAAGCGGTGAATCACCGATTTTTTTCACACGGAAGGAGGAATTTCGATGAAAAAATTGTTGCTTACAGTGTTTTTGGTGCTCATGAGCTTCACGCTCGTGTTTGCTGCCGGAACAAAAGAGGAAGCGGCCGAGGCTGCCGGTGGGTCGCTTAACGCATACACCACATTGGAGGAGCCTTTGGCGGCCGCTCTCTTTGAGATGTTTGAGAAAGAGACGGGGATCCATGTGAACTTCGTTCGCCTTGCCGGTGGAGAGGCGGTAGCCCGCTTGGAAGCCGAAAGCGCGAATCCTCAAGTCTCGATTTGGGTCGGAGGTGTGGGCCTTGATCACATCACCGCCAAAACGAAGGGGTTGACGACCCCGTATTTCTCGCGCTATGCCGAAAATACACCCCAACAATATCGCGATCCGGAAGGATATTGGTTCGGACTCTATGTCGGACCGCTCACCTTTGTGACCAACCTGGACCGCGCCAAGGCATTGGGAATCACCCCGCCGAAGAGCTGGGCCGATCTGTTGAAGCCGGAGTATAAGGGGTTGATCCGAATGGCAAGCCCGAACTCCTCGGGAACCGCCTACAACGTGCTGACCACGGTCCGCTACATCAACAATGGCAATGAAGACAAGATGATGGAGTACCTGACCGCCCTCGACAAGAACATCGACCAGTATACCTTGAGCGGATCCGCACCCGGCAAGAGCGTCGCGATCGGTGAGATTCCAATCGCCATCGGCTATGCTCACGACCAGGTCAAGCTCAAAGCCGGAGGAGCCAATATCGAGATCAACGCTCCCAGTGAAGGAACCGGATATGAGCTTGCTTCGATGTCGCTGGTGAAGGGCGGCAAGGAGGCGGTCAATGCGAAGAAACTGTATGACTGGATCCTTTCCTCCCCCGATGCTCAGAAGAAATTTACCGAATGGTATGTCGTTCTTGTCGCCAAGGGCGCACCGAAGCACCCCGATGCACTTTCGATCGACCAGATCAAGACGGTGAATCAGGACTTCGTCTGGGACGGAGACGTCGTGAACAAGACCCGCATCCTGGATCGTTGGACCAAAGAGATCGGCAACAAACGCTGATGAGCTCTGATTCGTACATAGGGTTTATTCAGTGAACAAAAAACGCTTTGTACAGTTTGTCATTGCGGCGATGGTTTTCATCGCCGCAGACATTTGGATCTATACCTCATTGATGGGTTCCTTCACTGCATATGTGGAAGAGAAGAACTACGATGAGGTTGCTTTGTTTGTCCAGACCGCTCCCGAAGAAAAAAGCGAGTACGCAAAATGGCTCTCTCAAGTCGAAGAAATCATCCCCGGCAGCGTCGCTGTCTATCTTGACTACCGGGATCATGAGTTCGTCCCGACGGTCGGGATGAACGCCGCAACCGATGCGTTGTGGCAGCAGGCAGGGAAGAGCAACGCGTTCCGGCAGGCGTTGGAGTCCTCCTACTATCTTGAAACGATAAAGCTTCGCGATCAGTATCAAGTCCGGTACGATCTCTTGGAGCCGGAGCGGGGATCGACGATCCCTACCGACCGGACGAAGGTGCATATCTACTTCGTTCCCGTCATCGCCGACAACGGGTATGAAGCCTTGGGTACGGTGATGATTCTTGTTCCCTCGACCGGTATTCTCGGCTTTACCCGGCTCTTGAGGATTTTTGCAGTCGGAGCGGCGATCGCCTTTGTCGCGATTCTCTGGGCGGTGATGCTTACCCGTGATCCGGTAACCAGCTTCATGGTTCTCGGATTGATGGTAATAGTCCTTATTTTTGTCGCCTATCCCCTCCTTGAGGCGCTTCGTCTCTCCTTCATGAAGAATGGGCGATTCAGTCTGGAGACGTGGAAGCTCGGTCTCTCTCCGACCTACATCGTAGCCCTCTGGGGATCGTTGAAGCTGGGAGTGGCAACCGCCACCGCTTCGACAATCATCGGCTTCATGATCGCGTTCCTCGTGGAGCGAACCGCCTTCAAGCGGAAGCGGCTGATCTCCATTCTGGCGACGATGCCGGTGATCAGTCCTCCGTTCTCCCTTTCGCTTTCAATCATTCTCCTCTTCGGAAACAACGGGTTGATCACCACGCAGCTTTTGAAGATGAAGACGTTCTCGATCTACGGACTCGGCGGCTTGACGGTCGTCCAGACGATCAGCATGTTCCCGATCGCGTTTTTGACGATCAGCGGGGTGCTGAAGCAGATCGACTCAACGGTCGAGGATGCTTCGTTGGACCTCAGCGCCACCCGTTGGCAGACGTTCCGTTCGATCACCCTGCCGCTTGCGACGCCGGGAATTCTCTCGGCATGGATGCTGGTCTTCACCAACAGCCTGGCGGACTTCGCCAACCCGCAGCTGCTGGCCGGTTCGCTGAAGGTGCTTTCCACCGAAGCGTATATGATCGTAACGGGAAGAATGAACGATCTCGGCGGGGGAGCGATGCTTTCCTTCCTCCTGCTCTTGCCGACCTTGACCGCATTCATGGTTCAACGGTTCTGGGTCGCTCGAAAGAGCTTCGTCACCGTCACCGGCAAACCCTCGACGACCTTGGCGGACCTGACAAGCAAGCAGGTGCGAACGGTTCTTTCCGTCGTCACCTATTTCGTGATCGGCTTCATCATGCTCCTGTATTTGACGATCGTCGCCGGAGCATTTGTCAAAAACTGGGGAATCGATTATACATTTACCCTTTCCAACTGGAAAGCGGTCGTTGACAGCTGGGAGGCGATCAAGTCCACCGTTCTGCTTTCCCTCATCGCCGCTCCCACGGCGGGTCTCCTCTCGATGATCGCTGCGATGCTGATCGTTCGGAAGAACTTTCCCGGCAAGCGTTTCCTGGAAGTGTTGATGATGACCCCGTATGCGATTCCGGGAACCCTCGTCGGCATCAGCTACATCATCGCGTTCAACAAGCCGCCCTTGATGCTGGTCGGAACCGCGGCGATCATCGTCATCAACTACGTGATCCGGGAGCTTCCGGTGGGTTTGGAGAACGGCATCACCGCGCTCCATCAGATCGACCCTTCGATCGAAGAGGCGGCCCACGACCTCGGTGCGGATGTTCCCACCGTCTTCAGGACGATCGTTCTTCCCCTGGTGAGACCGGCGTTCATTTCGAGCATGTCCTACACCTTCGTGCGAGCGATGACGGCGGTCAGCGCGATCATCTTCCTTACCTCGGCGAAGTGGTATCACTTGACGGTGAAAATTCTCTCCTATTCGGAGAATATCCGATTCGGTTTGGCCAGCGTGTTGTGTACCGTCCTCATCATCATCGTTCTCGGTGTGTTTGGTCTGATGCAGCTGCTCGTCAAGGATGAAAAGTTGACTCAAAAAAGTATAGCGATGCGGTAGGATCGAGTATGGAAAAAAAGAGTGTTTCAGTAACGTTGAACAATGTTACAAAAATTTTTAAAGACCCGAAAGGCAAGGCGGATGTTCTGGCCGTTGACAACGCTGACTTCGTCGTCGAACCCGGGGAACTGGTAACCCTGCTCGGACCCTCGGGATGCGGAAAGACGACGACGCTGCGCATGATCGGAGGCTTCGAGCTTCCGACCAGCGGCAAGGTGTATATCGGCAGCGACGATGTCACGATGCTGCCGCCCAACCGCCGCGATACCGCTACGATGTTTCAAAGCTACGGCCTCTTTCCCCATATGAGCGTCTTCGACAACGTCGCCTACGGCCTGAGGCTGAGAAAAACCGAGCCGGATGCGATCAGGAAGCAGGTGAATGAATATCTGGCGCTGGTCGGTCTTGCCGGTTACGGCGAGCGGGCCCCGGGAAGGCTCAGCGGCGGCCAGCAACAGCGGGTTGCTCTTGCCCGGTCGCTCATCGTAACCCCCTCGGTCCTCCTGCTTGATGAGCCGCTTTCCAACCTGGACGCCCTCCTGCGCGAGCAGATGAGGGTGGAAATCAAACGGATCCAGCGGTCCTTGGGAATCACCGCGGTGTACGTCACCCACGACCGCGTCGAAGCGATGAGCCTTTCCGATCGGGTGATCGTGATGAAGGACGGAAAGATCCGGCAGATCGGAGCTCCCGATGTGATCTATGAAAAACCCGATTCCCGCTTCGTCGCCGGCTTCGTCGGCAAAGCGGCGTTCTTCCCCGTGGCGATCGGGGAGCGGAAAGAGGGAGTGTGGCACTGCATGTTGGGAGACAAGGTCGTGCACGCCCGGTCGGCCGCTCCGGATATCGTCAAGAACTCCGAAGGAGTATTGATGGCCCGGCCGGAGAGCCTGCGACTGGTTGATAAAGGGGAGGGACACCTCGACGGAAGGGTGCGGATGAACGTGTATCTCGGCCACAGTCTTGAATCATACATTCAGACCGCCTTCGGCGAGGTCCTTGTCCAAGTGGATGACCCCAACGCCCGGACGATCCGAAAGGAAGGGGAGGAGGTCTCCATCGAGTTCCCGCCGGACCGCGTCCGCCTCCTCGGTAAAAGCGAAGAGTAGGAAAACTTGACTATCGACAAGTGAACATGGTACGTTAAGCGGTACGTGAAAAATTGGGTGCCCACGGCACCCGATTTCATTGCAAAGTGAGGAATACCCATGCTTTCATTGTTAACTGCCATGCCAGCTCCCGAGGCGTCCGCCGCCGGTGGTGGCTCGATGATGACCACGTTCATTACGTTCGGACTCATTATTGCGATTTTCTACTTCCTGATCATCCGCCCGCAGAAAAAGCGGGAGAAGGAAACGAAGGAGATGCTCGCCTCGATCAAGAAAGGAGACAAGGTCGTCTCGATCGGTGGAATCCACGGGACGGTGATGATTGTCAAGGAGACCACGGTGGTGATCAAAGTGGATGACAACACCCGAATCGAGTTCTCCCGCAACGCGATCAGCTCAATCGTCGATCGAAAGAGCGATGCACCGCCGACTGCTCGAAAAAAGGCGAAGAAAACGGAAGAAGCTGCCGTTGTCGAAGCAAAAGAAGTCGATGCGGTAGAAGCTGAAGAAGTTGAAGAGAAATCGGAAAAGTAACCGCTCCTGGAGATAATCATGAAAAAACGGAATCGTTTGGCGATCGTCCTCGTAGTCGTCGCCTTGTCGGCATACTTTTTGTTCCCGACGATTAAATGGTACGGCTTTGTTCCGCAAGAAGTCAAAGAACTTGCGACCGGCTCGAATGTGCAGATCAAGGAATACGCCCGCGGTCAGGCCACCCGAGAGCTTCGTGCGCTGAAGGATCTTGTGGCAAAGAATGCGGATGCACCCCTGCCGAGTGAATACTCTTTCTTGAAGAGCGCGGCAAAGGAAAACTATAAAGCGATGCGCCAACCCGTTCCGAAAAAATGGACCGTTCGGGCGCTGTTTGCCGGCTTCTACAATGAACAGAACATGTTCGACGCGATCGAATCGTATCATCGTACCCGGCTTCTTGAGCTCAAAGCCTTGGGAAACAAGGCTCTCCAGCTCGGTTTGGACCTGCGCGGTGGAATGAGCATCCTCCTGGAAGCGGACGTGGATTCCTACGTTGCCAAGAAAGGAGCTCCCGCCTCTGCAAGCGAGATTTCCCAAGCGGTCCGCCAGGATATCGAGATTCTGGAGAAACGGATCGACCAGTTCGGCGTGAGCGAGCCGATGATCCGGCTTCAAGGCAGTGACCAGATCCTCATCGAGATTCCCGGCGCCGCCGACCCCGAACGGGTGAACTCCTTCCTTCGCGGAAAGGGATCCCTCCTCTTCAAGATGGTCGACAGCGAACTCTCCGCTCAGCTGGAGCAATACTATCTGGCCAACCCCGGCGAAGTGTATACGGAAACCGGAGCGTTGAAGCAGCCGGAGTTCCTTCCCGCCGGCAAAATGGCTGCCGGGTACTACGTCAGCGATGAGTACGGTATCGATGAGCTTGCCCGTTTCGTCGTCATCGAAGAGGAGATCGGGCTTGACGGAATCCACCTTGAAAGCGCGACGACCGCCACCGACCCGATCACCGGGCGCCCGGTCGTGAATTTCAAGCTGGACAACCTCGGTGGAGACATCTTCTACAAGCTCACCTCCACCAACGTCGGCAAAACCCTTGCAGTCGTCATGGATGGAAAGGTCAAGGCGATGGCGACGATCAACGAAGGGATCCGCTCCAGCGTCCAGATCTCCGGCTTCACCGCCGAAGAAGCGGCTGATCTTGCGATCGTCCTTCGAACCGCCGCCCTTCCCATCGAGCTGACCGTCTCCAGCCAACAGGCGGTCGGAGCGACGCTCGGTGAAGACGCGATCTCCGTCGGCTTGAAAGCGATCGCTCTCGGCTTCCTTCTTGTGGTCATTCTAATGTTCGCCTACTACGGCCTCAGCGGCTTGGTGGCGGATCTGGCGCTTCTGTTGAATATGTTCATCATGGTAAGCTTCCTTTCGGCATTCAATTTCACCGTAACGCTGACCAGCATCGCCGGCTTGATCCTCACCCTCGGTATGGCGGTCGATACGAACGTCATCATCTTTGAGCGGATCAAAGAAGAACGCCGCATGGGCAAGAGCGACAGCGCTGCAATCGCCGCCGGGTTCAATAAAGCGTTCTGGACCGTCATGGACGCGAACATCACGACGATCATCGCTGCGTTGGTTCTCTCTCAACTCGGCTCTTCCGCAGTCAAGGGATTTGCCAACACCTTGGCGATCGGTATCGTCAGCTCGGTGTTCACCGCGCTCTTCGTATCTCACCTTGTTTTTGATGCAGCGGTGGGTGACCGCGAGGGTAAGAAACTCTCCATCAGTTGGAGGAAGAAATAATGTTAAAGACCGATACTGTTCCTGTCATCAAACTTCGCTGGTTCACCTTGAGCCTGTCGATCATCCTCCTTGCAGCGGGAGTTCTCTCCATTGTTCTTTTCGGCGGCTTCAATCTGGGAGTCGACTTTGAAAGCGGATTGAGCCAACGAATCCAGATTGCGCCGACCGGGCTTGAGGTTGCCTATGACGGTGATCTCGATACGGTGCTTTCAATTTCGGCAAATGCCCTTACCGTTGAACAACGGGGCGAGGGCGGGGTAGCGACAAAACTGCTTCGCTTCAGCGAATACCCGACCAGCGGCGATATAGCGACCGCTTTGGGCGGCATTGAAGGGATTTCCGTCCGGGTAATCGACGGATCGTTGAAATCCGGCAATCTGCTCTCCGGTTACGGCTTTCCCGCAACCTTGGGCAATGAAGCGATCGGGCTCAACTTCCGCACCTCCGGTACCACTTCGATTGAAGAATTCCGCACCGCCCTCTCCGATCTTGGAAACGTTCGGGTCCAAACCGTCGGCGACAGTGACAGCCGGACATTCCAAATCCGCCTTGGCATCAAGGAAGGGTCAAACCAGGCTTCATTGGAGGCGGAGGTTGCAGATGCTCTCGGAAAAACCTTTGGTAAAGATGGATTTGTCATCCTGCAAAGCGACTACATCGGACCGAAGTTCAGCGCGACGTTGATCTCCTCCTCGATTTTGGCGATTTCCGTGGCGCTGGCGCTCATTCTGGTGTACGTGTGGATTCGTTTCCGCTTCGCCTTCGCAGTCTCCGCGATCGTGGCGCTTGTTCACGACGTGTTGATGATGCTGACCTTCATCAGCCTGCTCAGGCTGGAGTTCTCCTCCACCACGATTGCGGCGCTGTTGACAATCATCGGATACTCCCTGAACAACGCGATCGTTATTTTCGACCGAATCCGGGAAAACACGGGCTTGAACGCGAATATGGGTCTTCGGGCCAATATCGACCGCTCGGTTCGGCAGTCACTCAGCCGAACACTCATGAGTTCTTTGACGACGTTGCTGGCGATCCTCCCTCTGGCGATCTTCGCCAGCGGAGATATCCGGCTTTTTGCAATCAAAATGAGCATAGGTCTGGTTTCCGGGGTGTACTCCTCCAACCTCCTTGCGCCTTCCTTGCTGTACTGGATCAGCAAGGCGCAGAAGAACGTTCAGATCGAGGATAAAGCCAAGTAGTGCTTTTGTATTTTGTCGAGCCGCTCCCCTTATCGAGCGGCTTTTTTTTTGACATACTCAATGCATGAAGATCGTACTTGCAAAGACGATGGGGTATTGCGGCGGGGTGAGCCGGGCGCTGGATCTTGCCGAAGAAGCGATCGCCTATGCAACGGAGCACGCTCTTCCCGTCTATTCGCTGGGAAAACTGATCCACAACCCTCAAGTCATCGCTTCGTTGGCGGAGCGCGGGATGAGCATCATCGAACATCCCGAGGGGTATGAACCCGGGGTGCTGGTCGTCCGCGCCCATGGAATCAGCGATATGTTGCGGAAAGAATTTATCGATGCCGGCTTTCTTCTCTTCGATGCGACGTGTCCGGTGGTGCGCCATAACCTTTCAAATATCGCCCATTGGGCGAAAACCCGTCCGATCCTCATCATCGGTCATAAAGGGCATCCGGAAGTGTTGGCGATGCAGGGTGTGCATGTCGGCGGAAAACCGATAAAAAGTTTCCTCATTACGAATGCGGAAGAGACATCAAGCTTGATCGATCGACCATATGCGGTGTTCGTCCAGACCACGTTCGACCAAGTGCTGCTTGAAGAGATTCGAGGCTCTCTTGAGGCCTTTCATCATGTTGTGTACGTCAACGAGATCTGTCCTTCTTCGATCAGCCGCCGGATGGCGGCGCTTGACCTCGCGCGGCAATGCGACGCCGCGCTGGTGATCGGGGGAAAGCAAAGCGCCAATACCAAAGCGCTTGCGGAATTGGTTTCAAATGAGGGGAAAAAAGCGTATCATATTGAAGACAGCACGGAAATTCCCGTTGAAGCATTTTCATACGGTACGCTGGGGATACTGGCTGGCGCCTCTACCCCTTCAAGTATTATTGAGGAGGTGGTGCAGACTCTGCAAAGGAGCAAGACGTAATGGAAAACAAGCGAGGAATTCCAATCCCGACGATCAAGCGGTTTCCCTCCTATCTGCGGCTGCTGAACGTGTTCAAAGAGGAAGGCAGGGAGATGGCAAGTGCGACAATGCTTGCCGAGGAACTGAATCTCAAGCCGATCCAAGTCCGCAAGGACATCTCCTTCACCGGCATCGAGGGCAAACCGAAAGTAGGCTTTGAGGTGGATAAGCTGATCAATGCGATCATCTCCGTCCTCGGGTGGGACAACGCCACCGACGCGATCATCATCGGGGCGGGGCACCTTGGTTCCGCTCTCGCCCGCTATGAGGGGTTTGGAAGCTACGGCCTCAGGATCGTAGCCGCCTTCGATACCGCAGAGGAGAAGTGGGGAACCAATGTAGGGGATGTTCCGATCCATCCGTTTGATCACCTTCACCGGTGGTATATCGAAGAAAACCACGTCAATATCGCCGTGCTCACCGTTCCGGCGGATGAAGCCCAGCACGTAGCCGATCAATTGGTCGCCCTCGGCATCATGGCGATCTGGAACTTCGCCCCCAAAGACATCAAAGTTCCCTCCCGGGTCGTTCTTCAGCGCACCGACTTGGCGACCTCATTCGCCGTTCTTTCCGCCAAGGTAAAGCGGGTGATGGAAAGCCGCGAGTTCAATGAAGAGGATGATTCGTGGTAGAAAAGCAGTTGCAAGAGTTGATTGCGGGATGGGACGGTTCGCTTCAATGGCGGTATGCCCACCTCGCCAATGCCGCTGCCCTGCTTTGGGAGGAGACGGAAGGAATCAACTGGCTGGGGTTCTACCTCATCGATAAAGAAACAGACAAGCTCATCCTCGGCCCCTTTCAGGGGAA
This sequence comes from Sphaerochaeta sp., assembly GCA_004294855.1. Classification (GTDB taxonomy): domain Bacteria; phylum Spirochaetota; class Spirochaetia; order Sphaerochaetales; family Sphaerochaetaceae; genus Sphaerochaeta. Next base: position 3,724 of record SHOI01000038.1, on the reverse strand, counting down.
GGCGGCATGCACCGAGATTCCGATCGGAAAGGGGGTGTGCGGAAAGGCCGCCGAGCTGAAGAAAGCGATCCTTGTCCCCGATGTCCATGCCTTCGAAGGCCACATCGCCTGCGACAGCGCCTCGCGGAGCGAACTCGTCGTCCCCCTGATCGATTCAACGGGCGAGGTGGTCGGGGTATTGGACGTCGACAGCCCGATGACAGGTCGATTCACAGAGGAAGATCGGGAGCGTTTTGAGCGGTATGCGAAGAGGATTTCATCAGCACTCTGGTCTTGACTAAAACCATACTTGTTTGCATTCTTTTACCAAGGCAGTGAGAAAGACGAGTAGCCGGGAGCGCAGCTACAGAGAGATGGTTCGCGGTTGAGAGACCATCAGTCAGCGTTCGGTGAAAACCCCTTTTGAGCCGCGGGTCGAACACGAAGATAAGTAGGCCGCGCCGTCGCCCCTGACGAAACAGGGTAATGAAGCGCCCCCTGTAAAGAAAGGGGGAAGCAAGGTGGAACCGCGGAGAGTCCCCGGACCTTCGTCCTTGCCCATTGGCCCATGCCGGGAAAAGGACGCAGGTGTGGGGATGTTTCTTTTGATAGGAGATGCGGATGATGCATGAACATGACCGATTGGACACCCTTCGCCACTCGATGGCGCATGTGATGGCTGAAGCCGTTCTGGAGCTGTTTCCCGGAACCCAGATTGCAATAGGCCCGGCGATCGAGAATGGCTTTTACTATGATTTCGATCTTCCCCGGCCGCTGGTCAACGAAGATCTTGAGACGATCACCGAGAAGATGAAGGCGATCATTGCCGAGGATCTTACCTTTGAAAAGAAGGTGGTTACCCGATCCGAGGCGAGAGACCTCTTCAAGGACCAGGTGTATAAGCTCGAGCTGCTCGATGCGATCGAGGAGGATGAGGAAGTTTCCATCTACTCGCTCGGTGGGTTTACCGACCTGTGCCGCGGTCCCCACGTCGAATCGACGAAGGAACTCAGAAGCGATGCGTTCAAGCTGATGAATATCGCAGGAGCGTATTGGCGCGGCAAGGAAACCAACCCGATGCTGACCAGAATCTACGGGACAGCGTGGTCCAATCCTAAGGAGCTGCGCCTGTATATGCAGCATCTTGAGGATGTGGAAAAACGGGACCACCGAAAGCTCGGCCGCGAGCTGGATCTTTTCAGTCTTCATGAGGAAGCGGGTTCAGGTCTGGTGTATTGGCATCCCAACGGGGCGCGGATTCGACAGGAGATTGAAAACTTTTGGCGAGCGGAACACTACGCCAACGGCTATGAGATGGTCTATACCCCTCATATCGGCAAGTCCTGGCTGTGGGAAACCAGCGGCCATCTCGGCTTCTACAAGGAAGGGATGTACCCCTCGATGGAGATGGACAACGCCGACTACTACGTCAAGCCGATGAACTGTCCCTTCCACATCATGATCTACAACAACTCCAAGCGCTCCTATCGGGACCTCCCGTTCCGCTGGGCGGAGCTCGGGACGGTCTATCGATACGAAAAAGCGGGAACGATGCACGGCCTGCTCCGAGTCCGCGGGTTCACTCAGGATGATGCGCACCTCTTCGTGACTCCCGATCAGATGGAGGAGGAAATAGCGGAAGTTTTGCGCTTCTCGCTCCACATGCTCAAGAGCTTCGGCTTCAGCGATATCGCGGCATATCTCTCGACCCGCCCCGAAAAAGCGGTGGGGGATCCCAAGCGTTGGGACGATGCGACCGAAGCGCTGAGGCGGGCGATTGAGAAAGAAGGCCTCAGCTATGAAGTCGATGAAGGCGGCGGAGCATTCTACGGACCGAAGATCGACTTGAAGATCAAGGACGCGATCGGGCGGGAGTGGCAGTTGTCGACGGTTCAGTTCGATTTCAATGAGCCGGAGCGCTTCGACATGACCTTCGTCGATCGGGACGGAACCGAAAAGCGGCCATACATGATCCACCGTGCCCTGCTCGGATCGCTGGAGCGCTTCTTCGGCGTTCTGATCGAACACTACGCCGGTGCGTTCCCCCCGTGGCTGGCGCCGGAGCAGATCAAGGTCATTCCGGTCAGCGACGCCTATGACGAGTACGCCAAGAGCGTCGTTTCCGAATTGAAGAAAGCGGGTTTGAGAGCAAGCGGCGACTATTCCGACAACCGGATGAACGCCAAGATCCGTACCGCTCAGAACCTCAAGATTCCCTATATGGTCATCTTGGGCGAACGAGAGAAGGAGAATAATGAGGTTTCCGTCCGCTATCGGACCGGCAAGCAGGAAAACTCGATCACCCTTGCCTCGTTCATCAAGCAGGTTCAAGCGGCGGTCGCCGCGAAGGCGCAACTTTCCTGAGGAAAAAGAGAGGTTGGTATGAATCTTCCCAATAAACTTACCGTTTCCCGGCTCGTTCTCACGCCGCTGTTCTTCATCGCCTACCACTTGGGCTCTTGGATCGACCCGAGCCTTTCCAAGCTTGCATCGATCCTGACGATCGTGATGTGGGTCTTGATCGAAGCAAGCGACCTGTTTGACGGGATTATCGCCAGAAAGCGCAATCTGGTAACCGATCTGGGGAAAGTGATGGATCCCTTTGCCGATACGCTCTCACGCGTCACCTACTTTCTCTGTTTCACTGGCAGCGGCATCATGCCGCTGTGGGCGCTTGCCCTGATCGTCTGGCGGGAGCTTTCCATCCTCTTTGTCCGGATGCTGATGATGGGCAAAGGAAAAGCGGTGGCGGCGAATATCTTCGGGAAAGCGAAGGCGGTCCTCTATGCGATCAGCGGCGGGATGGGGATTCTCTACGGTGCGCTTGTCAGCTGGGGTGTTGAAACTCCGATCCTCGGGTGGGGGTATTCGGTGATGCAGGTGGTGTTCGCCCTCGCTGCCATCAGCTCCGTAGCCTCGTTCCTCACCTATGTCCGGACGATCATCGCAAGCGGAGCGCTCAGCGGGATGAGCCGATGAAGCCGATTCGTGAACTTTCGATCGGGGACGCTTCCCATATCAGGTATGTGTTGTTTGACATTGATGACACGATCACCACGGAAGGAAAACTCACCGCTCAGGCGTATCAAAGTCTCTGGGATCTCAGTGATGCCGGTTTCAAGGTGATTCCCATCACCGGTCGACCCGCCGGCTGGTGCGATCTCATCGCCCGCCAATGGCCGGTCGACGGAGTCGTCGGAGAGAATGGCGCGCTGGCGTATTGGGAAGAGGAGGGCGTCCTTAAACGGCTCTACCACCCCAATGCGGTGAAGAACACCCATCCAATCCTCTCAAAGATCAAAGACCGGGTTCTCTCCGAGGTTCCCGAGGCCCGCGTCGCTCAGGATCAATTTTCCCGGCTCTTCGATCTGGCGATCGATTTCGCCGAAGAGAAGCCGAAACTTCCGCTGGAAACAGCGGAGAGGATCAAGAGGATCTGCATCGAAGAGGGGGCGACCGCGAAGGTGAGCTCCATTCACGTCAACACCTGGATGGGCGTCTATTCCAAGTTGGAGATGAGCGAATTCTTTCTTTCCAAGCGCTTCGGATATGATGATCCGGCGAGCGTCATCTTCTTCGGCGACTCGCCGAATGATGAACCGATGTTCGCGTATTTCCCCTTGAGCGTCGGAGTGGCGAGCATTGCCGATTATCGCCAGCTCATCGATCATCTGCCCGCATTCATCACAAAGGAGCGGGGCGGGGCCGGCTTTCATGAGGGGGTAAACCGCCTTTTGGCGCTGCG
>SHOI01000037.1:15878-17568 GCA_004294855.1 Sphaerochaeta sp. | reverse complement strand
ATCGTTGTAGGGGTACTGACGGATTGTTATCTTGATGTGCTTTTGTTGTTCTTCAGCTAATCAAACCACTCAAACCCGTTCTTTTCGGCTATTTCGTTCACCAGTCGGGGTAGGGTCTTCATCGGATAGACCTCGACCGGGATGTCGTCCTTGAGCATCGGTTCGACGATTCTCCACGCCTCGTTGATCTCCTCCATCGTGGGGAAGAGGCTCTTGTCGTCCAGGAGGATCTTTTCGAGGATCTGCTCATACGCCTCGGGGGTGTTCGCTCCGAAGGTGTCGCTCTGGCTGAAGCGGAAGCGGACCGGCTTGGATTCCCAGGAGGTGTTCGGGACCTTCAGGTTCATCGAGATGTCGATGGTGAGCTCGGGATGGATCGTGATGATCACAGAATTGTCGGCGATCTTTTCGTTGTGCATCACCTGCTTCGTCATGTTCTTGAACTTGATGTAGATCAGGCTTTTGGGTTCCTTCTGCATCTTGCCCGTCCGGACATAGATCGGGATGTTCGCAAAATCATAGCTGTTCACGGAGAGCTTGAACGCACCGTAGGTGGGCGTCTGGACGACACGTCCGCTGGTTGCTCCGAGGGACTCATATCGACCCATGTGGAAATCCTCGATCGGACTGATCGACTTGAGGACCTTCACCTTCTCGATGGCGATGTCGCCGGGGGTGAGGGAGGCGGGCTCGCCCATCGTCAGGTAGGTGATGATCTGCATGATGTGGTTCTGGATCGTATCCCGGACCACCCCGATCTTCTCGTAGAACCCGAGGCGCTGGTCGACTCCGTGCGTCTCGTCGAAGATGATCTGGATCGACTCGATCGTCCGGTTGTCCCAGATCCTTCGGATGATGTCGTTGTGGAAGCGCATCAGCAGGATGTTCTGCATGAACTCCTTGCCGAGGTAGTGGTCGATCCGAAAGATCTCCTTGTCGGCGAACGCCTGCTCGAGAATCCTGTTGTAGCGCTTCGCGCTCTCAAGATCGAAGCCGAACGGCTTCTCGACGACGATCCGCTTGGTGCGCTTGCAGTCACAGGAAAGGGCGTTGTCCACTTCCTTGATCTGATGGATCGCATCCTCGTAGAGGGACGGCTGAAGCGCCAGATAGTAGATGAAGTGGACGTTCCTGCTGCCCTTGATCTTCTCGGTGAGGCTGGCGATCAGATTGGGAACCGCCTGCTCCTCCGAGGTGTCGTAGAAGAGATAATCCAGATGGTCGGTGAAGCTCTTCGGAGCCTCCTTGTCTATTGTCTCTTTGAGAAATTCTTCACGATTCTTATATCTTCGCCCGAGAGCGAGAACTTCAAACTCATATCCATGCCCCATCAGGTTCCGATAGGCGGGGTAGAGCTTCTTCACCGCCAGATCGCCGGTTCCTCCGAACTGAATGATGATCGTGCGCATGGTTACTCCTTGAGGTCGGTGATGATCGTCGAATCGAACGATTCGGTGATGAAGAAGGAGACGGGGAGCGTCTTGGGATCTTCGCCTGAAAGAACCCGCTTCAGAGCCTCCCGCTTTCCTTCACCGAGAAAGAGAAGAAACACCTTCGAAGTGGCAAGGGTTCGAAAACCCCGGTAGGAGAGGGTCGTTCTTCTTGCTGGGGGTTTGGGACTGTCTTCGACGAGCAGCACCTGCTCCTCTTTTCCGTTTTCCGTATAGGTTCCGGGAAACAGCGAAGCGAA
>SHOI01000037.1:0-15778 GCA_004294855.1 Sphaerochaeta sp. | reverse complement strand
TCCCCGCTCATCGAAGTGGAACACCTCCAGGTTTGAGAGCGCCTCCTCGATGAACGGCTCGATCCACATCGCGTTGTAGTGCTCCGTCGCGACCACCTTGTCCGGACGGGTGAGGGGGTGTTTGGGGCTGAAGAGGACGCAGCAATCCTCATAGGGGAGAATCGAGGTCTCATAGGTGCCGATCTTCCTCGCCAGGTCCATGATCTCCTGCTTGTCCATCCCGATGAGCGGGCGGAGGACCAGCTGCTCGCTGAAGGAGTCGCTGAAGGAAAGCCCCTCGAGGGTCTGGCTTGCCACCTGGCTCAGCGCCTCGCCGGTGATGATGCATTGGCTGCCGGTTCGTTCGGAGTGCCTGTTGGCCAGGGTCATCATCGCTGCCCGGAACATCAGCGTCGTCTCGTTCTCCGGAGCGGTCCGCTTGATCTGAAGCTGAGCCTCCGTGAAGTGCGCCACCCACAGGCGCGTTCCCTGAAGATAGGGGGCGATGAGGGAGGCGAGGGTCTTCACCTTTTCAAGCGCCTCGTCGCTCGTGTACGGGTAGGCGTGGAAGTAGAGGCAGTCCATCTTCACCCCCCGCTTGGCGGCCAGGAATCCCGCCACCGGGCTATCCAGCCCCCCACTGAGAAGGAGCATCCCCGCCCCGGCGCTGCCGACCGGAAGCCCGCCGAGGCCTTTCTTCTGGGTCGTATACAGGTATGCCTTGTCCCTGATCTCGCAGTACAGAATCAGATCGGGATTTTTCACATCGACGGTGAGGTCGGGATGGACCTCATGAACCGTTTTCGCCAGCTCGACGTCCAGCTGGTAGCTCGTCAGGGGGAAGCTCTTGTCCGCCCGCCGGCTGATCACCTTGAAGGAGCCTTTGCCTTCGGCAAACGGTCCTTCACCGATCGCCTCCCTGGCCGCCTCATGGATCGCCTTCAATTCCTTGGGGGCGCTGAAGGAGCGGCTGTAGCCGACGATGCCGAACGTCGTCGACAGGGCGGTGTCGACCACCTCCCGGGGACAGTCATCGCCGATCTGAAGAAAGAGGCGGCCCTTCTGCTTGGTGATCGTGTTGCGATACCCTTTGAGCTTGGCCTTGATGTTCCGGCGGAGCATGTTCTCGAACATCGGGCGATTCAGCCCCTTGAGGGCGATCTCGCCGAGTCGGATGACGTACAGGGTGTTCATGGACTCTCCTTGGCGATCGTATTGATCGCCCGGGCAAGGGAAACGGTCTCTTCTTCGGTGTTGGAATCGGAAAAGCTGATTCGGATCGCTCCCCCCCGATGCTCGGGGGCGACCTCCATCATCTCCAGGATCCGCACCCCTTTTGCGCGGGCGTTGGAGGAGCAGGCGCTTCCCGCGGAGACGCTGAAGCCGCGCTCGATGAGCATCCGCACCATCACTTCCGCCGGAAGGGCGGTGGAGACGGTGATGATGTAGGGCGAAGAGTGTTCTTTCGGGGTCAGGATCGTTGCGTGGGACTCCAAGGTTTCACGGAACAGGTCATTGAGGCGGGTTACATGCTCCGTCACTCTTTTCCGGTTGGCCAACGCTTCGACGAGGGCGGCCTCCATGCTTGCGATCCCGGCAAGGTTCTCGGTTCCGCCCCTCAGGCCCCCCTCCTGTCCGCCGCCTTTGGAAAGGTTCTCGATCCCTTCGGAGGTGTTGTAGAGGAAGCCAACCCCCTTCGGACCGTGGAACTTGTGGGCGCCGAAGGAGGCGCTGTCCACATCCCAGGAAAGGAGATCGATCGGAAGCTTTCCGAGTTGCTGGGTCGCATCGGTGTGGAAATGGATCGCTCGGCCGGTGGTCTTCTCAAATTCACGGACGATCCTGACAAGAGCGGGGATCTCCTGAAGCGTTCCGATGGCGTTGTTCAGGCTCATGATCGAGACGAGGCGGGTTTTCGGGGTAAGGGCCTTTCTCAGGTCTTCCGGATTGACGAACCCCCCGGGGGCTCGGAGCATGATGACCTTCCAGCCCGCCTGCTCAAGAGCCCGCTGCTGCTGGATGATCGAGGAATGCTCGATGCCCGAGATGATCACTTCACCCGGACTCAGGCGCAGAAGAAGCGATTGAAAGACGATGTCGTTCGCCTCGGTCGCCCCGCCGGTGAAGATGATGTGGTTCGGCCGGACCTTGAGACTTTTTGCGATCGAAGCCCTCATCGCCTCCAGGTAGGCATGGGACTTTTGCCCTTCCGGGTATTTGGTGGAAGGGTTCGCCCAGTATTCAAGAGCGACTGCCCGGTAGCGCTCAAGGGCTTTTGCACTGGGAAAGGTGGTGGCGGCATGATCGAAATACCCGGTGGTCTGCATGGTTCTCATTGTGCTGAAACGATGGTGATTGTTCAAGGGAAGGATTGACGGTTGTAAGCGAACGGGCTTTAAGGGTATAAATAGGGATATGAAACCACTGATGACCGTCACGCTCGCCGGAGGCGCCCAAACCGAAGTTCTTCTTGCCGAGGATATCAAAGACCTGTCGGCGCATCTGGGCGACTATGGCCGTTCGGTCCTGTGGGTCTTCGACTCCAACACCAACAAACTCTTTCGCCAGCTTCCTCCCGCAAGAATCATCCTGGACAGCGGGGAGCAATCGAAGAACCTTACGAGCCTTGAGCGGATCATCTCCCTCGCCCTCGATGAAGGCCTCGGCCGGGACGGCCGCATCATCGGCTTCGGCGGGGGCGTCGTCGGTGACATCTCCGCTCTCGCCGCCTCCCTCTATATGCGGGGGTGCAGGCTGACCCTCGTTCCCACCACGCTGCTTGCGATGGTCGACGCCTCGATCGGGGGCAAGACCGCTGTGGACTTCCAGGGGATGAAGAACATGATCGGGACGTTCTACCCGGCGAACGAAGTCCTCATCTCGATCGACGTGCTGAAGTCCTTGAGCGAGCGGGAGTACAAGAGCGGGCTGGCGGAAGTCATCAAGCATGCCCTGCTCAGCGAAGACCAGGAGCTCTTCAAGCTTCTGCTCTCGCGAAGGTCCGAGATCCTCGACCGTGAAGAGGAGACGCTTGTAAAGCTCGTCGAGCTTTCGCTTCTGGTCAAGAAATCCTACATCGAACGGGATCCCACCGAAACGAAAGGGATCCGAAAAGCATTGAACCTCGGGCATACCTTCGGCCACGCGCTTGAGTCCTCAACCCGGTTCGCCGCCTTCAGCCACGGAGCGGCGGTCGCCTGGGGCACCGTCCGGGCCCTTGAAGCGGGTGTCGCCCTCGGCATCACCGACAAAAAGTATGCTTCCTCCGCCTCCAAGCTGTTCGGCTCCTTCGGGTACGACCTCGATCATCGGATCGGGCGGGGCGAATGGATCGAATATAAGAATCACCTCTCCAAAGACAAGAAGAAGCTTGGCGGAGAGGTCCAATTCGTTCTCTTGGGCGGGAACGGCAAGCCCGAGCTGCATCCGCTTCCGTGGAATCTGATCCAAGCGCTGGTGATGGAAAAGGCTATTGGGCGAGGGTAAGCAGCTTTGTGTAGATCGAAGAGACTTCCTTCGCCTCCTTCTTCCGGTCGCTATCCCTCAGTTCATCCTCCAGATGGAGCAGATGAAAGAGCGAGGTGTCCAACGCATCGAAGAAGTCGGGGTTGTTCGAAAAGCGATAGTTTCCGCTGCCGCTGGCTTCAAGGGTGATGAAGCCGAGGATCTCCCGGTTCTTCTTGCTTTTGGTGAAGCCCAGAAGCCACCTGAGATTGTCGATGAGAAGGCGGGCGCTGTCGATCGTGAAGACACCGGAAGGCGGATTGTCCAGAATCCCGAGTTCGGGCTTGAGCTTTCCGTTCAGCTCCAAGAGCGAGAAGAACTTGTCGTTGTAGTGGACGTAGAATCCCCGGTAGGCGAGAGCCGCCCGGAAGTTCTTCGGCCTTTGGGGCGAGCGGTCGTTCGCCTTCACGATCGAAGGAAGATCATCCAAGGGGATGATGACCACCTCCTGCTGCTTCTTGGTCCGGGCCTTGATCGTGGGATACCGCTTGCCGTAGAGGTCGAAGCCGGCGGTGCCGCGCTGCTGGTCCCGTTTCCTGAAGGATTTCTCCTCCTGTTCTTCCTCTTTCCCTTTCTGTTTGGAGTCGAACGCCATCAGCTTTTTGGAAAGGCCCGGCTGGATATCCTCCAGCCACTCCTGTTCCAACGGACTGACGCTCCGGGCGTAGAGGCGGGAGGTCTGGACGATCTCGCCTGCGATGATGAACCGGGGCAGGGTCTTGAACCACGCCGAGCCGGGATGGATGTAGATCTGGTCGACGGAAAGACTCTTGTACATCGTGCCGCGGGCCCGGATGCAGATGTACTGCGACAAGCCTTTGGCGATGCAGGAAAGATATTCCCTAACCGACCCGCCGCTTGAAAGGGGGAAGCCGATCTCCGAGCAGATCTCCCCCAGCTGCTCGTGGACGTGGACGATCTCCTGCATTCCCTGATGATCGAGGTAGTATTTCGTGCAGAAATCCTGCCGCTGCTTTTGTTTTGCGAGGTTCGCATACTGCCTGAAGAGATTGAGGTACATCACGAAATCGCCGTAGGCGGAGGTGTTGAAGGAGCGGTGGGCCGCACGGCTTGCGTCCTCCTCGCCGGCGGGGAAGAGGAACGGCGTCTTCGTCGAGAGGAAGGCGATCGCGATCAGGACTTCATCCAGGACGTCGGGATAGGTCATCATCGCTTCGACCACCACCCGGCTGTGCCGGGGCAGGAGCGGGAAGCGGACCATCAGCGATCCGATGCTCGTGAGCATCCGGTTCCTGTCGATCGCTCCGATATACCTCAGCGTCTCTTCGGCGCTCTTCAGAGCCTGAGCTTTCGGTCGGGTGATGAAGGAGAACTGTTCATAATCATAGATTCCCAGATCGCTCATCCGCAAAACGACTTCGCTTAAGTCGGTCCGAAGAATCTCCTCGATCTGATAGGCCGGCCGGCTCTGGTAATCCTCTTTGGTGAAGAGGCGGTAGCACGTCCCCGCTTGGGTCCGGCCCGCCCGGCCGCTTCGCTGCTCGCAGCTGGAACGGCTGGTGGGCAGCGGCACCAGAGAAGAGGTGAAGTCCTTCTGGTTGTAGAAGTTGAGCTTCGCCACCCCGAGGTCGATGACGACGGTGATCCCGTCGATCGTCACGCTCGTCTCGGCGATGTTCGTGGAAACGACGACTTTCGTCTTCCCTTTGGAGGTGGGGGTGAAGACCCGCTCCTGCTCCTCTTTTCCCAAGCGTCCGTACAGCGGATAGATCTCCAGCTCCTCCTTGGGATCGGCGGCATAGAGCGCATTGACCGTCGTGACGATCTCAAACTCCCCGCTTAGGAAGATGAGGATATCCCCCGCTTGCTTCTTTGATTCCCGCTTGACGATCGAGATGATCATCTCCAGCTGGTCGTCGAAGGTCTGGCGGTGAGCGGGGGAGTAGATGACATGGACCGGATAGACCCGGCTGTGGATCGAGACGATCGGGCAGTTGTCGAAGAACCGGGAGAAGACCCGGGTGTTGATCGTCGCCGACGAGATGATGACCTTGAACTCCGGCCTTTGGGCGACGATCCGCTTGAGCAGGCCGAGGATGAAGTCGATGTTCAGGCTTCGCTCATGGGCCTCGTCGACGAGGATCACCGAGTACTGCATCAGCAGCGGATCGTTCTTCAGCTCCATCAGGAGGATCCCGTCGGTCATCACCTTGATCCGGGTGGTGTAATCGGTGGTATCCTCGAAGCGCATCTTGTAGGCGATGAAGTTTTCCCTGTCGTTCAGCTGGCGCTTGATGAAATCGCACACGCTCAAGGTCGCGATTCTTCGCGGCTGAGTGATGCCGATCATCTTTTCGTCGGCATACCCCGCTTCATGAAGGATGATCGGCATCTGGGTGGTCTTTCCGCTGCCCGTCGGGCTTTGGACGACGATCACCTGGTTTTTGGAAAGAGCATCAAGGATTTCCTGCCGGTTTTGGTATACCGGCAGCTGTTTGTAGTCTATCAAGGCTGTTCCTTTTTCAACAACGCCACCGCTTCTCCGATCGAGACGACCGCATTGGTTCTGGTGCCCAGATCCCGGAGGGTGAACGATCCTTCCTCATCCCGGTCGAGGATGATCGCCTTGGGAATCGCGTTGGCTTCGGCCCATTTGTACTGGGCGGGGAGTTTCTTCGGTTCAAAAAAGAGGGCGACCTTCAGGCCGGCTTCCCGAAGCCGTTTCGCCACCCTGATCGCTTCCGGGTAGCGGCTCTTGTCGGTGTTGAGAATCAGCACGTCGCTTGCCCGGTAGTCATACGCACCTTCAAGGGCGGCAAGGAGCCGATCGAGGCCGATCGATGAGCCGACCCCGGGCAGGTGGGTCTTGGTGTAGAGGGACGCAAGGTCGTTGTACCGTCCGCCGCTGCAGACCGAACCGATCTGCTCCGAACCTTCCAGGAAGGTTTCGTAGACGATGCCGGTATAGTAGTCCAGCCCCCGGGTGATGGAGGGATCGAAGAGAAAGCGCTCTTCAATCCCTTCGGCTTTCAGATAGGAGTGGATCGTCCGCATCCGGAGGGTGTGTTCATTTTCCCCGCCAAGGAGAGCGGCAAGGCGATCGAGCGTAGTCTCAAAAGGTTCTTTTTCATCCTCTTTGGAGATGTATGAAAGAATCGCCCGGGCGGTCCGTTCGTTTTTCACCAACGCGCGAAGCTGCTCCTCGGTTTCTTGTTCACCGATCTTTCTCAGCTTGTCCACGAGCCGGAGAATGTCCACGCTGAGATTCTCGACTCCGAGGTTGCCGAGCAGGGTGTTGAACATCCCCCGGTGCGCCACGTGGAACCGGGCGTGCTTGACGTTCATTTTTTCAAAGGAGGATGCCATCAGGGAAAGGATTTCCGCATCGCTTTCGGCGTTGTCCACTCCGACGATGTCGAAGTCGCACTGGGTGAATTCCCGATAGCGGCCCTTTTGAGGGTTTTCCCCCCGCCACACCTTGTCGATGTGGTAGCGTTTGAAGGGCAGGGCGAGCTCATGCTCGTGCTGGGCGAGATAGCGGGCGAACGGGACGGTCAGATCGAAGCGAAGCGCCACCTCCCGACCCCCCTGATCGGTGAAGTGGAAGATCTGCTTATCCGTTTCTCCGCCGCCTTTTCCGAGGAGAATCTCCATGTATTCAAGAGCCGGGGTATCGATCGGGACGAACCCATAGGAGGAAAAATGCTTCTGTAAGGTGGACACAAGCGCTTCTTTCGGGATCTGGGCAGAAGGAAGACTGTCCCGAAATCCTTTCAAGACTCTTGGCTGGATGATCTCCTGATCCTTCATTACCCTACTGCTCCTGTTGTGTTTTGTCGTTGGATGGTGTAGAAAGAGTGTAATACGAATCATTCGTTCACTGCAATATCCTCCCAATTTTCGAGATACCGATGCTGATAAGATATAAACAAGATGACCAGGGCAACACCCTTCCGATCGCCAACATCTACACCCAGACGGAACACAAGATCGAAACCCGGAACATCGACCGCGATGCTCTGTGGGTGATCAAGAAGCTTCAGGGCAGCGGAGCCGAAGCCTACCTCGTCGGCGGGGCGGTCCGTGATCTGATGCTGGGGAACATCCCCAAAGATTTCGACATCGCCACCAGCGCCTCGCCTCGGCAGGTCCAACGGCTTTTTTATAATGCCCGGATCATCGGCCGGCGCTTCAAGCTCGTTCACCTGATCTTCAAGGACAAAGTCCTGGAAGTATCGACGTTCCGCAGCGGCGAAGAGGCGGAAGACGGATCGAACAACGTCTTCGGTTCGATCGAACAGGACGCCAAGCGCCGCGATTTCTCCATCAACAGCTTTTACTACGATCCATCCAACGGCCAGTTGCTGGATTTCAACGACGCGATGGAGGATATGAGGAAAAAGCGGATCAGCAGCGTGATCCCCCTGGAGGAGTCCTTCACCGAAGATCCGGTTCGGATGATCCGGGCGGTGAAATACGCGGTCATTACCGGCTTTTCATTGCGCTTCAAGCTCCGCGTCGCACTCAGGAAATACGCTCCGGAGCTTTCACGGATCTCCTCCTCCCGCCTGACGGAGGAGCTTGTAAAAATCCTTTCAAGCGGCCATGCGGCGGAGATTTTCGCAGACCTTAACCGGTATAAGATCCTTCCCTTCATGATGCCGGCGTTCACGATCTACTGCTCCTATCCGCAGGTAAGAGAGAGCATCAGGGGGCTGGACAGCCGGGTTCAGGCTGCCAAAACGAACAATGGGGAAGAGATCGAATTCGCTGAGATGCTCAAGGCGCTCGTCGATCCCCTGATCGTGTTCAGCGATGCCTCGATGAGTCCGACCAATCGCTTCAAAGAGACCTTTCGCCAGATCAAGGTGCTGATCAGCCCGATGACACCCTCCAACTATGATGTGGAGCTCGCCGCGGTGCGGATTCTCTCCGAACGGGGATTCCGGACTCCCCGGAATGCGGTCCGCCGTCCGCCGCAACCGCAACGGAGGGGCGGGGCGAGCCCGGTGACCAGGCCTACCACCCCGAAACGGAAGAGACCGCCGGCGAAGCAACGAAAAGAGGCCTAGCCCCACTCTTCGATTTCGATGTGCACGCTGAAGACGAAGATTCCGCCGTACCGTTCCAATGAGTCGGCGATATATTCCTGAAGCTCTCTCAAACTCGTGGTAATCTGATGATGGGAAGGAACCCGGAGTTTCACCCTCAGCGCATAGCCGTCGCTTTCGCTTAAGACATGAACCGCTGTAACCCGGATCTGGCTGTCGAATTGATCAAGGCAATGGGCGACCATCTGGGTCAGCGCCGCTTCGCTGACGGAGGTTTTCGAGTATTTGGAAAACTCCGGCCGGACGATCGTTTTTTCAAAGCCGGCGTTCTGCTTCCTGAACACTTTCGATTGTTTCGCTCTGCGGAATACCCGCATCGAGTCATAGACGATTTGGGGGTAGGTGCGGGTGATTTCGATGGAAGGGACCGGAATGACGTGTTTGCCTTCCGCGTAGCGGATCCGCATTGCCGTCTCGATCTGTTCCTTGGTGGCGATCTCTTCAATATGGAAGATTCGCTCGGGCGGCTGAAGCTCCAGGCGCTCGGCGATCTTGTACACCATTTTTTCACTGGTGCCGATGATCAGGATTCTGTGGACTTTTTCTTTCTTGAGCGCGGTAAGGACCTCAAGGTAATGGTCTTCATCGCCGAAGACGGCGGTTCGGACCGCAGCGAGGATATGCTCCTCCCGCTTGGCGGATTTTCCGGCGATGATCCGGTCTCCCTTGATGAGGAGGCCGTCATCGATGATGTAGTCGATATGGTATCGCTCTGCAAGTATTTTGGAACGAAACGATTTGCCCGTACCGCTTTTACCGACAAGAGCGTAGACCTTCGTTCGTTTGAGCTTCCAAAACGCGTATTTAAAAATACGATTCATGGTTTCCATTATACTGAAATTCCTGTACAATAGAACAGTATTTGCATAAAAGCATCAGACAGAACATACATCCGTACCAGGTTTACGATAAGGAGCGTTTCATATGCATGCAGTACCTACGTTCAGAAAGGGTGGAGTCCACCCACCTGACCAGAAGGTATTCAGCCGCGAGCAGGAAATTGTCCGCCTCCCGCTGCCGAGTGAGCTGGTAGTAGCTCTCTCGCAGCATCTGGGCGCCCCTGCAAAACCCCTCAAAGCGAAGGGTGATGCGGTTGAAAAAGGGGAGAAAATCGGGGAATCCGTCGGTTTCATCAGCGCTGACGTCCACTCGCCGGTCAATGGGACGATCAAGGAAATCAAGACCGTCACGCTGGCGAATTCCGTGCAGTGTGATGCGTTCGTGATTTCGGTCGATGAAAAGCAACCGGAGGATGTGCCCAAACCGGTGGATTGGAAGAAGCTCAAAAAAGAGGAACTTCTTGCCTCCGTCAAGGAGCACGGGATTGTCGGGCTCGGCGGGGCGACCTTTCCCACTCACGTGAAGTATGCCGTTCCCCGGGACAAAAACGTGGAATACTTCTTGGTGAATGGGGCCGATTGCGAACCCTACCTGACCTGCGACTATCGCCTGATGCTGGAAAAGGGAAAAGAAGCGCTCGAAGGGGCGTTGATCGCCGCAAAGATTCTCGAGGCGAAGAAGATCATCGTCGGCGTCGAGCTGAACAAGAAGGATGCGATCGAACACCTCAAACAAATCATCAGCGAAGAAGCGTGGCCGATCGAGGTCGTCGGCTTGAAAGTGAAATACCCGCAGGGCGATGAAAAACAGCTGCTTAAAGCCACGATCAACCGGGAAATACCATCGGGAAAACTGCCGATTGACGTAGGAGCGGTCGTTTCCAACATCGGAACCTGCTATGCGATCTATGAGGCGATCGTCTATAAAAAACCCCTCTACGAACGAATCATCAGCGTAACGGGGGAGGGGATCGTCAATCCGAAGAATATTCTTGCTCCGATCGGAACAAAAGTGAGCGATCTGCTTGAGTTCTGCGGTGGTCTTCAGGGCGAAGTCGAAAAGCTTATCAGCGGCGGACCGATGATGGGCTTCGCCTTTTTCGATACCGAAACTCCGATAACGAAAGGATCCGACGGAATTCTGGCGCTTGCGGCAAAGAAGAAGGCCCGTCAGACTCCCTGCATCAGTTGCGGAAAGTGCGTCGATGCCTGTCCGATCGGCTTGGTGCCCACGCTGATGTACAAGCAGATCACCAACCACAACTACGAGGTTGCGATGAATTCCTTGAGTTTGATGGATTGCAAGGAGTGCGGCTGCTGCTCCTATGTCTGTCCCGCTCACTTGCCGCTTGTTCATACCTTCAAGACCGGCAAGAAGATGGGGAGGAAGAAATGATGACTGAACAACCTTTGATGACCGTATCCTCATCACCGCACCTGCACGACGGGAGTTCGACCGCCAACATCATGTGGCACGTGTCGCTTTCTCTGGTGCCGGCGGCGTTGTGGGGAATCTACGTCTTCGGACTGTACAGCCTTGTGATCATTCTCGTTTCGATCGTGAGCGCCGCGTTGACGGAGTTCCTGCTCGGGAAGATCGGCAAGGAGTGCACCATCTGGGACGGGTCGGCGGTCCTGACCGGCTTTCTGGTCGGCTTGAACATGCCGCCCTCGATTCCGCTCTTCATTCCGATCGTCGCCTCCTTCTTCGCGATCTTCGTCGCCAAGTGGACCTTCGGCGGACTTGGAGCGAACTGGGCGAACCCCGCCCTCAGCGGCCGGGTCTTCGTCTTCTTCAGCTTCACCACCCAGATGAGTACCTTCACGACTCCCCGGACGCTTCTGGAGGCGATGCCCGACACCCTCAGCGGGGCGACCCCGCTGGGATTCATGAAGACGGCGGTCTCAGGCGGTTCGTGCGGAGCCACCACCAACGAGCTACTTTCCTGGGTGGGCTATCCGGCAACGCCAATCGCACAGAAGATCAGCGCGGTTCTCGGAATCAATG
Organism: Sphaerochaeta sp.; assembly: GCA_004294855.1. Taxonomy (GTDB): domain Bacteria; phylum Spirochaetota; class Spirochaetia; order Sphaerochaetales; family Sphaerochaetaceae; genus Sphaerochaeta. The sequence continues at coordinate 4,376 of SHOI01000037.1, read as the reverse complement.
CGTACACGATTGATACCTTCCTGGGAAATGTCGCAGGATCAATCGGTGAAGTCAGTGCGCTTCTCTTGCTGATAGGGGGGATCTACCTGCTGATCCGCAGGATCATCACGTGGCATATCCCCGTTACCTATCTGCTTTCGAGCGCTCTCCTCTCGCGGGTCTTCGGCGGGCTTCCGCTCGGTCTGGGGATCTTCCAAGGGACGTTCTTCCCGTCGATGCTCAGCGGCGGTCTTCTCTTCGGCGCGCTGTTCATGGCGACCGACTACGTGACCAGCCCGGTCTCCTCCAAGGGCAAGATCATCTTCGGCATCGGCTGCGGCTTCTTCACCTTCCTCTTCAGAAGCTTCGGTTCGATGCCTGAAGCGGTCAGCGTTTCAATCCTTTTGATGAACATCATCACCCCGACGATCGACCGCTATATCCGACCGAGGAAGTTCGGAGAGAAGAAACTCTTTGCGCGAAAGGAGGCGGTGGCATGAAGAAGAATCTGAAGTATTCGCTGATCCTTTTATCGATCTGTGCGATCAGCACCGCTCTGCTGGCCCTTACCAACGCGATCACCGCCCCGGTCATTGAACGGCAGGGACAGGCGAGCCGGCTCGCGGGTCTCGAAGCGGTGAGCATGGGGTATGAAGCCGGAGCCCAGAAGGTTGTAACCGATGATCCGGCGGTCACCTTCATGATCGAACTGAAGGATGATAGACGGACGGCGGGATATATCCTCGGTCTCAAAGGCGCCGGGTACGGCGGCGAGATGACGTTGGTGGCTTCCTACAATACAGCCGGGGAGATTCTTCGTGTTCAGCTGCTTTCCCACAACGAAACGCCCGGTCTGGGAAAGAAAGCGGAGAACGAGGGATATATGGACAAGTTCGAGGGGACCGGCGCGGCGCAGGCGGTTCCGACGAACAAGAGCATGCTGAACTCGGAAGATGCCGCCGCGGTCAGCGGTTCCACGGTGACGTTCGTCGCGATCGGCAAGGCGCTCGAAGCGGGATCGCGCTATGTGATCAGGTTGGGAGGCAAGAGATGAACATCAAAGAATTGACAAAGGGAATCTTCAAAGAAAACCCGGTTTTCATCATCATGCTGGGCCTGTGCCCCGTCCTCGGGGTCTCCACCCAGGTCTCCAATGCGATCGGGATGAGCGCAGGGGTGCTCTTTGTGCTTCTCTTTTCGAACATCATCATCAGTGCGCTCAGAAACTTCATCCCCGATTCGATTCACATTCCGGCGTACATCGTCATCATCGCCTCGTTGGTAACGATTACCGAGCTGATGATGCACGCATTCGCTCCGGCGGTCTATGCAGCGTTGGGTGTCTATCTTCCCCTGATTGTCGTGAACTGCATCATCCTCGGCCGGGCGGAAGCGTTCGCTTCGAACAATACCGTGCTCGATTCCGCCCTTGATGCGATCGGCATGGCGATCGGATTCGCTTTGAGTCTGACGCTGATCGCCCTGATTCGCGAGGTTCTTGGCGCCGGAACGATCACCTTGTTCCCCGTCGGCTCCTTCAGCGGAGTGATTGAGGTGCCGTGGCTGGTCGACAACCCCTTCAAGGTGATGGCCCTCGCTCCGGGAGCCCTTTTATTGATGGGCTTTTTGAAAGCGTTCCTTGACTGGAAGGCTATGAGGAAGGCAGGCTGATATGAGTTATATTGCAATCTTAATCACCTTTATTTTCATTAATAACTTTATTTTGGTCCAATTTTTGGGTCTCTGTCCCTTTATCGGAGTTTCCAAGAACAGCGAGAACGCGATCGGTATGGGAGCGAGCGTTACCTTCGTGACCACGGTTGCTTCCGTCGTCACCTGGGCAATCTACCATTTCCTGTTGGTTCCTTTCAATCTTGCCTATCTCCAGACGTTGACGTTCATCCTGGTAATCGCCACCTTGGTTCAGCTGTTGGAGATGGTTATTCAGAAGGTGAGTCCCCCCCTCTACAAGGCGCTGGGGATCTACCTTCCGCTCATTACGACAAACTGTGCGGTTCTGGGCATTGCGATCATCAATATTACAAGCAACTACAATGTGATGGAGTCATTCACCGCAGGGTTGGCTGCGGGACTGGGCTTCACATTGGCGATCGTATTGATGAGCAATGTCCGTGAGCGACTTGATCTGCATCCGGTGCGAAAAGCGTACCGCGGGATGCCGATCGCCTTCATCAGTGCCGGACTCATGGCGCTTGCGTTCATGGCGTTCGACAAATCACTGTTGACGAATCTGCACTTGGTATAGGAGGATTGTGTGAATATTCTTCTAGCAATAATCATTGTAGCCGTCTTGGGCGGTATATTTGGATACGGTCTCTCATATGCGGAAAAGAAGCTGGCGATTGAAAAAGACCCGAAAGTGCTTGCCCTTGAGCCGATCATGCCCGGAGCAAACTGCGGGGTATGCGGCTACGCCGGATGCAACGCGTATGTGGCGGCAGTCGTCAAAGGTGAGGCGGAGCTTGGGTTGTGTACTCCCGGCGGCCCCTCGCTTGTCGAAAAGATGAGCGAGATCATGGGTCTGAAAGTAGATTCCGTCGATGAGGTGAGGCGAATGGTCGCTCATGTGATGTGTCGGGGGAATCCCGAGGTCACGAAGCGGGATTATCGGTATGAAGGTCTTGAGGACTGCAACGCGGCGGCGCTGTTGCTCGGCGGGGATTCGACGTGCAAATCCGCCTGCCTGCGCCTCGGTTCCTGCATCAATGTCTGTCCGACCGGCGCGATCACCAAGGATGAAAAAGGGTATATCATCGTTGATGAAAAAAAATGCATCAGCTGTGAAAAGTGTGTTCTGGTGTGTCCGACCGGTGCGATGCAGATGATAGGTGCGGATGATGAATACGTCGTTGAATGCAATAACCATGAACCCGGAGGAAGAGTGCGGAAATACTGTACTGTCGGGTGTATTGGATGTAAGATATGTGAAACGAAGTATCCTGAGTCGGGATGTACGGTTGATCGCTTTTTGGCGACGTTCAACCAGCTGGCTGACCACAACCAGATCGCTGATGCGGCCGAGGCGTGTCCCACCAAGTGCATCGTTAAGCTATAGGGATGAAACGGTTAGTCGGTGGATATACTCAACTGGCTCATGGTCTTCCGGCGCCTTTGTTTACCAGGGCGCTGGAAGCGGTGTTGCTTCCCCTGTTGACTGAACTCAACCGAAGTGAGAACGTGGTGTTTCAGCTTGCGCTCTCCGTCCCGTTCATGGAGTTTTTGGAGAAAAACCATCCTTCGGTGAATCTGCTCCTTGCCGATCTCTGTCGAAATGAAAAGCTTGAGTTTCTCTCGCACGCGTATTTCCAAAGCATCCCTTCGCTCTTGGCCCCGAAGGATCGGGCCTATCAGATCGAGCAGACGACAACGTATATGCGCAAACGGTATCAAACACGTTCGCGCACCCTCTTCTGTCCCCACCAGATTTTCAGCCCCGCATATATCGGGTCGATGAATCTCTGCTTTCTCGATACCTTGATGGTCTCCGCCCACGATCCGTGCATCGAGAAAACCTATTTTGATGAACCGGTCATCATGCAGGAGCTTGGAAAGCGGGGAATCATCCTGCCAATCGATGATGTGGTCAGCCGGAGCGTTGAAGCGTTTTCCAGGAAGGCGATACCGTTTTCCAAACTGCATTCGGCAGTCAGGCAGGTGGTTGAGAGCGATCGAAGGTTTGTCTTGGCGCTGCTTAATTTCGATCAGCTTTCCACAGGTGGAATCACCCCCGAAGAGACGGGTCAACTGTTTTCCGCTCTTGTCCAAAAGGGGAGCTCCTCCACTGAAGAGATCGAAGGACAGGAGTTGCCGCTGAAGCGGGGATACCTTCCGATGGGTTGGTACGGACACGATATAAAACGGAAAGGGCTTTGCTGTTTCAATGAGCTCCTCGTACAGGATGAAACGCTGTATTACCTTCAAGGCCGCTACATGACGACGAGCGAGTATGCCCGTTCCTATAAAAAAGATAGGGATGTGAAACGGCGGCTGGAACAGCTGATCAGCCGAGCCTCGGTGGGAAGCATCTACATCGGCGATGCGTATGATACGTTTCTGTACAGTCAGGTGAGAAAGCTCTATTGGCGTTCCATCCATGAGATCGATTCGATTCTCGCCTCATTGAAGGACTTCTCCTATCCGAATGTCAGCGACTACGACTATGACGGGCTGGATGAACATCTGGTGATCAGCAAGTTTCTCTCCTGCGTGATCGATTCAAAGGGCGGGGCGCTCAGCGAGTTGACGTATCTTCCGTCATTGCACAACTATGGCGATTCCTTTAACCCGCTTCCGATCTACGGGACGACGGATCATCTCCTTCATCCCCCGAAACCCGGAGTGAAACAGCGGATTTTCACCGATCTTTTCTTCGATGA
>SHOI01000151.1 GCA_004294855.1 Sphaerochaeta sp. | reverse complement strand
AGTGCTCGTGCTTCCCAAGCATGAGACGAGGGTTCGATTCCCTTCTGGCGCTCGAAGAAAGGCCCCACTCAGTGAGCGGGGTCTTTCTCCGTCTATCCCGCAAATCGATTACTTGAATACGACGATTGCCTTGGGTTCTATGACGCGGAACGTGAACGACTCGGTGGCGAAGAGGGTGACCTCTTTGGTGTCATGGCTCTCGTAGCCGAGTTCAAAGTCCTGACCGATCGTGAGCTCCAGGTCCGCGCTGTCGTGGGGAACGAGGATCGCTCCTTTGATCGCGGAGGCGAGGACGATCTCGCCGCCGATGATGCGCTCTACCCGTTCCTTGAGGCTCTGGCCCTGCGCTTCTTTGTGGAGGCGCACCCAGACCTCGTTTGAAACGATGAGGGAGTAGGGGCCGTCAACGAAGCTGTCCTTCAGAAGAATCACGCCTTTTCCGATCGCTGCGAGGAACTCCTTGGTATCGCCTGTAAGTCCAAGGGTCTTGTGGGCGGAAGATTCCTTCAGCCCTTTGATAGTACCCGGAGCGTAGCCGTGATACACCGCGTTTTCCTCAAAAAGAGCGAGCTGATCGAGGGCTTTATCCAAGCTGTCGAAGTCGATGTCTTTCGCCCCGCGCTCCAGATTGTCCAGTTCCCACTTGTTCAAGGTGAAGCGGACTCGGGCTTCGGTCAGCGGCAGCACGTTGTAGATTCCCGCCTTTACTGCGCTCTTGTCATCAACGAGGGAGAGTCTGCCTTCGCTGAGCACCGTATAATCGAGCCCATGAGGCCCATTCACGGAAACGACCTTGCGGGCGCTCAGGCGCGAGAGCAAAACGAGCTTTGCCCGTTCCTCGATCTCGCTCCATGCCCGGTTGGATATGGGAGCGAGGTTTCGTTTAAACATATCCATGGTATTCCTTCCTTTTATTTCTTCAGGTTTCCGATTGAAAGCGATGAGCCGCTCTTCGGAGAAGAGCTTCCCGTTCTTCCCATGGCGCTTTCTTCCGCTTCAATGATCGAGCCGTCGGTAAAGAGATAGGTCCTGAGCTCCTCATCCCATTTGTCCATATTTCTTCGAAGCCACTCGATCGTCATGCAGGCATGTTCAATCTCTTCGTCCCGGTTGTGCGCCATGATGGCGGCAAGTTCGGGATCCTTTGTCGTGTAGACCCGCTGGTTATACCAGTTGACTGCTTCAATTTCTTCTTTCAAACTGGTGATTGCCCGCGAAATATCACGAGTCTTTTCATCCAATGCGTCATACGGTTCAGTATATGGCATACATTCCTCCTGTTACATTTGTTACTGATACAGTGTACTATTAGAAGAGGTTCAATGGAAGTGGTGCGGAGTAGTTTCCTTCACCCTCGGTGGGTGTATAGATCAAATGAATTAAAGAGAAGGACGTCTTGTTTTTTTCGACAATAATTATAATAATGTATATATTAAAAACAAACAGGTTGAGAGAGCACTATGGAACGAACAATTGTCTCCCTTTTGCAGAGCGCAGCGGAGAAATACCAAGACCGTGCGTACACAAACACCCGCTTTGATCAAGGCTGGGTTCCCTCCTCCTTCAAGCAGACGAATCTCGACAGTGATTACGTTGCGGCGTTCCTTCTCGAGGACGGCGTTAAAAGCCAAATGTGCGTGGGAATTCTCAGTGAAGGAAAAGGGCAATGGGTAACCTTTGAGCATGGGGCGCTGAAAGCCCGGATGGTCAGTGTTCCCCTTTCGATCAAGCTTACCGCTGAAGAAGTGGCGTTTCGGATCAACCACAGCGAAGCGGTGATGCTCGCAGTCTCTTCCAACACGCTGGCGCTTGTCGCCGCCGCATTCCCTTCATTCGACCATCCGGTGAAATTGGTCTATCTTGACGCCCCGGACGAGCGGCTTGCGAAGCACGTGGAAGAAAAGAAGTGGAAGGAAGGGAAGGACTATGTCGTCTGGCCAGAAATTCTCAAAAAAGGCGAAGCCATTCTGAAAAAGAAGCCGAAGCTGGTCAGCGACTCGATCGCGAAGATCAAGGAAGATGATACGATCAATATCTGTTATACCAGCGGAACGACGGGCAATCCGAAAGGAATCATGCTTACCCACCTCAACTATTGGGCAAACGTCCAGGGAGCGGTCGAACTGTTCAAGATTCCCGATGGGACGTTTGAGACCCTCATCATCCTGCCCGTCGATCACAGTTTCGCCCATACGGTGGGAATCTATACCTCGATGGTTTGCGGCATCACGCTGCACTTCGTCGATTCACGGGGTTCCAATGCCGCCATCATCCGAAATTTTCCGAAAAACCTGGTCGAGCTGAATCCCACTTTCCTGATGACGGTTCCTTCAATCACCGGTTCCTTCATGAAGAAAATGACCCAGGGGATCGCCGCCAAGGGGCCGTTTATTGAAGGGATCTTCAAACGCGGTCTTGAAGCCGGAATCGCCCGCAACGGGGACGGCTTCAATAAAGGGAGCAAATTCAAAGGCTGGTTCCATTATCATTTGGCCAATCTTTTAGTCTTCCCTAAACTCCGAAAGGTGTTCGGAAACAAGTTCCTGTACTGCGTCGGCGGCGGAGCGCTCTTGGAGGCGCGCCAACAACACTTCTTCGCGGCGATCGGTTCTCCGGTGTATCAGGGCTATGGGCTGACGGAAGCCGCCCCGATCATCTGCTCCAACTCCCCGGGACGCTACAAGTTCGGAAGCAGCGGAATGGTTTTGCACAACATCGAGTGCCGGATCATGGTCGATGACGAGACCGAGGCGAAGGTAGGGCAGCGGGGCGAGATCGTCATTCGCGGCGACAATGTGATGAAGGGATACTTCAAGAACCCCGAAGCGACCGCCGAGGCGCTTAGGGACGGTTGGCTTTGGACCGGAGATCTGGGCTACTACGACGAAGACGGCTTTCTGGTCGTAACCGGCCGGGCGAAAGCATTGCTCATCGGCAAGGATGGGGAAAAATACAGTCCCGAAGAGGTCGAAGAGGTGATGGTGAACAACGTCGCTTCGATCAACCAGCTGATGGTGTACAACGACCATCAGGCGATCACAACAGCGCTGGTCACCCTTCAGGAAGATATAGTCAAGCGAATGATTAAGGAAAAAGGATTGTC
>SHOI01000150.1 GCA_004294855.1 Sphaerochaeta sp. | reverse complement strand
ACTGGTAGACATGGTCGATTTATACTACTATGGGGGAGAGGCATTGTCGAGATATGGCGCGAGACTACTATGATGATATGCACGACCGGAATCCCTCAAGGAGAAAACGAAGGCGTGGACCGAGCAAAACCCTTCTGGGAGTGATCATTCTCGGTATCGCCGTCTGTGTCGCAGTGATCATCCTGTGGCTTCAATTCAGTGCTGCTTTGGAGGTAAAACCCGCTCAAGTCATCGAGAGTCAGCCCCCTGCCGCCGAAGAGATCGTCCCGCAACCCGTTACTCCTCCTAAACCGAGCGAACCGGTACATCAAGCGCAACGACTCGATGTTCGGCCTCCTTCAAGCAAGAGTGTTCAATTCACCTCCCACATCGTACAAGCGGGCGAAGACTTGCATTCAATCGCTCTCCAGTATGGTTTGAAAGTGCAGACGTTGGTATCGATCAACGAGATCAGGAACGTCCAAGCGGTTACCGAAGGCGCCGCGCTGAAGATTCCCGATCGGGATGGCCGTTATTATACGGTTCGAGAAGGGGATATGCTTTCCACGATCGTTCGGACGCAGAATCTTCCATTCGGATGGGTGACGCTCCAAGAGCTGAACGGTCTGGCAAATGAACAGATCAAGGTCGGCGACAAGCTTTTTATTCCCGACACCTCTTCCACCGCTTCTTCGCAATACACCGACATCGCTCCGATTCAATTCATCCGACCGACACCGGGGGCGATCATCGCACGGTTTGATCAGGAAAGCGGAGTTCGAATCCGAACCTCCAATGACGAGCCGATAAAAGCCGCCGCTGACGGCGAAGTCGCCGATACGGGGTTTGAAGCAAACGGGCAAAGCCGATACGTGATTCTCAGTCATGAGGGCGGCTATCGCACCGGCTACCACAACCTCGGCAGTGTTGAAGTGATCGGTGGCAGCTCGGTCGTTCAGGGAGAATCCCTCGGCCTGAGCCTCGAACCCTACCTCTTCTTCTCGATCGAACAGCTTGGAATTCCCTTGGATCCCGAACAGTTCTTCTAGCGGTCTCACGCTCCGTGGCAGTGTTTGTACTTCTTTCCGCTTCCGCAGGGACAGGGGTCGTTTCTTCCCACCTTCGCTCCCTCGCGTCGGATCGTGGTTACCGCATTCTCCTTTGCCGGAGCGGGTCCTTCGTGGGCGAAGGCGAGCTGCTGGGAATGGGATTCCACCACCTTGTGTTGAGCGGGAGTGCGCCGGTATTGTTCCCGCTGGGGAGTAATCTTCACCCGCTGGAGGGTCTGGACGACGAACAACCCGATCGCATCGAGCATTTGGGTGAAAATCTCGAACCCCTCCACCTTGTATTCAACCAAGGGGTTTTTCTGGGCGTATGACCTGAGACTCACCGCATCCCGCAGATCCTCAAGCGCCACTAAATGGTTTTGCCATCGGATATCGATTTGACGCAGGTAGTTGAAGCGGAGGAACTCGTTCAAGGGGGCGTTGCCCGTGATCTTGAGCTTCTCATCGATCTCCTTGTCCGCGGATTTGATCAGATAGTCCGTAACGGCGTCACTTGCAAAAGAATCTACGAACGGATCCGAGGAGAGCATCAGGCGCCGGGTGGTCTCATTGAGAAGCCTTGCCTGCTCTTTTTGGTCTTTCGTCCGAGCAAAGATCTCGGCGACCTCGTCGGTGATCATCTGATGGGTCAGTTCCCTCACCCGTTCGACAAGGTCATCGGATGCAAGGATTGCATCCCGTTCGCGGTAGAGGAAGTTCCGCTGCTCGTTGAGGACGTCATCATAATCGAGGAGGTGCTTTCGAATCTCGAAGTTTCGATCCTCGACCCGTTTTTGAGCTTTCTCGATCGCATTCGAGAGCATTCGGTGCTCGATCGGCTCACCGCTTTGCATCCCGATCTTCCCCAGGATGATTCGGACATTGTCCGAAGCGAACAGGCGCATCAAAGGATCGTCGAGGCTGACATAGAATCGGCTGGTTCCCGGATCTCCCTGCCGGCCGCTTCGACCGCGCAGCTGGTTGTCGATTCGCCTTGATTCATGTCGTTCCGTTCCGAGAACGTACAAGCCTCCGAGCTCTTTGACCTCTTCATAGTCTTTTTTCCAGAGCGGAGCGATCTTCTCCAACGCAGCTTGGTACTCTTCTCTTGTGGCCTCGGATCCCACCTGGGAACGGATTCGACCTTCCAGGCTTCCGCCGAGTTTGATGTCGGTGCCTCGACCCGCCATATTGGTAGCGATCGTGACGGCGCCTTTGGAGCCGGCATTTTCAATGATGAGCGCCTCCCGGGCGTGGTTTTTGGCGTTGAGCACTTCATGCCTGATCCCCATCCGCTTCAGGAGCGAGGAGAGCAATTCGCTCTTTTCGATCGAGATCGTTCCCACGAGGATCGGCTGGCCGGTTTTATGGACGCGGGCGATCTCCTGGCAGATCGCTTGAAGCTTGAACTGCTCGTTGTAGAAGACGAGGTCGGGATGATCTTCCCGGATCACCGGTCGGTTGGTTGGAATGACCACGACATCAAGGCCGTAGATTTTGAGGAACTCGGGAGCCTCCGTATCGGCGGTTCCCGTCATCCCGCTGATCTTGTCGTACATTCTGAAGAAGTTTTGGAAGGTGATCGTCGCCAGCGTCCTGTTCTGACCGAGGACTTTGATCCGTTCCTTCGCTTCGATCGCCTGGTGAAGACCCTCGCTGTAGCGCCGGCCGTGCAGCACCCGGCCGGTGAACTCGTCGACGATTTGAACCTGACCGTCGGCGACGACGTAGTCGACGTCCCTGTGATAGAGCCGAAGCGCACGGACCGCCTGGGTTACATAGTGGACATATTCGAAGTTCTGCCCATCGTAGATCGAGCCTTCGATCACCTTGTGTTTCCCAAGAAGCTCTTCGATGTGGATGAGCCCCTGATTGGTGAACGTGACCCGCTTCTGTTTTTCGTCGAGCTTGTAATCGCCGCGTTCATCGAACGCCGGGGCCGAGCGGTCGAACCGGGCCAGCGGATCCATCTCGTAGTAGTCGCCGGTCTCGGGATCTTTTTCACACTCGATCAGAAACGAAGCGATCTTGCTTGCACCGAGCACCTGGGCGGAATCATCCTCGCTTTGCCCGCTGATGATGAGGGGGGT
>SHOI01000149.1 GCA_004294855.1 Sphaerochaeta sp. | reverse complement strand
TCATCCGGGGGTTCAACGATGCATAGGGATCCTGAAAGATCATCTGGATATCCCGCCGGGCGGTGAGCATCGTTTTGGGATCGGCGGTGGTCAATTCGATCCCGTTGAAGATCACCGAGCCGCCGGTCGGCTTATAGAGCTGACTGATCGAGCGGACCGCAGTGGATTTTCCGCACCCCGACTCTCCGACGATTCCCAGAGTTTCCCCTTCAAACACATCGAAGGAGATGCCGTCGACCGCCCGGATCGCTCCGACCTGGCGTTGGAGAATCATTCCCGAAGTAATCGGAAAATGCTGCTTCAGATCTCGGACTTGGAGAATAGGCTGTTTCATGCTTGCGCCTCCTTCAAGGCTGCAGCCTTCTCTTCTTCACTGTTATAGAGCCAGCAGGCGACCTCGTGCCCCCCGCCGAGGTCGGTGATCGGCGCATATGATGCGCGGCACACATCCATCGCCTTCGGACAACGGGGATGGAAGGGGCAGCAAGGGGGAAGGTCGATCACGTTTGGCGGCTGGCCTTCGATCGAATACAGGCGCTGGCCTTTCTTCGTGGTGTCCATCCGGGGAACGCTTCTGATCAGGCCTTCGGTGTACGGGTGGGCGGGGAACGCATAGAGCTTTTCCGTTTCCGCTTTCTCCACGATTCTCCCGGCGTACATCACGCACACTTCATCGCACATTCCGGCCACGACGCCCAGGTCGTGGGTGATGATGATGACGCTGGTGCCCATTTTTTTGCTCAGATTCTTGATGAGTTCGAGAATCTGAGCCTGAATCGTTACATCCAACGCCGTGGTCGGCTCGTCGGCGATGAGGATCTCCGCATTGCAGGAAAGCGCCATCGCGATCATCACCCGCTGGCGCATGCCGCCGGAGAACTGATGGGGATAGGCGTGAACCCGCTGCTCCGCCGACGGTATTCCCACGAGCGTGAGCATTTCGATGGAGCGCTCAAGCGCTTCCTTTTTGCTGATGCCCTTCGTATGGAGGCGGATCGTTTCGATCATCTGCGTTGAAATTCTCAAAAAGGGATTCAGGCTTGTCATCGGGTCCTGGAAGATCATGGAAATCTTGTTGCCCCGGATCGTGCGCATCTCTTTCTCATCCAGGGCGAGGATGTCCGTCCCCTCGAAGATCGCCTCTCCGCCGACCACCTTTCCCGGAGGAGAGGGAATCAGACGCATGATCGAAAGATTCGTTACACTCTTTCCGCAGCCGCTCTCACCGACGATTCCCAGAGTTTGTCCTTTGTGCAGGGTGAAGGAGACCCCGTCGACCGCCTTGACGATGCCGGCGTCGGTCTTGAAATATGTTTTGAGGTTTTGAACGTCTAAGACCACCTCTCTATCGTTGACTGGACTCATGCCATCATACTCCTACAGCTCATTCTTTGATTGCGGGTCGAACGCGTCGCGCAGGCCGTCTCCGAAGAAGTTCATAGCGAACAAAAAGAGGGTCATAGCGATCGCGGGGAAAATCAGGCGCCACGGATAGAGGGTCATCCCGTCGACCGCGTCGCCGACGAGCGAACCCCACGAAGCGAACGGGGCTTGGACTCCGAGACCCAGGAAGGAAAGAAACGACTCCTGCATGATGAAAGCGGGAACGCGGAGGGTGGAATACACGATGATCACGCTCAGCGAGTTGGGAATCATATGCTTGAGAATGATGCGGGCGGTCGATCCGCCCATGGACCTTGCGGCTTCAACGTACTCGCTGTTCTTCAGGCTCATCACCTGTCCGCGGACCATCCGGGCGATCGTCAGCCAGGAGACGAGGGCGAGGGCCCCGAAAAGGTTGAGGATGTTTCGTCCGAAAATCGCCATGAAGATGATGACGAGGAGCATGTACGGCAAGCCGTACATGATATCGACGATCCGCATCAGGATGTAATCGACCTTGCCGCCGACATACCCGGCGACCGCACCGAGGATGATCCCGATCAGCACACTGGTGAGCGTCCCGACCAATCCGATCGCAATGGACACCTGACTGCCGTAGATGATTCGGCTGAGCATGTCCCGCCCGCTGTAGTCGGTTCCAAGGTAATACATCCGCTCATGCTTCTTCGTCGCCGTCACTTTCGCCTGCAGCTGCTCGTTGACGTCGATGATCCGCTCCACGGGGAAGACTGCAAGCCCCTCTTTGATCTCCTGCTTCAAATCACGATCCGCCTGACGGGTGATCGTGGTAGAGATTTTTCCAAGGAGGTTCGTCTTTCCAAGCTTGGCGATCCCGCTCTCGCCGATCGTCTGAAGCTCCAGCTCCAGGTTCACCTCATATTCCTCGGCGCTCAGTCCGGGGGTGGCGCTCTTGAGGGTGTTCATCAGCTGGCTGGTCACTTCGGTAAGAGTCTGAGCTTTGACGGCTTCGATATCCGTTTTCGACAAATCGGCGTAGATTTGGGAGATCTCCTCATAGCTCATCTTGCTGAGGTCCTGCCGTTTGCCGTTTTTTTCTTCACTGAAGGTGATCTTGGTGACGTTGATCAGGAACTCGGTGTCGATCTTGTCTTGAAGACGGGTGATGACCCGCTGATCGGCGGCATTGAAGGTGAAGGTGCCCGCTTCCCGCTGGGCTTCCCCCTCTTTGAGGACGAAGTTCCAAACCTTGTTTGTATCATTGGCGGCGATCCACTTCCTGATCTGGGCGCTCTGTGCTTCCGTTACTACAAGCTCGCCGCTCCGCCATGCCTTGAAATAGAGGTCTTTGAGGCGGTTCTCCATCATGATTTCGCCGGCTTTCCGGGTCAGCGAAGGGCGCAAATGCTGATGGTCGAGAATGATCTGGTCATAGGGATGGATCGGAAGAAGGGGAGCCGTGGCGGCAAGGATCGAGTAGAGGATGACGATAATCATTCCGACGACCGCCATCTTGTTTTTTTTCAACCGTCTCCAGGCATCCTTTCCGAGGCTGTTGCCCTCGACCACCTGATTGAATTCATTCGTTGTTACTACGTTCTTCATCTCGATCTCCTCTACTTGTAGGTGATCCGCGGATCAAGCTGGGCATAGATGATGTCGACGATGAAGTTCATGACGATCAAGATGACCGAATAGACGATGACTACGCCGACGATGAGGGTGTAGTCCCGGTTGAATGAGGATTGAACGAAGAATTTTCCCAAGCCCGGAAC
>SHOI01000036.1 GCA_004294855.1 Sphaerochaeta sp. | reverse complement strand
GCGAAGATGTCGGTGAATATACCGGCAATCTGAAAGAACGGAAACCGATAACGGTGTGCACCTATCAGGTCCTTACCTACCGCAAGAGCAAAACAGCCCCGTTTGCTCACATGGATCTCCTGACCAAAGGACGGTGGGGTCTCATCATCTACGATGAAGTCCATATGCTCCCCGCGCCCGTTTTCAAAGTGACGGCGGAATTGCAGGCGACGTTCCGGGTCGGCTTCACCGCCACCTTGGTCCGGGAAGACGGGCGGGAGGATGAAGTCTTCAGCTTGGTCGGACCGAAGCGATACGACGTTCCGTGGATCGAACTTCAGCAACAGGGGTTCATCGCCCAGGCGTACTGCCACGAGATTCGCTTGGATCTGCCGAAAGAGCTGGAGCTTGAATACGCCTTGGCCACCAAGCGTCAAAAATATCGAATCGCCAGTGAAAACCCGTTGAAGATCGAGGTGGTCCGCTCGCTCATCGAACGGCACAGCGATGACTTTATCCTGATCATCGGCCAATACATCGACCAGCTTGAGGAGGTGGCAAAGCTCTTCGATCTTCCGATCATCACGGGAAGCACTCCCAATGCAAAGCGGGATGAGCTGTATAGTGCCTTTAGAAACGGGGAGATCCGAATCCTTGTCGTCAGCAAGGTCGCCAACTACGCGATCGATCTGCCCGACGCCTCGGTCGCCATTCAGATCTCCGGAACGTTCGGCTCCCGAAGCGAAGAGGCGCAGCGCCTCGGGCGAATTCTCCGGCCCAAAGGCCGATCGTCTTTCTTCTATTCGGTGATCACTCGCTACTCCAGTGAGGAAGAGTTCAGCGCAAATCGTCAAAAGTTTCTTGCCGAACAGGGCTACAGCTATGAGATCGAGGTGTGGGAATGAGTCATGAACAACTGAAGACACTCCTTGAGCAGTATACCGATGATGAATACTTCTTTTTGGCCCGAAACTATCTTGGCCTCGTCGAGTCGCCGTTTCACAAGGAGCATATCTCTTCTCGACTGATCGGCTTCTTTGCGCTTGAAGAGAACCGGAAGAAGATGCTTTCCCTCATCGATTCCTTCGATCAAATGATCATCACCGCCCTGCTCTTCACCGGAGGCTTGCGCTTTGAGCAGCTGGCGACCCTTCTGGAGGGAATCCATCCATATGGCAAACTGCTCCTTCGGGTCGCGAATCTGCGCGAACGCATGATCATCATAGCGACAGGCAATACGCTGGTTCCCAATCCGCTCTTGGAAGAGCACTTCTACCGATTTGCCGGTTTGACACCCCTTTTCGGAGTTGAAGAGGGCACGGTTCATACCCACCCCTTCAGCTATCGTGAATTCCTTCAGGCGATTCTCACCTTGGCGGAACGACCGGGCCGCTCCTTCTTTCGAAAAGAGTATGAAACGCTCTTTCCGACGATGAGAAGCGATGATCTTCCCTCCATCTTTGAAACAATCCACAGCAGTTTCGTCAAGCTCGGAATCATCATCGAAGACCCTCAGCGCCGGGTCGATTGGCAGCGGGCTCACGACCTCTTTCTTCTGGATGAACAGCAGATCAAGGCGATGATGCTCGCCGGGCATATGGAGGGCGCCCTGAACACCTGTTGTGCTGATTTGGTCTTTCTTTTGGAGGATATAGGAACGTTTTCCGCTTCCGGCCTGAAGCGCCTGAGCCAAGCCCTCGCCTTCAAGCACCATGTCAAGCGCTGCGACCTCACCTCGGTGTTGCTCGGTCTTGGACTGTTGGTCAAAACGAAAGGCGGATACAATCATGTCTCCTACACCCAAGGGGAGCCGGCCTCCTCCTTCATCGTGGACAGCGACTATTCGGTCTCTTACCTCGGATCACTGGATGCCGACTCGCTTCTCGTTCGCTTTGCCGCCTTGGAAACCCTCGATCGCACCCGATTGTGGCGAATCACCGAAGAACGACTGCGCAGCGCCTTGGACGGAGGGGTCGGCTATGATGAGATCAGGTCATACTTGAAAACATACGTGAACGGAACGCTGAACACGGCGCTGCTCAAATCCCTTGATCTGATCGCCGAACGGAGCAGGCAGGTTCAGATCTATGACGGCCTTGTCCTGCACACCGATGAACGGGTCGGCCGGATCGTCGAACAGCTGCCGGCGCTTCAAGAACACATCCTCGACCGTCTTTCTCCCACAATCTTCCTGATGAAGCGCTCCCACGAGCGAATCTGGCGACAGATCCTGACCCAGGCGGGCTTGAGTCTCGGTTCAACCAAAGGCGAACTTGCCCATGGAAGCGATGGGGAAACCCGGGAGCTCCCCGCCCTTCAATGGCCGAAGGAGTTTCAAAAGCCAAAGAAGTTCAAAAAATCGGTAATGCTTCCTCCGGTTGTACCTGATGAGAAGCTCAAAGAGGCGATCATCAGGAAGAACTATCCCAAAGAAGTGGAGGAGGATCTCCTGGAGCGCTTTGAAGAGCGCTTGATCATCAACAAATCCCAAATCACCCCCCAGATCCTCTATACAAGGATTGAAGCGGGCGGTTTTGATTATCAGGGAAAAATCTCCCTTGCGAAACAAGCCTCCTCGAAGGAAGGAACCGTCGTCCAGCTCTTCATGGGGGGCGAGGAACTCATGGCCTTGGCGCTGGAGCTGACCTATACACCCAAAAAGGAAGCACTTTTTAAAGTAGCGATTCTCCCGCAGATGGAAACCCGGGTAATCCCGCTCTCCAAAATCTTCCTGCTCCGCCAGATAAAGATGCTCTTTCTTTAAAGATCCAGGGGAATCCAGTGGGGAAAGTGATACCCGCAGAACGCTTCAAACTGAAGTTTTCCCTGCTCGATCAGCATCTCCTTGCCGAATACCGGTTCGCATCCCGCCCGTTTCGCCGCTTGAAGAAACGCCGTCTCTTCCGGCCGGTAGATCAGCTCATAGGCGATCTCTTTGCCGGTGAACGCGAAGGAAGGTATCGGATTGGTTCCTTCCAGCTCCCCCATCCCGACGCTGGTCGTCTGGACGACCAGATCGACGCTCCCTTGGTAGAGGTGGGCGTTTTCCAGCGAGTCATACCCGCTCATCGTTTCATCGCCCAGCTTCCGGGCTCTTTCGACCGTACGGTTGAGAATTGTCACCTTCACCCCATGGTTGATGAGCGCATACACGATCGCCCGGCTCGCCCCTCCCGAGCCGACGACAAGGGCGCTTTTGATCGAACCGGAAGCGATCCGGTCCTGGATCGGAGTCAGGAACCCATAGTAGTCGGTGTTGATCCCTTTCCACATCCCCTGGATCCGAACCACGGTGTTACATGAACCGATCTGCTTGACTTCCCGACTGGTCTTGCCCAGATAGGGAACCACCGCCTGTTTGTGGGGAATCGTGACGGAAAAACCGCGAATCTTCAGAAGCTCGGCGAGCTTGAAGAAGGACCGGACGGAGTCGACGAGGAAGGGAACATAGACAGCGTTGTACCGGATCGCCTCAAAGCCGCGGTTGTGGATTTTCGGCGATGAGGTGTGATAGACGGGGTTGCCGATGACCCCGTAGATGTGGGTGTTTCGGTCAATCCGATCGGCGTGATACACTTCGCTCATCTCTCTCGGACCGAGGTGACCGGGAGCTGCCTGATTGTCACTGACGAAGCTCAGCATCGAGCCGAGGCGCTTGTAGAGGATTCGGGTGGGAATCCCCAATTGCCCCATTCCGATGATGATCTTCTCTTTGATGTGGGCAAGCTGTTCCTCCACCTGGAAGAGCATGATGACATCCAACAGCGATTGAGGGGTTACCGCCACTTTCGGGATATCCCCCTTGCCCGCCAGGCGATTGACCCGTCCGAACAGGTCTTCGGGAACCCCTTCAAAGTCATGATAGGATCGGATGATCCGGATATTTCGGGCGCGTAAGCTTTCTTCCAGATCCACCCGCCCTTCAAAGAGGGGGTCCTTACACTTCAGATCGCTTTTCTTCACATCCTCTTCGATATCAACATACGCCCACCCCCCCTTTGCAGCCTCATAGAGGGTTTGGAGGCGATCTTTTTCGTTTTTGGTGCACAATCCTCCATCGCTTGCTCGGCGATAGGTAAGAATGAGCGGGAGATCGACCGTCGAGGGAAAGGCCGATGCCACTTTCAATTCATCTTCGTCGAGGTGATCGAGCCGCAGTTCGGCGGCGCCGATCCATGAGCGGTTTTTCTCCACCAATGCTTTGTTTTCAGCCAATGTCGAAGCGGTGAGCGTTAAGCAAAGCAAGGAAAACCTCCTGTGGATTGTCACCGCAAGCGCGGGTGTGGTAGACTCCATCATAGCGCCTACAGCAGGGCTAATCAACACCCGCTTGGCCAAGGGAGAGGGAGTTTGGCTACCTTACAGGTACAGCGGTTATCCATTGCATTCGCCGATCGACAGCTGTTGAATGATATTTCTTTTACGCTTTCCGAGCGGGCTCGAACCGCTCTGGTCGGGGCGAACGGCAGCGGCAAATCCACCCTCTTGCAAATCATTGCAGGATTGGTGAGCGCGGATATCTACGAATGCGCCCACCCGAAAGAGATGCGGATCTCGTACCTTCCGCAAAGCGATATCGTCCTGGAGGATGGAACGGCGTTTGAACAGGTCGAGCTTGCCTATAATCGCTTTCTTCCGCTTGTCGATGAACAGCACTCGATTGAAGAGCGTCTTGCAACGGGTGAGCTTTCCGATTATCTCCTTCAGCGGCTTCATGAGATCCAGGAGACTCTCCTCGATGAGGGATATCATGACCGAAAGACGGAGATCGCGATCATTCTCAAGGGCCTCGGGTTCCATGACGACGATCTTCATCGTCCTTGCGGTGAATTCTCCGGCGGCTGGCAGATGCGCATCGCACTTGCAAAAGTCTTGGCGGAGAAACCCCATCTCCTCCTCTTGGACGAACCGACCAACTACCTCGACATTGAAGCCCGCTACTGGCTGAGAAACTACCTGAGGGTCTATCCCGAGTCGGTGATGATCGTCAGCCACGACCGCTCCTTTCTGGATGAGACGGTCAACGAGGTGTTTGAACTCTTTCACGGTCAATTGAAGCGCTATAAGGGAACGTACAGCCAATATGAAGAGCAGCGGGAGCTTGAGATTCAAAGCCTCATCCATGCCTATGAACAACAGCAGGAGGAGATTAAAAAGCAGAAGGAGTTCATCGAGCGGTTCCGGGCGAAAGCATCCAAAGCCCGCCAAGTCCAAGGGCGAATAAAACAGCTGGAGAAGCTGGAAATCATTGAAATTCCCGAGCACCTGAGAAATCTTTCCTTTTCCTTCCCCCCCGCTCCGCACAGCGGCAAGCAGGTATTGAAGATTGAAAACCTCACCAAGCGCTACGGTTCGCTTACCGTCTTCGAGGGGTTCGACTCGATCATCACCAAAGGGGAACGGATCGCCGTCGTCGGAAAGAACGGAACGGGAAAATCGACTCTTTTAAGAATCCTTGCAGGGATCGACACCGATTACCAAGGAAGCCTGACCGTCGGATCGGGGGTTCGGATCGGATATTTCGCCCAGGACGCGAAGCAGGCCCTCGATGATTCAAACACGGTGCTTGATGAGCTTGCAAGCGTCGCATCGACTGCCGACATTCCCCGGCTGAGAACATACCTCGGCTCCTTTCTCTTCAGCGGAGACGATGTGTTCAAGCGGGTCGGAATCTTAAGCGGCGGTGAACGCTCCCGCCTGGCCCTTTTGAAGACGCTCATGCACCCGGTGAACCTCCTGATCCTGGACGAACCGACGAACCACTTGGACATCGCGGCGAAGAAGGCGCTTCTTCAAGCGATCAGGGAGTACGACGGAACCCTGATCTTCGTCAGTCACGACGCCTACGTCATTCAGGAAGCAGCGACAAGCATTCTCTATTTAACGGAAGAGAATCCCCCCGAGCTCTTCCCGGGGGATTGGTCCTATTTCAGCTATCGTCTGGAGCAGAAGGAGGCGATTCCCGTAGAAGCGGCGAAAGAGGAAAAAAAGCCCGCCCGCTCCTACCGCGAAGAGAGACAGAAGCACAACCGTCTGGTCTCCCTTCGCCGCCAGGCGGAAGAGTCTCTCCTCACTCTCGACGTGATTGAAACCGAGCTTCAGGAGGTTCAACGGCTGATGAGCCAACCTGAGAACTATTCGGTTGAAGAAAAGATCCTGAAATTGGTGAAAGAAGAGGAACGATTACGGAAAAACCTCGCTGATGAAGAAGCCGCGTGGCTCATGTTGGAAGAGGAGCGGATGAAATTGGAGGAAGAGCTGTATGAGTAAGACCATTATTCTGGCATCAAAATCTCTGGGAAGAAAACTCTTGCTGGAAGAAGCGGGGTTTGAAGTCCTGATCCAACCCAGCAAAGCGGATGAAGAGCACCAAAGAGAAAGTGTCGAGAAAAGCGTCCGATTATTGGCAATGCGCAAGCTTGAGGCGTTTCTTCGAGACCGGCCCTCCCCAACCCATCCCGTCATCGCCAGTGATACGCTCCTCGCTTTCGAGGAGATCGAGCTTGGGCAGCCCGAAACCAGAGAAGCCGCCTTTTCCCAGCTGAGGCTCTTGAGCGGAACCACCCATCATGTATATTCAGCGTGGGCGTTGTGGGTGAATGGAGATGTGCATCAGGGCTGTGATCGATGTGCGGTGACATTCAAGGAATTGAGTGATGATGAGATCGAAGCCTACCTTGATACGGGTGAATGGGTCGGAGCCGCCGGCTCCTACCGCTATCAAGGCCGGGGCAAAGAGCTGGTTCGGTCGACCACCGGGGATGAAAGCACGGTGATAGGCTTGCCAATGAATCAAATTTTTGGGATACTGGCTAAAGCTCTGCCGGATTGGTAGGGAAATCTCCACCGCAAGGTGTGTAATAGGAGAAGGGTGACGTGCTTTTGGCGCGTCAATAGGAGGATTATGTCCGTAGTAACCATGAAAAGCCTGCTTGAGTCAGGCGTACACTTCGGCCACCAGACCAAACGGTGGAACCCGAAAATGGCCCGTTTCATCTTCAGCGAACGAAACGGTATTCACATCATCGATTTACAGAAAACCTCAGCGTGCATCATTGAGGCGTATGACGCGGTCAGGGGCGTCGTCAAACAAGGAAAGAGCGTCCTCTTTGTCGGAACAAAGAAACAAGCCCAGCAGGCGATCGAAACCGAAGCCAAACGCTGCGGCATGCCGTATGTCAACCATCGTTGGCTCGGTGGAATGCTCACGAACTTTTCAACGATCAAAAAATCCATCGCCACACTCAAAAAAATCGAGCGAATGGAAAATGACGGCACCTTCAACGCGTTGACCAAGAAAGAGATCTCGCTCTTGGAGAAACAGAAAGAGAAGCTCGAGAAGAACCTTGGCGGCATCAAGGATATGAAGGAACTGCCCGGAGCGATCTTCGTGATCGACACGAAGAAGGAAGCGATCGCGATCGCCGAAGCGACCCGTTTGGGCATTCCCGTCATCGCCGTCGTCGACACGAACTGCGATCCCACCTATATCACCTACCCGATTCCGGGAAACGATGACGCGATCCGGGCGATCAGCCTGTTCGTCGAAATCATCGCCAACGCCGTCATCGACGCGGACAACGAAGCGGGAATCCAAATCATCGAAAGCCTCGGTGATGATGACGAGCCGATCGAAGAGCCGGAAGTCTCCAAAAAAGACGATGACGATGACGACGAAGCCATTGTCTACTCCACTGACGACGATGCCGATTATTCCAAGTTTGAGGACGAGGAAGAAGAGGAAGATGATCGTACCGATGAAGACGATGATGAGGACGAGACGCTCTATAACGACTAAGGAGGAGCACATATGGTAATTACCGCTGATTTGGTAAAGAAACTCCGGGATGCCACCGGTGCCGGAATGATGGATTGCAAGAAAGCGCTCACCGAAGCAAACGGCGACTTTGCCGAGGCTGAGAAAATTTTAAAGAAAATGGGCCTTGCCGCCGTTGCGAAGCGCCAAGACCGGGCAACCGATAATGGCCGGGTGTTCGTCAAGGTCGCAAAGAACAAAGCCATTCTCATCAACCTCACCTGCGAGACGGACTTCGTTGCAACGAACAAGGAGTTCATCGCCCTCGGTGAGAAGATCTGCGACGTAGCGCTTGAGAAGGGCTACACGGAGATAAACGATGAGCTTAACGGAATGGTGAACGACCTGATCTCCATCATCAAGGAGAACATGAGTCTCGCCAACCTCACCGTATACGATGTCGGTGCTGATGAACTGGCCTCCACCTACACCCATGGGGAAGGCTCCCTCGCCGTATTGGTGAAGATCAAAGCGGGCGATCCCGCCGTCTTCGAAAAAGAAGAAGTCAGGGAGTTTGCCAACGATCTCGCCCTGCACGTCGCTGCGTTCACCCCCTCCTATCTCAGTCGGGAGAAGGTGGATGAGAAGTACATCGCCGAACAGGTTGAGATCTTCACTGCTCAGGCTGCGAAGCTCGACAAACCGGCAAAGGTCGTTGAGGGAATCGTCAAAGGCAAGCTGAACAAACACTTAAGCGAAATTTGCTTCCTGGATCAGGCCTTTGTGAAGGATGATACGGTTACCGTTGCCCAGAAAGCCAAGGAGATCGCCAAAGCGGTCGGCACGACGATTGAGATCGTCGACTACGCCTACCTCAAAGCCGGTTGGGCTTCCTGCGCTATCTAAGACAAGAATGAAGAACCGCCACTCACCTCCGTGAGTGGTGGCTTTATTGGAGGAGTCATGCACAACGTATTGGAAAGCTGCGAAACAAAAATGAAGAAGTCGGTGGAAAGCCTTCAGCGCGAGTTCGCTACCTTGCGGACCGGCCGGGCATCTGCTTCTTTGCTTGATCGGATTAGAGTCGATTACTACGGTGCGGAGACCCCGCTCAATCAGGTTTCGACGATCAGCACCCCCGAGGCCCGCACGATCGTCATTCAACCATGGGATAAAAGCCTGCTTGGCGTCATCGAAAAAGCGATTCTGAAAAGCGATCTGGACCTACCGCCGAACAATGACGGAAAGCTTATCCGGCTCAACTTCCCCCCATTGAATGAGGAGCGGCGGAAGGCGTTGGTGAAAACCGCCAAGTCGATCGCCGAACAATCCCGCGTCGCCATTCGAAATATTCGCCGCGAAGCGATCGATGATCTGAAAAAGCTTGAGAAATCGAGTGAAATCAGTGAAGATGAGCAAAGGGACGGTGAGACTCGAGTTCAAAAGTTGACTGATTCCTACATTGAACAGATCAACGCCCTCTCTGATGAAAAAGAGAAGGAGATTATGGAGATCTAACGGATGAGTGACGACCGGCTTGGTCTGAAACACCTTGGGATAATCATGGACGGAAACGGACGGTGGGCGAAGAAGCGGAACCTGCCCCGGACCGCCGGCCATCTTGAGGGATTGAAAGCGCTGAAGCGAGTTATCATTGAAGCGGCGAACCAACAGATCGAATGGGTTACGTTTTATGCCTTTTCAACGGAAAACTGGAAGCGCACTGAAGAAGAAGTATCCTATCTGATGCGGCTGTTCACCAGTAAACTGCTCGGTGAACTCGCTTTTTATCGCGCCCATCAGATTCGGATTTTGACGATGGGTGATCTTGCCGGCCTCTCCTCGGAAGTGCAAAACGTGATCACTGAGACCGTTGAAGCAACGAAGGATCACAAAGGAATCACCGCAGTGATCGCAATCAACTACGGCGGCCGGGATGAGATCGTTCGCTCAGTGAATCGACTGATCGCCTCAAACAGGCAAGTCTCCGTCGAAGCAATCACCTCCAATGTGGACTTGCCTCAAGCTCCGCCCGTGGATATGATCGTGCGAAGCGCCGGTGAGATGCGGCTCAGCAACTTCCTGCTCTGGGAGAGCGCATATGCTGAATTGGGGTTCTATGAACCCCTCTGGCCGGATTGGGGTGCAAAAGAGATTCAATTGATTGTTCGCGATTACGCCAAGCGGGTACGGACCTATGGAGGGATCGAATGAACTCGACGATCAAGCGGGTATTGACCACGATCATCGCCCCTCCGCTGCTCTTCGCCCTGATTTTTTTTCTTCCCCACGCCTCCTATGCAGCCCTCAGCGTCCTTGCGATACTGGTTACGATCGGGGGAGCATACGAACTCAGAAATCTCTCAAACAGCGCTCATGGAACGACCGGCGGAATGCCCGTCGTCATTACCGCTTTTCTTCCCCTTGCCCAGTGGGTTCAGAACCACTGGCTTCCCGATGTTGAAGTGACGTTTTTCATGTTCACCATCCTATCCTTGGCGCTCTGCGTCATGGAGCTGTCCAAAGGCAGGGACGATGCGTATGCCGCTTCGATCCTCCGGCTGGCGAACGGGATCTTGATTCTCTTCTACCCGGGTCTGCTCATCACCTTCATCCAGCGGATCACGGTCTTCCAGGCCCCGGGAGCGTTGTTGGTGCTCTTCTTCCTGATCATCTTCTCCAATGATATCTTTGCGTATGTTTTCGGGGTATGGTTGGGTAAAAACAATCGCGGTTGGGCGAGCGTAAGTCCCAACAAGTCGATTGCAGGCCTTGTGGGTGGAATTCTTTCGGCGGTGGTTCTCGGAGGACTCTTTGTGTTCTTTGTACCGGCGCTCTCCGCTGCGCTCTCCCTCCCCAAGGCGATCATTCTCAGTGTGCTCACTGCGGTTGTCGCCAATATCGGTGATCTGATCGAATCGGCGTTTAAACGATCCGCAAAGATGAAGGACAGCGGCACCTTGATTCCGGGCCGAGGAGGCTTGCTCGATTCAATCGATTCGATGCTCGTCGCTGCCCCTGTCTTTTATCTTCTCCTCACCGGCTTTGGCGTGCAATGAAACGGATAGCGATCCTCGGAGCCACCGGCTCAATCGGAACGACCGCCCTTTCGGTGTTGCGCGACCGAACCGATCTTCCCTTGAAGGTGGTCTCGCTCTCCGCCCACAACAACAGGGAACGCCTCCTCGCTCTGGCCAATGAATTCAGCTCTGAAGCGCTCTGCTTTACCGGTAGCAAGGAAGAGGGGTTTTTCCACGGCTATGAAGGACTGAAGGCGATGCTTGAGGAATATCCGGTGGATATCGTCCTCAACGGGATCGCCGGTTTCGACGGCTTGAAAGCTTCCGTTGCCATTCTCGAAGCAGGCTATGATCTTGCCCTCGCAAACAAGGAATCGGTGGTGTGCGGCGGCGAGCTTCTCTTTGAGCTGGCAAGGAAGCACAACGCAAAGATCATTCCGGTGGACAGCGAACATTCGGCGATCTATGAGCTCTTGAGAGGAAGAGAACGAGAGGATGTCTCTTCCCTGATTCTTACCGCCAGCGGCGGACCGTTTAGAAGCCGCGATCTTTCCACCTTTGATTCGATCAGCGTTGGCGATGCGTTGGCCCACCCCACTTGGCAGATGGGAAAAAAGATCTCGATCGATTCGGCCACCATGGCGAACAAAGCGTTGGAAGTGATTGAAGCTTCCTATCTCTTCGGCTTCCAAGGTGATGCGATCGAAGTCGTCATCCACCCGCAATCGATCATCCATTCGATGATTCGTACCCGGGATGGAGCGGTCTATGCCCAATTGGGGAATCCCGACATGAGCCTTCCGATCATCAATGCGCTCACGTCGATGAGCTCCAATCTGGTATCTCCGCTGGATTTCAACCACCTGATGCTGACGTTTGAAGCAATCGATGAGAAGCGCTTTCCCCTCCTTCGCTGCGGCTATGACGCCCTATCCGGCCAAGGGGGATATCCTTTGGCGTTCAATGCGGCAAATGAAGTCGCCGTCGAGGCGTTTTTATCGGAACGAATCACCTATCCCCGACTGATTCATACAGTCCAACGAACCTTGGACCACGATTGGACGTTCACTCCAAAATCCGTGGAGGAGATCATCGCCCTCGACAGCGAGGTCCGCTCAAAAGCCAAGGAGCTCATGTGAGCTACTTTCTGGCTCAGGTGATCAAATACCTCATCGGCATTGTTGGAATCACCGTTGTCGTGTTGATTCATGAGCTCGGGCACCTTGTTGCCGCCCGAATCTGCGGCATCGACGTTGAAGTCTTCTCGTTTGGCTTCGGTCCGCGTCTCATCGGCAAACATATCGGCGATCTTGATTTGAGGCTCTCGCTCTTTCCCGTCGGCGGATACTGTCGGCTCAAAGGAAGCGATGATGTCCGGCAATCGCTGAGGAATGAACAATCTCTTTTTCTGGAAGAGGGTTCGATTTTCGCCGCATCACCAATCAGGCGGATTATCACCTATCTCGCAGGTCCGGTCGCTTCGTTTCTTCTTGCCCTGCTTATCTACACAATCCTCTCGCTCATGCCGTACGAGGTCCTTTCCACCGAGGCGATCGTTACGACGGTGAACGACTATCCCGAGCTCTTCGGTCCGGAAGCGACGAGTCCCGCCTATGATGCGGGGATTCGGAGCGGCGACCGCGTCCTCGCCCTCAACGGGGAAACAATTGATGACTGGGAAGCATTGGAGACGATCCTGCCCGTTTCACCTGAACACTTGTTCATGGTCGAACGGAACGGGCAATCCTTCCATTATTGGGTGGAAGGGGAAAAGCAGGCGGATGGAACGTATCGGTACGGGCTTGCCGTCCTTCAGGAAGCGATCGTCGGCAACGTTCGTTCCCTCTCGGCGGAAAAGGAAGCGGGGCTGAAAAAAGGAGACAGAATCATCGCCTCTCAGGGGACGGTCGTTCATAATCACCTGGATCTGCTTTCAACCCTCCGGGGGGAACTGAGCCGGGTTGAGTTCACGGTTCTGCGGGACGGTGAAGAGGTGCGGCTCTCCTTCTATCCCCGCCGCGGCGACGATGGAAAGCCGATCTTCGATTTCTCCCTGTTGGCTGCGACAAAACATGTCAAACCCACCAGCAAGGCACTGACCTCCGGCGTCGGGCAAACCTCCAAGATTCTCCATCAAACCCTTGACAGCATCCGATCCCTCTTTACGGGAACTCAGAAAGATCTGCGCTCCAATGTTACCGGAGTTACCCGTTCGGCGCTCCTGATCGGTGATATCGCAGCGCTCGGCTTCGAGCAGGAAACGAAACAAGGCCTTCACGCCCTGCTCTATCTGCTCGGGGTGGTTTCGATAAGTCTGGCGGTGGTGAACCTGCTTCCGCTGCCGGCTTTCGACGGAATTCAGATCATGGTCGCATTTCTTGCACTCATTACCGGTCACACGATCAAGATGCGGACCTATTACGTGCTTCAGGTGGCGGGGGTTCTCTTCATCATTGTGGTGTTCATCGCCCTTGCGGGCTCCGATCTTCGATACCTTCTTTCGATCAGGCGTTAGGATTTGCCGCGGCGGTATACGGCCGGGTCGTAACCAAGTCTTCAAAACGAACAATATTGCGGACGAATGCGATGGAAAAGCTTCCTGTCTCTCCGTTTCGGTTCTTCGCCATGATCACCTTCGTTTCCTGGACGTTGTTTCTTTCCCGCTGTTCTTCATCGTCGGTCCGATATTTCGTGGTATCCCGATGAAGAAGGATCACGACGTCGGCATCCTGCTCGATCGAGCCGGAGTCACGCAGATCGGCCAGTTTCGGCTCGATTCCATCCGCTTGGCGCCCCACCTGCGAAAGGCAGATGATCGGGACTTTCAATTCCCGGGCCAACTGTTTCAACGATCGTGAGATGATTGAGATCTGTTCATGACGGGGGACCCGCGAGTCGGTCTCAGCGTCCATCAGGCCGATGTAGTCGATGAAGATCACCTGGACATCGTGTTCAAGCTTCATCCTTCGCGCTTGGGCGCGGAGCTCCATCAGCTTCATGTTCGGCGTGTCCTGAATGTAGAGCTCTGAATCGTAGAGCGCGGCGGAAGCGTCGACGATCGCCTGCATCTCCCTGTTTTGGAGCGTCGCCCGTCGGATATGAGTGAAATCGACTCGGCTGTGGCCCGACAGGAGGCGCTCCATCAGACTGAACGCACTCATCTCAAGCGAGAAGAATCCGACCCGGTATTTCTTCCTGATCAGCATATTCAGCACGATCGACAGAGCGAAGGCGGTCTTTCCGATCGAAGGGCGAGCGCCGATGATGATGAACTCCTGCTTCTTGAACCCTCCGGTGATCGAGTCGAGGGCGGAAAATCCGCTGTCGAAGCCTCGTTTTTCTCCGGTGATTGAACGTTCTTCGATATCGGAGATCAAGGTATTAACAAGATTTTTGATATCGTGGTAGGAATCACTGCCGGCCGCCTCGTTGGAGAGGACGCTCAGCTCCTGCTCACCGTCATCGATGACTTTCTGGATATCCTGCGATTCATCAAACGCCCGGTCTCGAAGCAGTGAAGCATACAGGAGAAGCTTTCTTCGGTAGCTGAGCGCTTTGAGGATTTGAGCGTAATACACAGCGTTGGTCGTTGAGGGAACATCGCTGGTCAAGCTTGCAATATAAGCAGGTCCGCCACATTGGTCGACAAGCGCCTTGCTTTTGAGAAAGGCGTTCAGCGTGAGAAGGTCCAAGACCTCCGAGCTTTCCTGCTTATACGCAAGAATGGCTGCAAACAGCTGTTGGTGAGCAACTTTATAAAAATCTCCCGGAGCAAGGACGTTGGCGACATCCGTCAGCACCCGGTCATTGAGAAGAATCGCTCCAAGGACCGCTCGTTCAACTTCTTCGTTTTGAGGAGGAACTCGGCCTTGTATGCTGCCTGTAGCCATATCTCTTACTCGTTATCTTCCTCGGCAGCCGTTTCTTCAACAGCTTCCTCTTCTTCGACAACCTCTTCCGCTGCGGCAGCGGCGGCTGCTTCGGCAGCTGCCTTTTCCGCCGCCTTGGCGGCTTCAGCGGCTTCCTTGGCCTGCTGAGCGGCTTTTGCTTTTTCCACGCTTTCACTGGCGACGACAAGCTTCACATCGGCGACATCGCCTTCGTAGAGACGCACGTGAATCGTGTACGTACCGGTCATTTTGATCGTATGGGTCGGCACCTCGATCTTTTTGCGCTCAATCTCGTATCCGAGCTTGGAAAGCTCATTTTGGACCATCTGGCTGGTAACGGAACCGAAAAGACGGCCGCTTTCACCGGCGGTAACGACGATCTTGAGCTCAAGCTCGCTGAGCTTGTCACGAAGCGAAGCGCTTTCTTTGCGCTTAAGCGCTTTCCGTTTCTCGATCGCTTCGGCCCGGGAGGCGAAGATCGCAAGGTTTGCTTTATTGTGCAACACCGCCATGCCTTTAGGCAGGAGGAAGTTGCGGGCATATCCGGCTTTTACAACAACGATATCGCCCTCTTCACCGAGGTTCGCGACATCCTGATTAAGAATAATCTTCATAGGAATACTCCTTACACATTTCTTCTATACGCTATCCAAGTCTCCGTCACTCCCAGGAGGGGAAGAGCGAAGACAACCAGCAGGTTCAACCCTGGCACCAAAAACATCAACAGTACAACCATGAACCCCAACCGACCGGCTCGATGGACAAGGTTTCGCTTCACCAGATGAAACAGGATGATTGCAAAGCCCTGAATTGCATACAGCAAGCTGATAGAAAGAGCACACTGGATCGCAAGGGCACGGGGGAGGTAGCCGCTCTTGGCAAGTACAAAGACAAGCACAAGCGTCCACCCACTCAAAAAGACCCAAATCCCGTTCTCCGGCAGACGAATTCGGCTGAAACGGACGACAAACGGCTCTTCACTGCCGCGGCTCTGAAAAGATAATGCGACATAGAAGGCAAATCCCATGATCGCCATCATCATCGGAGCGAGAACCGCTCCGAGGATCATCACCATCGTGCGATAGAGAAGATTCATCGTAGCGTCATATTGGATGGCCGATCCGCTGAATTGAGCAAAGAGTGTTCTGAAACTCTCGCTCATCATGCTGTCAACACGCAATATCGCTTCCCCGGCCGAGCCGAACCAGATCACTATCGAAATCGATGCCACCACTGCAAAGAGGCAGGAAGCAAGGTAACGATAGAGAAGGCGGTATCCATCGAGGGTAATCCAAACGGCGCTGCCGACCAGCAAGACCGCGGGAACAAAGAGCGATACGGCTCCGAGGACTCGGCTTTCACTGCTGGGAAAACCGCCGGAGCGGATGAGCTCGATGAGCGCCACCAGAAGAGCAACAATCCCGACGGGCATCAGAGCCTGTCTGCGATTGAGGTATCGGGGGGCGAGAGCGATCAAGGGAATCGTGAAGAGAAAGTTGCCGATCATAAGTTGGGAAAGCACGATGCTTACCGCACTTACAATCAGGGTCATCTTCACAATCGGCGCACGTTGGCTTTGGTCCATGGCAATCCTGATCTATTTCTTCTCAAACGGAAGATAGGCTAGCACCCGGGCACGCTTGATTTCACGGGTTACAGCCCGTTGGTGCTTGGCGCAGTTTCCGGTGATGCGAGCGGGAAGAATCTTGCCGCGCTCGGTAACATACCGGCGAAGCTGCTCGGGATTCTTGTAATCGGGGCCTTGAGGCGAAGTACAGAACTTGCATACTTTTCTTCGAAAGGCGGGGCGGCGGGCACGGCGATCGCGGCCACCGCGTCCATCCATATCATTCATCATTGCGTCGTTGGTTTCGTCGCGCATTACATTTCTCCTATTGAATGGAATCAGAACGGAATCTGATCGTCGTCAAACTGCTCGGGCCCACCGTATTCGATCGGTGGCAGTTCCTGTTGGTAGCTGTCGCTTTGCTGCCTCGGTGCAGGTTGACCAAACGCTTGAGCATCGGCTCGCTGGCCGCTTGGACTCGAAAGAAGCTGCAATGAATTGACAACGATTTCCACTTTACTGCGACTTTGACCATCCTGTTCCCAGCGGTTCTGCCTCAGTTCGCCGATGATCGAAACCTGCCTCCCCCGCTCCAGATACTGGTTTACGGATTCGGCACTCTTTCCGAACATCGCGCAGTCGAAGAAGTTTGCTTCATCCTCCCAGCGGTTGTCAGCCGTCCTCTTTCTCCGGTTGACTGCTATCGAGAATCGGGCGATCGCCATCCCGCCTTGGGTGTAGCGAAGCTCGCTGTCCCGGGTCAGGCGTCCTACTAATGCGACTACGTTCATATCATTTGCCATATTGCACTCCAATCCCTTTTCGGGTTATTTCTCGGCGTTTACGAACAGATATTTAAGGATGTTGGCGTTGAGTCTGAACTCTTGCTCAAAACCGGTGATGGAAGCGGGATCAGCCTTCAATTCGAAGTAGACGTAGTGTCCTTTGTCCTGCTTCTTGATTTCATAGGCAAGAAATTTAACGCCCATGTCTTCCTGCTTGGTAATCTCTACCCCGGCAGCTGCAAAGGCGGCGGTTACTGCTTCCAATCCTGCCTTTGTTTTATCCTCGTCCGTGACGAGAATAACGGTGAACTCATAATCTCTCATGGTTCCTCCTTGTGGTCTATATGATCCATCCTCAAGGATGGATAAAGAGGTCTTTGTAATCTATCATGCTTGACCGGTCCAGGTCAACAAAACGGCAGAAACCGCCAGAATATCCGGCGGTTTCCCTACGATGATTGCCATCGAACCTATTTCTTTTTCTTGTGACGGTTCTTTCTCAGCTTTTTCTTCCGCTTGTGCGTGGCAATCTTATGTCTTTTTCTTTTTCGTCCACAAGGCACTGTAGAGCTCCTTCCTGAGGGGCAAAGCCCCGCGGTTTTGATTACCGTGTCATTATGCGAATAATGGAAAAGAACGTCAAGGGGGCTTAAGAAACGAATACAATCCCGACTTCCCCCGACTCTTGGTTCATATCTTCTTTAGCTACCACAACTTCTTGTTGACTTCTCCCCCTCCCGGGCCGATGATAGGGGGTGGACACTACGAACTGTATTTCTAAGGAGCAAGCATGAACATTATCACCAGATCG
>SHOI01000035.1 GCA_004294855.1 Sphaerochaeta sp. | reverse complement strand
ACGCTGAGGGTATTCGATGCGCAGATCTCGTGGATCTCGGGATCGCAGAACAGGGTCACCAGGCCGCTTCGAGCGGTGAACGCCGCGCTGGCAGCCAGACGGGCCGCCCCGGTGTATTTCTCGCTTGAACCGAAGATTGCGATGCTTCCCCGGGTGTTCTTGTAAGCGGAGCGATTGAGAGCCGGTATCGCAGGCGGCTCGTCATCGACCGTGGCGATGACGTTCAGCGAGTCGAGGAGTGCCAAGGGAAACGAGGGATTGGCAATCCGGAGGTTCCCACAGCGGCTGCGGGCAAGAGGATGGTAATGGGCTTGGGTGAACGAGCCGAGAGCCACCGTATGATCGGAGGAGATGCAAAGGTTCGATACGGCGCATCGATCGCCCAGACCGGAGGGGATGTCAACGGAAAACACCGAAGCATCGGAATGATTGACCCATGAAATGAGATCGTGGAGCTTCTCATTCAACGGGCCGTTCAAGCCGAGGCCGGTGATCGCATCGATGATCCAGTCATGGGAGGAGAGGCCGTCAAGATGTGTATCATCCAACCATATCTGCTCGATCGGATACTCCTTGAGGAGCGTTTGCTGAAAAGCGTGTTCATCAGTGTACCGGGTGGCGGTATGAAGCACCGTGATCTTCCGCCACCCGGCGTGGTACGCATGACGGGCGATCGCCAGCCCGTCAGCTCCGTTGTTTCCCCCGCCGATGAGAAAGAGCAGCGACGATGACCGCTCAATGAGTCGAGACAGTGCGAACCAGCACTGAAGGGCGGCGCTTTCCATCAGTACCAGCGATGGAAGAACCTTCTTGGCAGCGCTGTCCACCCTCTTCAGCTCTTCGGAACTCGTGATGATCTTCATACCGATACTGTACAGAAGAGAGAGCATGTTTTCAACGTTTCCATTCTTGTGCTCTTCAAGCGCAAGGCTTTCTACATTCTTCTAAGGCTTGCCTTGAATTTTACCAGATTGGTTAGTAGTATTGAGTGAGGAGGGTTGAGATGACCAAGAAGATAGAGTTTAAGTATATTTTTGAGAAAGACTACAACCCTAAATATGTAAACGGAGCTTTTGGTGGAATGTCTCCTACGGGGGAAATGGTAGTTAATTTTTATTTGGAGCGTATGCCATTGCCCTATTCAGATTTCCATGATGTTAAAGAAGGACAGGTTGGGGATCTCACTGGCAGAGAGCCGGAAGACTATGATTCAACCATCGTCAGATATATCCAAAACGGAATCGTACTCTCTTTGGAACACGCTAAAGCAATTCATAATTGGCTTGGTTTGCACATTGCCGAAGCTGAAAGAATTGAAGCACAAAAAAAGCTCCCCCGTTGAAGGGAGTAAGTTATGCATAGTGAATTCACATCATCGTCAACCGCTTCCAATATCGTCACTGCCCCGGAGGCAAAAACCTTTTCTCGAAGAGGATTGCTTGAAGATACTAATAGTTTGTCATCTCATTACCGATTAGCTGATATCAGAGTAGTGGATTTTCTTAAAAATGCTAGTACCTCATGTTTTAGTCATTCATTAAATAATTCTCAAATAAAGAGATATTTTGAAAATACTGGTACTTTTGCTATGCAAATGAACAGGGCTGAAAAACATTTACAATCGTTCAAAGATTTGAAAACAGGTTGGAACGGGTACGATGCACCACCTATTCCTGAAGCTGTAATAAGAATAGCCGGGGATCTTCTACGTCATATAAGATATGTTGTGCCTGAAATTTTTCCTACCGGAAGAGAATCGGTTCAGTTTGAATTTGACCACAACGATCATTCGCTTGAGGTTGAAGTATTTAAAGATGCGATACATGTTGACTTATTCAATGATACAGATCTAATCAAGGAATGGTCTCTTGATCTCGATGGTTTGGAAGGTATTAATGAATGCATAGCGGAGTTGTATGGATACTAAGAAGGTAGGGGAAGAGGAGGTTTTATATAGGGGTATTACGACAAACCCAACAATGTGGAAATCCTCGGAAAATCGACCTTCTTCCGCCGCATTCAAGCAGACGCATTCCCTCTCCGTTGATAGAGAAGGCGGTCGCTCTTTTGTTGAGATTAAAGAAAACCTTATAAAGAATATTTCCTCTAACCTTAAAGCAGTAGCCTATTTTTCCGCTAAAGATTGTTTTTATAACCATATGACTGTTCGCCCGGATCCTGTGATTAATAACCCATATCATGCCCTTATTGATGACGAGGGAGGCGTTGGTGTGGGCAAGATCAGTGCCAGATATCTAGCAAAAGTCTGTAAGTTCTCTATTCTATCTGAAACCTGATAGATTTTCCCATCAGTAGCAGTTGTTGCATAATTTGCAACAACTGAAGCCCTTATACGTTCACCTCCAAGCGAAAGGTTTTTGTGTAGCATTTTACACCCCGGCAGCGCTTGACATCGACTCTCGGCACCTCTAAGCTAATGGAAGTCCTGGGGTGGCCGAAAGGTCTGAGATCATACCCGTTAACCTGATCTGGGTAATACCAGCGGAGGGAGACTCCCATCTCAATTTCACCCAAGGCAGACTACATCCTACGGAGGTGCTGATATGAAGATGCATCGATTCGTTCTTGGTGTCTGCATCACGCTGACAATCGCTTTTCCCCTTTTTTCGATGGGTGCACAAAAGGAACAACCGCTCACTGTCTACGCCTATGACTCATTCAGCGGTGACTGGGGTCCCGGAAAAGAGGTCGTTGCCGCATTCGAGGCAAAACACGATATACCCGTGAAGGTGATCAGCGCCGGCGACGGCGTGGAGATGCTCACGAAGGTGATCGCCGAACAAGATCATCCCTATGCCGATGTCGTCATCGGAATCAGCGATGAAATGGTCACCCGGGCGTACCGGGCCGATCTCTTCGAGCCCTATCACTCCCCACTGCTTCATGAGATACCCGAATTTCTTCACTTCGATTCCGAATACCGGCTCCTGCCTTTCGATTACGGCAACTTCGCCTTCATCATCGACTCCGAGCGGATTCCCAAAGAAGATTGGCCGACATCATTGGAAGATTTGACTCATCCCCGTTTCAGGAAGAACATCATCCTGATCGATCCGAGGACCTCCAATGTCGGTCTCGGGTTGCTCCTGTGGACGATTCACATCTTCGGGGAAGAAGGCTGGCTCGATTGGTGGAAAGCGATGAAGGACCAAGTGCTTACCATCACCGACGGGTGGTCCGGCGCCTATGGACTCTTCATTGAAGGAGAGGCTCCCATCGTCTTAAGCTATACCACGAGTCCGGTCTATCACTACACCTATGAAGGCTCCACCCGCTATCAAGCCCTCATCTTTGATGAAGGACATCAGGCAACGATCGAGGGGGTGGGCATGCTCCGCTCCTCAAAACGAAAGGAGGAAGCGAAGCTGTTCATCGATTTTCTCTTAAGCGAAGCGCAGCTTCCGATTGCGTTGGCGAACTCGATGTATCCGACCAATATGAACATAGCTCTCACCGAAGGGTTCGCCTATGCTCCCAAGCCGGGGGTTTCGCTCCGAATGGAGAGTGAAGTGATTGAAAAAAACCTCGATCGATGGTTGCATGAATGGACGGAGGTCATGAGTCGATGAGTGATTATCGGCGATTCTATCGCCAGAAGAGCATCGGACCGCTGGTCATCCTCTTCTCGCTGTTCGCCCTTCCCCTCGCCCTGACGATTCAGTCAGGGGTGTGGGAAGAAGGCTCCTTCACCTTGAAGCGGATCGTTTCGGCGATCTTGGATCCCTACACGCAGCGAATCCTTCTCTTCACCCTGAAGCAGGCGTTCTATTCGACCGGAGCTGCTCTGGTCATCGGGTTGCCGGGAGCGTATATTCTGGCGACCTACTCCTTTCGAGGCAAGAAACTGATCAAGGCGTTGGCGACGATTCCCTTCGTTCTTCCATCAATTCTCGTGGTCTTGGGATTCGTCATGTTCTTCGGAAACAGCGGAACGCTGAATACCGTCCTGATGAAGGTCTTTGACCTCGACGATCCCCCGCTGAAGCTTCTGTACTCCCTTGGAGCGATTATTCTTGCTCACACGTTTTACAACTTCCCGATCGTCATGAGCATCGTCGCAACCGCCTGGGAAGGCCTTGACACCAAACTTGAAGCTGCAGCGGCGACCTTGGGATCAGCTCCCCGTAAAGTGTTCCGAACGATCACCCTGCCTCGGCTCATCCCCTCGATCGTCAGCGCTGCGGCCTTGGTCTTTCTCTTCTGTTTCAACTCCTTCGCCATCATCCTCGTCCTCGGAGGCGGACCTCAATTCACCACACTGGAAGTTGAAATCTACCGCCAAGCCCGCATGATGGGCGACCCTTCAAGCGCCAGCGCCTTGGCGATTGTCTCGATGCTGATCAATGGAATCCTCTTCTTGGGATACGCTTTCAGCCAGCGGACTCTTACGGTTACCGAAACGGTTGCCGAGCGAGCGTTTGAGGAGCGAAAACCTTCGCCGATGAGAACCTTTTTCATCCTCCTCTACTCCCTCTTCACGATCATCTTCTTACTCGGTCCGATTATCTCGGTTCTCTATCGATCCTTCTCAAAAGGAGCTTCACGCGCAAGCGAGACGACCTTCAGCACTACGTGGTATCGACAGCTCCTCGGCTTTGAGCAATCCTCCAGTCACATGGGCAGTGCCTTGACCGCCTTGATCAATTCGACCCTCATCGGAGTAGCGGTGAGTATCCTCACCGTGACGTTGGCTCTCCTGTTGAGTGTTTCGATCGCCCGTCGGAAAAAGAACTCATCCTTTTTGGAGCTCTTCGGAATGCTTCCGATGATGACCAGCAGTGTCATCGTCGGGCTGGGGTACGTGTTGATCGCCCGCCTTCTTCGACCGTCGCTTTTCGGAACGTATCTGCTCATTACCCTTGCCCACACCGTCATCGCCTTTCCGTTCGCCCTCAGAACCATTCTCCCGAGCGTCCGTTCCCTCCCGGAGACCTATCTACACGCCTCCTACACTCTGGGCTCCTCACCTCAGAAAACGTTCCGTACCGTCGAAATGCCCCTTTTGAGAAGAACGCTGCTCACGGCGGCGGTCTTCGCCTTCGCCCTGTCACTCGGTGAATTCAATGCGACCCTCATCCTCTCAAGCAGCCGGATCGTGACCCTGCCGGTGGTCATGTACCGCCTCATCGGCTCGTATCATTTCCAAGGCGCCTGCGCCTTAGGATCGATCCTCATCATCACCAGCGGCCTTGCCTTCTTCCTTGGTGAAGTTGCCAAAGGAGATTCCGTATGATCCTCCAATGTTCCCTTCAAGCCACCTATCCGGATTTCACCCTTGATCTCGCCTTCACCGTTCAGGAAGGTGATCTGGTATGCATCATCGGTCCTTCAGGATGCGGCAAATCCACGACATTGAGCATGATCGCCGGCCTCATCCACGCCGAGACCGGATCGATCATTCTCGGTGGCGAGGATATCAGCCAAAAAGAGGTGCACAAGCGAAAGATCGCGATGGTCTTTCAGGATTACTCCCTTTTCCCCCATATGAATGTGGAACAAAACATCGCCTATCCCCTGAAAAACCTGAAGCTGAAGAAGCAGCAACGAGTTCAGGCGGTCAAGGAACTCCTAGAGCTGGTGAATCTTCAGGGATATGAGAAACGGAAAAGCACCCGCTTGAGCGGCGGCGAACGTCAGCGCGTCGCCTTGGCACGGGCGTTGGCCTCGGAACCGAAAATACTGCTTCTCGATGAACCGCTTTCCGCCCTTGATGCAAAGCTGCGAACCCGCTTGAGGGAAGAAATCCGCCGGATCCACGATGAGACGGGCATTACCACGATCTACGTCACACACGACCAGGATGAAGCGCTTGCGATCGCCGATCAGGTGATCGTGATGGATCAGGGGCGAATCATCCAGCAGGGGACCCCCGAGGAGATCTATCGAACCCCCAGGACGAAGTTTGTCGCCACGTTCACCGGGGAAGGAACGATCCTTCCCGCCAGTGCGTTCGCCCGGACGCTGAGGAACCCCTACCACCTTGAGATCCCGGCCAAGCACCGGGATCCGAAGAACACTTCCCTCTTCTTTCGACCCCATGCAAGCCATATTGTGGAGAATCCGGGAGAGGTTCGCCTCCAGTACCTGCCCTTTCTCGCCTTCGACGAGGTCCGCGTGATTCGGAGTGAATTCCAAGGGACCCACTGGCGGAACAGTTGTCTCTGGAATGAGCATGAGCTGCTCTGCCACAGCGAGCGAAAACCCAAAAAGGAGATCGTTTCCCTGCATGTCGACATCACCGATCTTTCATACTTTGAAGAGTAGATTCTTCATATCCCCCAAGAGGGGCATGGCCATTCAAAGGGAAAAGGGTATACTACTTCCATGAAGAGGCCGTTGGTTCTTTCCCTCCTTCTGCTATTCGCCCTCCCGATCGCCGGCGGGAACTTCGTCACGACGATCTCCTACGTTCCAAGCGCGTATCTTTCGATTCCCCATTTCGAGGATGAACTGCCCTTCCGCACCTCGATGAGCAACACCTTCATCTTCGAACCGTTCGGCTATGAGGCGGATACCTGGTCGGTCAACGCATCATTGAAAGGGGCGTTCGTCACCCCCTCCCTCCCTTGGGGATCCTATCGCGCCCGAGGGTTCACCTCCCTCGGGCTCGGTGCCCGCTTCTCCTACAGTCTCACTGACCGCTTCGCACTCTTTGGCAGCGGAGGAATAGCGGTCAACCGCTATACGGCGATCGAATGGGCGTTCCTCTCCTTCTGGGCGGAGGCGGGTCTTCAGTACACGATTCTTGAAACAACGAATACGGAGTTGTCGGCGATCCTTCCGATCATGATCGACCTGAGGAAGGAGATCACCGCCCTGTCGATCGGCCTCGGACTGAGGTGGTCGTTCGATCCCTACGGAGGAGGCTTGCTATGAGAAGAATGCTCATCTTCCTCCTTCTTTCCATCCTGCTGCTTGTCTCCTGCGAGCTGGTTCAGGATCAGCCGCCTCAGGGAAAGGTCTATGGCGTGTTCATCGGATTGGATTACAGGAATACGACGTTCACGAATCCCGCTGATGAATACGGCCGCTTGCTGCCCCTGAAGGGCACCCTCAACGATGCCCGTGAGATGAAAACGGCGTTCGGCCATATTGCAGGTCTGGCAAAGCTTGAGATGGACTCGTATCTCATGTATCAGGAAGGAGATACTAAGGATCAATCCACGTATGAAATGATTACGGTCGGAGGAACACCAATCCGTTCATACGCGTCGAAAGCGAATCTCGCCTTATTGTTGGGCGCATTGACCGATACAATTAAAGAAGAGGACCTACTGATCCTCACCTACCATGGTCACGGCGGGGAAGACGTGCTCTTCATGGCCCCCGAATCCAATGACGACTATGACATTGAACTGAAGGTTACCGAAAAGCTTCTCAAGGAATTGCAGCCCATCAAAGGCCGCAAACTGGTAATCCTCGATTCCTGTGAAAGTGGAATGAGCGTGCCGGCTTCCGAATCCTCGGTCAGTCTGGTTCGTTCCCCCTCGCTTTCCGATTGGTTCGATACCTATTTCAGCGATGAGCCCTATGCGATTCCCCCGGTCACGTTGTTCACCGCGACGGCGCATACCGACTCCTATGAGATGGGAGACGACCATATCCATGGCGTCTTCACCCTTGCGCTTCTGGAGGCGCTGGGCGGCTCTCATGATGAAGACGACGGATTTCTCATGGGCACTGAGATACCTGCAAAGCACAATGGTGTGATCAGCGTCGATTCGCTCTACCGGTATATCAAACAACACCAAAAGCTTCCTCTTCGGACCACGATCTATCGACCGGCGTCGATGTACCAGCATCCGATGACCAACGGCGGGGCGATGGATTTCATCCTGTTCAGGCTTTGATGCGAAACCGCCTCTTTTGCCCCATAGGGGGTATGAAACCGTTTCTGTGGCTCTTTCTCTCGATGATCGTGCTCGCTTCATGCGAGCTGACTCCCTTTGAATCCGCTCGGAACATCCATCACATCGGAATCGGCATCAGCTACCGGGGAACGGATCTTCTGGTCCTCGAAGGCCCGATAAACGATGCGGTCGCCTTGAAAAAGAGCTTCCACTCCTTCTTCTCTGCCGAACCGTTTGAATCCACCCTTCTGCTCCAGCAAGGGGATGAGAAAGGCGCCTATACCCTTGATGAAGAGGATCTTCCTACCAAAGACCTCGTCATCGAAACGATCATTCGGACACTGGGGGGCATGAAGAAGAACGACCTCTTGATCATCACCTACAGCGGGCATGCTATCGAAGACGGTTCGCTCGTTCTTGCCCCGGATCGAAGCGACGGACTGCTCTTAGGCGGTGACCTGGACGCCGCTTTGCTCGGGGTGGATGAACTGATCTCTTTATTCGATCGCTCTGAAGCGACGATCCTCCTGATCCTCGACTCCTGCTACGCCGGCTCCTTCATTCCCGAAAGCGGCGACGTCTCGACGATCGATTCGAAGAACCGGTTCGAAGATCTCTGGAATGGGTATCGCCAAATCATCGAACGGAATCCCCGCCTCTTC
Organism: Sphaerochaeta sp.; assembly: GCA_004294855.1. Lineage (GTDB taxonomy): Bacteria > Spirochaetota > Spirochaetia > Sphaerochaetales > Sphaerochaetaceae > Sphaerochaeta. The sequence continues at coordinate 9,334 of SHOI01000035.1, read as the reverse complement.
GTCCTGGCGGCGACCACGGCGGACAACACCAGCAAGGAGCCGAGATTCGGTTCTCCGATTCACGGCTACTTCACCAAAGCGTTGTTGGAGGCACTGGACACAACAAGTAAGCAGGTCACCCTCGATCAGGTCTATCACCATATCCATGAACACCAGGGGTTTCCCACCGAAGGGTCGAACAAGCACCTCTATCAGCATCCGATCATAAGCGGCGGGGCTCTCGACCTCGTTCTCCGCTATTCGATCTCTCCCCGTTCGATCCGCTGAATCTCATCCCGAAGAAGCGCCGCCCGTTCGAACTCCAGATCCTTTGCCGCTTCGAACATCTCTGTTTCAAGCGCTTTGACATATTTCTTGCGTCCCGAGGCGAGCAGAAGGTTGTACCCTCCCTTGAGAATCTCGATCTCCCGGCTTTGAATCGCTTGGGTCGTTTCCTTCTCGCGCTCGATGATGTCGCTGATCGCCTTGATGATCGTCTTCGGGGTGATTTCATGTTCCGCGTTGTAGGCCAGCTGCGCTTCCCGGCGGCGCTCGGTTTCCCTGATCGCCTCGACCATCGCATCGCTGTGGCGGTCGGCGTACATGATGACCCGTCCGTCGGCGTTTCGCGCCGCCCTCCCGATCGTCTGAACCAGGCTGGTGGCCGAGCGCAGGAATCCGATCTTGTCGGCATCGAGAATCGCTATCAGGGAAACCTCGGGAAGATCCAACCCTTCTCTGAGGAGATTGATGCCGACCAAGACATCGAAGACGCCGAGCCTAAGATCCCTGAGGAGCTCGACCCGTTCGATCGTCTCGATCTCGGAGTGAAGATAGCGGACCTTCAAGGAAAGACCGCTGAGATAATCGGTCAGGTCTTCGCTCATCTTCTTCGTCAACGTGGTGATCAGGACCCGCTGGTTCTTTTCCACGGTTGCCCGGATTTCTCCGTAGAGATCCTCCATCTGACCCTCGGTTGGGCGAACCTCGACCTTGGGGTCGAGCAGACCGGTGGGTCTGATCAACTGCTCCACCACGTTGGTCGCTTTTTCCAGCTCGATCTTCCCGGGGGTCGCCGAGACGAAGACCCTCTGTCCGATCACCTGCTCGAACTCCTCCGCTTTCAACGGCCGGTTGTCAAGGGCGGAAGGAAGGCGGAACCCATAGGTCACCAGATTCAGCTTTCGGGAGCGGTCGCCTTCATACATCGCCCCGACCTGCGGGAGGGTTACGTGCGATTCATCGATGAAGGTGAGGAAGTCCGGGGGGAAGTAGTCGAGCAGCACCGCCGGGCGCTCCCCGGCCTTGCGGTTGGAGAGCTGGCGTGAGTAGTTCTCGATTCCCGAGCAGTATCCGATTTCGCTGAGCATCTCCAGATCATACTCGACGCGGGTGCGGATTCGTTCCGCTTCCAAGGGCTTGCCCAATGATCCAAAATACTCGACCTGCTCCTCCATCTCCAATCGAATCCGCTCGATCGCCGCCTTCACCTGTTCGGGGGGCATCACGAACTGCTTTGCCGGATAGAGGGAGAACGTCTCCACGCTCCCCTGCTTTTCACCGCTGATCGGGTCGAACCACAGAATCTCGGCGATTTCATCCCAATCGACGGAGATGCGGACCGCATTTTCCAAGTAGGAGGGACAGATCTCAATCACATCGCCGCGGACCCGGAACGATCCCCGCTTGAGGATTGCGTCGTTGCGTTCATACTGCATCCGAACAAGTTGATTAAGAATCTCCTTATGATTGAACCGCTCGCCTCTTTTGAACGTATAAACCATGTCCCGAATGGAAACGGGGTTTACCAGGCCGAAAATGCAGCTGACGGTGGCAACGACGATGACATCCCGCCGTTCCATCAGGGAAAACGATGCGGAAAGCCTCAGGCGTTCGATCTCGGCGTTGATATCGGCATCCTTTTCAATATACAGGTCTTTGCCCGGAACGTACGCTTCCGGCTGGTAGTAATCGTAGGTCGAAACGAAGTACTCCACCGCATTGTCGGGAAAGAACGACTTGAACTCCCGATACAGCTGGGCAGCGAGGGTCTTGTTGTGGGACAATACCAGCGTCGGGCGTTGAACACGTTCGATGATCTTGGCCATCGTGTAGGTTTTTCCGCTTCCCGTCACACCCTTGAGGGTCTGGTACCGCTGCCCCTCCAGAACTCCCTCACTCAGTTTATCGATCGCCTGTCCCTGGTCCCCGGCGGGCTCGAACTCGCTTATGACCTGAAACCTTCGCTCCTGATAGGAGACCTCGCCGTGAACGTTGGTGATCGTCTCGCCGCCCCAAGAACCGTCTACAACCTGTCGGTCATCCATCTTATCGCACCAACGCCCTGATATGGCTCATCGTTCGCTCAATGAGGACAACGTCGATCTTTTTTACCTCGCCGCTCCTGTTCACCGTCACGGCGACCTTCTCCCCGCTTTTCTTGGGAAGCAGTGCGAGGTAGAGACCGTTGAGGTCTTCGACCTTCTCGTTATCGATCGCAACGATGATGTCCCCTCCGAGGTAGAAGATGCTTGACCCGTATTGAACCTGCCGGGTTCCTCCTTTCAGCCCCGCCTTTTCAGCGTTTCCGCCGGGGGCGAGCTGGCTGATCAGGACGCCCTGGCTGATCGGGAGTTTCGCATACTCCACCAGGCGGGGGGTAAGCTGCAGCATCGAGGCGTCGATCCACCCCCTACTGACCTTGCCGGTCCGAATCAACTCCCCGACCACCTCGACGGCGGTGTCGATCGGAATGGCGAAGTTGATCCCCTGGCTGCTTCCCGAGGTCGAGAAGATCGAACTGTTGATTCCAATCACCTCTCCCCGGGAGTTCAGAAGCGGTCCTCCGCTGTTGCCCGGGTTGATCGAGGCATCCGTTTGAATCGCGTTCATCACAACCCGGCCTTCGCCGGTCCGCACAGGGCGGTTGAGACCGCTGACCACCCCGATGGTCATCGTCCGGTCATACCCGAAGGGATTTCCGATTGCGATCACCTTCTGCCCCACCCGCAACTCGGAAGATGTTCCCAGCGCGATCGGGTAGAGCATGAGATCCTTTCCCACACCGATTTTGACCACAGCGAGGTCATCCTCGCTGTCCACCCCTACCAGCGTCGCCTGGTACGTTTGGTTGTTGTAGAGGCCCACCATAATCGTCTCGGCGCCTTCCACGACGTGGGCGTTGGTAAGGATATACCCGTCACTGGAAAGAACGATGCCGCTTCCCGTTCCGTGACCGGGCAATACGTCAAGAAAATCACTTGCTGAACGGTTCGTGTTCGTGGTGATGTTCACAACGCTTTTATTCACCTTTTCGTAAACGGAGATCGTTTGCAGCTCGTCCGCGCTGTAGCGCCAGGGAGTATCGCTCCCTTCAAAGAGGATGAGGCCTTCTTCACCGTGGAAGATATTCTCAACCGCCACTCCGCTGAGCGAGAGAATTGCTTCAACACCTTCTTGTTCCACCGTTTGCTTCAATAGTACGGCAAGCTCTTTCCGCTGTTTATCGGCACCGATTGATTTCGTCCATGAATACAGGGCGAGAGCGATGAACAATGAGAGACTCAGAATGATTCCGAAGCGAATCAAACGAAGCAGGGTCTTCATCTTTCTCTGGTCCTTAGGCATAAAAACAGTCTACTTCCAATACCTAGAGGGTTTCAAGGAGCGCAAGAAGCTCTTTCTTGGATGGAGGATCACACCCCGGGCGACTGCAATTGATGGCGGAGGCGGCGGAAGCCCATTTGAGCGCCTCTTGACGAACCTTGATCGGAATTTCGAGAAGTTGCGGCGGCTCGCCCTCCTTCCCGAAGTAGCCGCGGTCATGAAGGAAGGAGAGAATCGTTCCGCTGAAGGTATCGCCCGCTCCCACGGTATCGGCAAGGGGGAGATCGATGATCGGGTGGAAAACCTCTTTGCCTTCAGGACCGTACCAGACCGCTCCTTCCCGACCCAAGGTGAGAATGATGTGCTTCTTCTTTGTTCGGGCAAGCTCGGCGGCCTTGGCATGCACTTCCGTTTCCGGATGGATCAGCTGCAGGTCCTCATCGCTGAGTTTGACGAACGAAGCGAGGTCGATCGCTTTTTCGATGTGGGTGCGGTATTGATTCCAATCGTCAATCACCGATGGGCGCACATTGGGATCGAGGAAGATGATCGGCTTCGGTTCATAGCGCTCCAGAGCTTCAAGGATCACCTCCCCGATCGGCTCGAGGGTCAATGCGAGCGAGCCGATATGGACGACCCTGAGATCGGTATGGTCGCTCATCGTTTTAAGGAGCTCCTCGACGCTCATCGATACCGGAGCGCTGTTTTTCCAGTAGAACGCGTAGCTCGCCTTGCCCACCGCATCGAGCGAGGCGAACGCCAACAAGGAGGGTTCCTTTGCGTTGCACAGGGTTGGATCAAACATCACCTTGTTTCCAACGAGGTGCTCAAGGTGGCGCTTCCCGAACAGATCGGAGGAGATCTTGCAGAAAAAACCGACGGCGGATCCTGCTTTAGCGGCGGCGACAGCGGTATTGATCCCGCATCCGCCGATATGGGATTCAAACGGTACGGTTCGACTTCCCGTTCCGTGCCCGATAAAATCAATCAACGCTTCTCCAATAACAGCTATCATGAATTGACTCCTTTGGTTCAAGCATATACCACCGAAGGAGAGCAATAAAGAGGTTATGGAAAGATTATCGTTCCGTGAGTATACTGATGACCATGAAACGGATTCAACTCAAAGAGTTCACCTTCCTTGTACCTCCCGCCCGCGTTTTTCGCGATTGGCGTTCCCTTGTCCTCACCACGCACCCTGTCGCCGAACTGCCCAATGCTCCGATGCTGTGTGCAGTCAGCGGTGAGCCGTTTACCTTTGAGATGAGGCTTTCCATTCCCCCCGGCGGCTATGTGGGACTGTGTGCCTACCATATCGATACGGTCTTCGCCTCCGTCGGAGTGAATGCGGACTCGATCCGGACATTCAGCATGATTCGAGGCTACCCTTCAAAAGTAATCTATCCCTTTTCAAGTGATAAGGATACGCTGAAGTGGCGGATGCAGTGGGATCGAAAACGGACGATGATCGGGTTCCAACGCGAAGAGGATGATCCTGTTGCGTGGGTCGGTGTGTTTGAACTTCCGGGGACATCCGCTTCGATCAGCTTCGGTCCGTTCTTCGTCTCCGACGGAGAAGCATACCAGGCGACGGGTGAAGATCTTCGGTTCACCGCATCGGAATAGAGACTCTCGCCCAAAAACACCGTCTATGCTACTATAGGCGAAGTATATATCACGCACCATAAGGAATGAGCATGAGCGATCGCGAAATGAGGTCTGAGCCCCAGAACTTTCTGGAGCGGATCATTGAAGATGACTTGGCCAACGGCCGGGTTCCACATAATGAAATCGTCACCCGATTTCCCCCCGAGCCGAACGGGTATCTGCACATCGGCCACATCAAATCAATCGCCCTGAACTTCGGTCTGGCTGAAAAATATGGCGGACGCTGCCACCTTCGCCTGGACGACACCAACCCCGAGAAAGAGGAGATGGAGTATACCGAAGCGATCATGCGGGATATCCGCTGGCTCGGGTTTGACTGGGGTGAACACGAGTATCATGCCAGCGACTACTACCGGCAGCTGTATGAGATCGCCCTCCATCTGATCGAAACCGGTCAGGCGTTCGTCTGTGAGCTTGACCCCGACCAAATGCGGGAGTATCGCGGCACCCTGACCGAACCGGGAAAAAACAGCCCCTATCGCGATCGCCCGATCGAAGAAAACCTTCGGCTTTTCAAAGAGATGAAAGCAGGCAAGCACCCCGAAGGCTCCTATGTGCTGCGGGCGAAGATCGACATGGCCAGTCCGAACATGAACCTTCGCGATCCGGTCCTCTATCGGATCAAGTTCGCCACCCACCCGCGAACCGGTGATGACTGGTGCATCTACCCGATGTACGATTACACCCACCCGATCAGCGACGCGATCGAAGGGATCACCCACTCGATCTGCACCCTCGAGTTTGAAGACCATCGCCCGGCATATGACTGGGCGACATCGATCGACCTCATCGATCATACCCCCCGGCAGTACGAGTTCGCCCGCTTGAACATCGACTATACCCTGATGAGCAAGCGCCGCCTGCTGAGTCTGGTGCAGATGGGCGTCGTCGATGGCTGGGACGATCCCCGGATGCCGACGATCAGCGGTATTCGCCGCCGAGGCTACTCGCCGGAAGCGATGCTTGATTTTGTAGGCAGAATCGGAGTGGCGAAGGTTGAAGGAATCGTGGAACACTCCCTGTTGGAGTTCTGCGTCCGCGAAGACTTGAACAAACGGGCGAAACGGCTGATGGTGGTCCTCGATCCAATCAAGGTCGTCATCGACAATTTCCCTGAAGGGAAGGTCGAATATGTGGAAGCGCTCAACAATCCTGAGGATCCGGAAGGTGGAACCCGCCTCGTTCCCTTTAGCCGCGAAGTGTTCATCGAACGGGAAGATTTCATGGAAAAGCCCCCCAAAGGGTATCACCGCCTCTCGATCGGCACTGAGATTCGGCTGATCTATGCGTACTACATCACCGCCCACTCCGTCATAAAGGACGATGATGGAAATGTCCTTGAAGTTCACTGCACCTATGATCCCGAATCCCGCGGCGGGCAGACCGCCGATGGCCGAAGAGTCCGGGGAACCAGTCACTGGGTCAGCGCCGCCGAAGGAGTATCAATCGAGGTTCGGCTGTATGACAAGCTCTTCCTTGCCGAAGAACCCGGGAAGGAAACGGGAAACTTTCTGGACGATCTGAACCCGGAATCGCTGGTCGTGGTCGAGGATGCAAAAGCTGAACCGGAGGTTCTTAAAGCCAAAGCAGGCGACTATCTCCAATTCATTCGAAACGGCTACTTCTGCGTCGATTCCAAGGATTCGACACCCGAGAAGCCGATCTACAACCGCACGGTTACCTTGCGCGATACATGGGCCCGAATGAAGAAGAAGATGGGGATCTGACCCGGAAGAAGGAGGAAGATGAAGTATTTCTTTGATCCTCACCTCCATGTGATGACATTGGAGCATCCCAACCTCCTCTCTTTCTTCGCCTCCCTTGAATCGGGTATCCCCGATCTCATCACCAGCGGTGCGCTTTCACCTTCCTACATCGTCGGCGGGGGCAAGCGCTCCAAAGGTTCATCGCTGCTTAACCGGATTACCAACACCCTCACCACGTTCGAGCAACCGATCGGTGCGACGTTCATCATGATGGAAGATGATCTTAAAGGCGCCTTTGAAAGCCGGGAGGAAAAAGCCCCACGTCCGGAGAAACCCTATATCAGCGACGGCAAGCTCCACATCCGGAGCCTTGTCTATGACAAAATAGGCCTTTGTCCGCTGTTGATGGATTTTTCGACGAGCGAGATCGGTAAAGACTCCCTCTATTATCCAACCGAAAAAAGCGTACGAATCATCGATTACATCGCCGATACGGTCGAAGGAATCAAAGCCTATCAGGAAGCACGCCCCAACGGCCTCTTCGAGTTCTTTCCCTTCTTGGGAATCAATCCGCCGGTTCATGACATCGGCTTCATCAGGGAGCTGTTGGAGCGCTTTATCGTCATCGAAAAACGACCTGAAGACCAAAGACGGTTTTGGGGCATCAAACTCTACCCTCCTTTGGGGTACAACCCTTGGCCGGATGATCCAACAGAACGGGATAAAGTTGAATTGATCTATGAGTTCTGCTCGAAACACAAGATCCCGATCGTAACCCACTGTGACGACCAGGGCTTTCGGGGAATCAGTGCCAAGGAAGCATGGAAATATACGGCTCCGTTTGCCTACAAGCCGGCCCTTGAGCGCTATCCCACCCTGACGATCGACTTCGCCCACTATGGATGGCAGTACAACCAGCTACAGAAGGGTCCGCTTGCGGTGATCAGCAGTTTGGCGACGAGGACTCCGGACTCCCTCTGGTTCTATGAATTGACGGAAATGATGCATCTCTACCCGAACATCTATGGTGATGTTTCATTCAGCGGTTGCGATCCGGCCTTCTACGTTCAGCTTTCAAACTACATCAACAACCTCGAACGGGACGAAGAGCGGGAAACCGTTCTTTCCCGGACGTTGTTCGGCACCGATTTCTCGGTACATCTGATAAAGGTCGAATCATATACCTCGTACTATCGGATCTTTGAAGAGTCTCCCTTCAGCGATGAAGAGATCGATCGCTTCGTTTCAGTCAATCCGATGAGATATCTTGGCCTCTGTGACTAAAAGAGGCAGATCCGAAGACCTGCCTTCCTTCTCTCGATCCAAAAAATTAATAGTTCTTCGCCTCGATTTCGAAGTATGCCTGAGGGTGGGCGCAAACGGGACAAAGGGCGGGAGCCTTCTTGCCAAATGCGATGTGTCCACAGTTCGAGCAGATCCAAGCCTGCTCCTCTTCACGGGCAAAGACAGCTTCTTCTTCGATGTTCTTCAGCAAGTTAAGGTAACGGGCTTCATGGTGCTTCTCGATCTTGGCGACCATGTCCATCAATGAAGCGATCTTGGTGAAGCCTTCTTCCCGAGCATCCTTGGCAAAGTTTACATACATCTCCGTCCACTCGTAGTGCTCGCCGGCTGCAGCATCTTTGAGGTTCTGGGCGGTTCCCTGAATCTCGCCGCCTTCCTGCAGAAGTTTGAACCAGACTTTGGCGTGCTCCTGTTCGTTGAATGCGGTTTCTTCGAACAGTTTGCCGATTTGTACATACCCATCTTTTTTAGCCCGCGAGGCGTAATAGGTATACTTGCTTCGAGCCATCGACTCCCCTGCGAATGCTTCCCACAGGTTCTTCTCGGTCTTTGTTCCCTTTAAATCCATGTGACACTCCTTGTCCTGCCTTACGACAGATTTTCCTTTTGACACTCGGGGCAAACCCCGTTAAACACTACTTGGTAGGACTCCAACTGATACCCCTTCAAATCGAGATCCTCAAGTCCAATGGATAAATCCTTCGTCATCTCAAGATCATGGATGCTTTTGCACACAACACATTGGATATGGAAGTGCTGCTCAAGAATCCGATCATACCGATCCGGTCCTCCCGGAACCTGCACCCGCCGAATTATTCCATCTTCCACGAGGGAGTTGAGGTTTCGATATACGGTAGCCCTGCTGATTGTCGGATGCTTCTGAATAATCGATTCGTAGATCTGTTCGGCGCTTGGATGGTTCATATGTTCATTGAGCGCATCCCACACCAAGCCCTTCTGTATTGTCTGTCTTCTTTCTTTCATAGATTGATATGCTACTGATACGGAATTTCATTAACATCATAAATGATGCCCATGGGGGTGTCAACAAAGTTCAGGAAAAACATGGT
>SHOI01000148.1 GCA_004294855.1 Sphaerochaeta sp. | reverse complement strand
TTCTGAAGAACCTCGAACGACGGGCGCCCGCAGCGGAGGTTTAACGAAGGGTTTCCGTCTTGGCGAAGACCTCCAGAAGGGGCCGCCACCACGCCTTGAGGTTGGCGACCTCCCCGATCCCCCGGATCTTTCGAATCCGGTAGCGGACGAGGTGGCTTACCGGCTTGGTGCAGAGCACATCCAGATCACGGATGATGATCTTCCTGATCCGAAGAGCGGTCTCTTCCGCGCTTCCCTCTTCGATGATGTCGTGGATCACGTTGAACTCCTTGAGGTGCCGGCTGGTCATCTTCATCGCCTCCGCCGCCTCCTCTGCCCTTGAGGGGTCGCGGAGCAGGATCGAAGCGAACCCCTCGGGGGTGATCACCGAGTACACCGCCGATTCCAGCATGTAGAGCTTGTCCCCGACCCCGATCCCCAGCGCTCCGCCGCTGCCGCCCTCGCCGATGATGAAGACGAGGATCGGGACTTTCAGCGTCGAGAACACCTTCAGGTTCCGGGCGATCGCTTCCCCGATCCCCCGTTCCTCCGCCCCGACTCCGGGATAGGCGCCCGGGGTGTCGATGAAGCACACGATGGGCCGGGAGAATTTTTCCGCCTGCTTCGCCAGCCGGAGGGCCTTGCGGTACCCTTCAGGATTGCTCATCCCGTAGTTGCACAGCACGTTCTCCTTCAGGTTGGCCCCTTTGCGGTTGCCGATGAAGGTGACCGCCCGCCCATCGACGATCCCGATCCCTCCGATCATCGCAGGGTCGTCCCCGTAGACCCGGTCGCCATGGAGCTCCATGAAGGAATCGCAGATCAGATCGATGAACGTCTTCGCCCCGGGCCGGCCGGCTTTTCGGGAACGCAGGACGTACTCCCACGCCGACGGGTGTTTCGCCTCCCTGTCGGAATCGATGATCTTCTCCATCGCCCCAACGGTGTCCTGCAGCCTGTCCATCTCACCTCCCCCTCCTGTGGGTGTCGATCAGAAAGCGAAGGGTCTTCTTCAGCTCGGCCCGTTCGACGATCGCATCGACGAACCCTTTCTCCAGCTGGAACTCCGAGCGCTGGAACCCCTTCGGGAGGCGCTCTCCGATCGTCCCCTCGATCACCCGGGGACCGGCAAAGCCGATGATCGCCCCCGGTTCGGCCAGAATCACGTCCCCGAGCATCGCAAAGGAAGCGGTCACCCCTCCGGTGGTGGGGTTGGTCAACACCAGAAACAACGGAGTATGGGTCTCCTCCAGCAGCGCCGCCGCGCTGGCGGTCTTCGCCATCTGCATCAGGCTGAAGATTCCCTCCTGCATCCGAGCTCCGCCGCTTGCGGTGAAAAGAACCACCGGATCGCCGCTCAGCGCCCCCTCCAGGATCGCCTGGGTGATCTTCTCGCCGACGACCGAGCCCATCGAACCGCCCATGAACGCAAAGCTCATGATGCCGAGGATCGCCCTCCTCCCGTCGATCGTGCACCGCCCGATCATGGCGGCATCGGCCAGGGAGGATTTCTTCTGATTCTCCCTCAGCTTTTCCTCATACCCCTCCAAGTGGATCGGGTTGCCGCTTCTGAGCTCTTCCGCCATTTCGACAAATGAACCCTCATCCGCCACCAGGGCGATCCGCTCGGCGATCGTAAGAGGGAAATAGTGGCCGCAAAGCGGACACACCTTCAACGAATCGAGGGTCGCTTCACCGTGACAGGAGGGGCACTGCTCAACCATGGCGCATCTCCTTGCCGCAGAGGGTTTCATAGAGATCGGTCCCGAACCGGCCGCTTCTGAAAGAAGGACTTCCGATGATCATCCGCTGTTCCTCGACATTGGTGGAGATTCCTTCGATCACCACCTCGTCCAGCGTCCTCAGCATCCGGTCGATCCCCTCCTGCCGGGAGGGTGCATGAACGATGATCTTGGCCAGCAGGGAATCGTAGTAGGGGGACAGCGTCATGCCGGAAGCAAGGAAGGTATCGGTACGGACGTGCGGACCGGAGGGCAGGTCGAAGCGGGCGATCCTTCCCGCTCCGAGGCCGTTGATTCGACACTCCAGACTATAGCCACGTAACACAATCTGATCCTGCTTTCTGGAGATTCCCTTCTTCGAGGCGATCCGGATCTGCTCGACAACCAGATCCACGCCGCTGACCGCTTCGCTGATCGGGTGCTCGACCTGGAGACGGGCGTTCACCTCCATGAAGTAATACGCTCCCCCCTCGATGAGGAACTCCACCGTGCCGGCTCCCCGATAGGCGAGGTTCTGAAAGAGCGTTGCACTCGCCCCCGTCATCGCTTCCCTCACGGTGTTGTCAAGGATCGGCGAGGGCGTTTCCTCCACCAGCTTCTGGTGGTTCCGCTGGACGGAACAATCCCGCTCTCCGAGATGGAGCACGTTCCCGTTCCCGTCCCCGAGCAGCTGGACCTCCACATGCCGGGGGTTTTGAAGAAACTTCTCCATATACATCGAATCATCGCCGAAAAAAAGGAGGGCTTCCTTTTTGGCGAGCAGGAAATTGCTTTCAAGCTCCGTTTCTTTATGAATGATCCGCATCCCCCGTCCGCCTCCTCCGGCGGAGGCTTTGAGAATCACCGGGTACCCCAGCCTGGAAGCCCACTTCTTTGCGGAAACGAGGTCATCAAGCCGATCGGAACCGGGAGTAACGGGCAAGCCCGCCCTCTCCGCGCTGATCCTGGCCTGAACCTTGTTCCCCAGCAGCTCGATCGTCTCCGGCCTCGGGCCGATGAAGATCAGGCCGGCCTCCTCCACCGCCTTGGCAAACGAAGCGCTCTCGCTTAAGAAGCCGACCCCGGGATGGAGGGCGTCACAGCGGGTCAGGATCGCCGCCGAAAGGATGCTGCGGACATTCAGGTAGCTTTCACTCGAAGGAGCCGGTCCGATGCAGACGCTCCGATCGGCATGTCGGACCGCCAAGGTGTCTCTGTCCGCTTCCGAGTAGGCGATGACGCTTTCGATCCCCAGGTCTTTGCACGCCCGGACGATTCTTAACGCGATCTCCCCGCGGTTGGCCACCAGGATCCGCCGGATCATAATCGTTTCACCGCAAAGAGCGGCTGGCCGAACTCCACGATCTTCTCCGGCTTCGCCAGGATCTCGACGATCTCGCAGGGGAACTCCGCCTCCAGATTGTTCATCAGCTTCATCGCCTCGATCGTGCAGAGGGTTTCTTCCTTCTGGACGATCGAACCCACCTGCAC
>SHOI01000034.1:10169-18057 GCA_004294855.1 Sphaerochaeta sp. | reverse complement strand
CATTCTATTTCGAGATATTCAATTTTTTTAAGTTTCTCGAAATAGAACAACGATAGAACTCGGACTGTAAGAGCCACAACGATTGTCGATTCCACGGATGACATCTCATTGCTCCCTCAGATTGTCCTGTCAGCCGGGGTGGTCTACATCCGATGGAAGATTATTGCCAAGATGATCGCCAAGGTCATAATCATGGCTACGACGGCCATCCCTGAACCCCTATCGACTCCGGCATAGGCAAGAAAGCTATACACAGCGAAAAACTGAAAGTATTTTTCATATCTGTGTTTATTTTCCCATTTTTGAATTTATTTTTCTGAATTAGACCGAGTTTTCCCGGTTTTTCAGGAAGAAATCAATAACTATGAATATTTTTGCCATTGTATGAATTTTTATTTCATACTATACTGAAACTATGGCAAATGGCATTCACGACATCTCCGCCCTCTTCACGATCAAGGAGCGATACGATGATTTGAGCGCGAAAGAGAAGCAAATCGCTGATTTCATCCTCGAGCATCCCCGTGAGTCCGTGAATCCTTCCATTGAAGAACTTGCCGAACGGATCGGAATCAGCGAATCGACGATGGTCCGCTTCGCCCGGAAGCTCGGGTACAGCGGCTATCAACGCTTCCGCATCGCCCTCGCCCGGGAAACGGTCCCCGTGACGAGTCAGCTCTTTGAGCGGGAAGTGATCGATGCCTCGGACGGGTTTGACGCCGTCTTCAACAGCGCGATTGCAAGCCTGCTTGAAACTCAGAAATCCCTTGATCGGGGTTTGGTCCTTGGAGTCGCCACGTTGATGGCGAACGCCCGAAACGTCTATCTGATGGGGCTCGGCGGATCGAACATCGTCGCCCAAGACGCCCTGCACAAACTGGTTCGGACCGGAATCAACTGCCAGTGGGCGGCGGATTTCCACCTTCAGCTGATGATGGCCAGCCAAGGAACGAAGGAAGATGTCGCGCTGTTGATCAGTCATACCGGAAGCGGCTATGACTCGATCGCCCTCGCTGAAGAGCTCAAAGCGAATCAGGTGAAGCTCGTGGTGCTGACAAGCAACCCCCGCTCCCCGCTCGCCCGGCTCGCCGATTACATCCTGACGGTCAAAACAGGTGCTTCCGGGGCGGTCTCGGAGTCCTTTTCCGCCCGGATCGTTGCTTTGGCGATCATTGACCTCTTGTACATCCACGTCATGGAGCTCCTGGATGAACGGGGGATCGAACAATTGAACAGAATGCGCGCCTCCATAGCGAAGCGCCGCGTATAACATAAGGAGAAACGTACAATGAAACAAGCACAGATTGGCTTGATTGGATTGGCGGTCATGGGCGAGAACCTCGTCCTGAACTTGGAATCCAAAGGTTTCAGTGTCGCGGTCTACAACCGAAACACCGAACGGGTTGACAATTTTTTGGCTTCCCGAGCCAAAGGAAAGGCAATCATCGGTGCTCACAGCGTTGAAGAGCTTGTGAGCAAAGTACAATCGCCCCGAAAAATCATGCTGATGATCAAGGCGGGCGATCCGGTCGATCAGATGATCGAATCGTTGATTCCCCTGCTCGAGGCGGGCGATACGATCATCGACGGAGGGAACTCCAACTGGGAGGACACCGAGAGACGAGTCGCCTATGTGGAGTCCAAAGGCCTGCTTTACATCGGAACGGGCGTTTCCGGCGGTGAGGAGGGCGCCCTGCTCGGCCCCTCGATCATGCCCGGCGGTTCGAAGAAAGCCTGGCCCGCCCTCAAGCCGATGCTTCAAGGAATCAGCGCCCATGTCGACGGGATTCCCTGCTGCGACTGGGTCGGCAGCGGCGGAGCCGGTCACTTCGTGAAGATGGTTCACAACGGCATCGAATATGGTGACATGCAGCTGATCTGCGAGGTGTATGACATCCAGCGCCGGCTCTTGGGCCTTTCCAACAAAGAGATGCACAAGATCTTCGCCGAGTGGAACGAGGGCGAGCTCGATTCCTATCTGATCGAGATCACCAAGGATATCCTTGCCTATCAGGAAGATGACGGCACCTTCCTCGTCGACAAGATCCTCGATGCCGCCGGCCAGAAGGGAACCGGAAAGTGGACGGGGATCAGCGCCCTCCATGAAGGCGTTCCCCTGACCCTGATCGTCGAATCGGTGTTCGCCCGCAGCGTCTCCGCGTTGAAGGAGCAGCGAGTGGCGGCGAGCAAGGTGTTCGATCTTGAGATCAAGGCTCCCGCCTTTGACAAAAAGCAGGTCATCACCCAGCTTCAGGAGGCGCTCTTCGCCGCGAAGATCATCTCCTACGCCCAGGGCTTCGACCTGATCAAGACCGCCGGCATCACCAACAAGTGGGACCTCGACCTTGGCGGAATCGCCCAGCTGTGGCGCGGCGGGTGCATCATCCGATCCCGCTTCCTCGGCAAGATCACCGAGGCGTATCGAAAGAACCCCGATCTTCCCAACCTGATTCTCGACGCCCACTTCGCCGAGATTCTCAAGAAGAACCACCAAAGCCTGCGGGCAATCGTCGCCCTGGCCGCCCAAAGTGGAATTCCGACCCCGTCGCTGAGTGCTGCACTCTCCTGGTTTGACAGCTACCGCACCGAGCGGCTCCCGGCAAACCTCTTGCAGGCGCAGCGCGACTACTTCGGAGCCCACACCTACGAGCGGACCGACAAGCCGCGAGGTGAGTTCTTCCACACCAACTGGACCGGCCGCGGTGGTTCGACCGCTTCAACCATTTACTCAATCTAGGAGGATACTTATGAAAACATTACTCGCAAAAGACAAAGCAGCCCGTGATCTCCTTTCCCTCGGTGCACTGGTTATTCGACTCGACCCGGGAACGACTCCCTTTGAATACGCCTCGTCCTTCGACCTGCACGTCTCCGGAGGAGAGTTCAACGTCGCGGCGAACCTCAGCCGGGCGTTCGGCCAGCGGACGGCAATCGCCACGGCGATGGTCGACTACCCCCTCGGTCTGAAGATCGAAGCGGAAGTCCGCAGGATGGGCGTCCACCCGTTCTACAAGCGCTTCGAGCACGACGGTGTCCGGGGACCCAACATGGCCCACGTCTACAGCGATCGGGGCCAGGGAATGCGCGCACCGGTGGTCTTCTACAACCGGTGCGACGAAGCGGCTGCCCGCCTGGATGCCGACAGCTTCGATTATGACAAGCTGTTTGAAGGCGGAGTCCGCTGGGTGCACAGCGGTGGAATCTTTGCCGCTCTCTCCAAGACGACCCCCGAGCTGATCAAGGAGTTCTTCCGCCGGGCGAAAGCGCAGGGAGCATTCGTCTCCTTCGACCTCAACTACCGCCAGAAGCTCTGGTCCTCGCTCAGCGACGAACCCCAGAAGGCGGCCCAGAAGACGTTCAGCGAGATCGTCCAGTACGTCGATGTCCTCGTCGGCAACGAAGAGGACCTACAGATGGGTCTCGGACTGAAGGGGCCCGAGGTCCACTCGACGGACAAGCTCGATCCTACGGCGTTCTGGGGTATGGCTGAACAAGCCAAGAAGAAGTTCCCGAACCTGAAGGCGGTCGGAACGACGATGCGGGTCGTCCATTCGACCAACCGCCACGACTGGTCGGCGGTCCTCTATCTTGACGGAAAGGGCTATCAGGCCCCGACGGCTCAACTGGACATCCTTGACCGGGTCGGCGGCGGCGACGGATTCGCCTCCGGTCTGATCTACGGCCTGCTTGACGGCCGCGAGCCGCAGGAGGCGTTGAACCTCGGCTGGGCGCATGGTGCGTTGCTCACCACGTACCCCGGCGACACCACGATGGCGAGGCTTCACGAGGTTGAAGCGTTCGCTTCAGGCGGCAGCGCCCGAATTCAGAGGTAAGCCATGAACGCTTTGGTATTGACTGAGTATAAGAATCTTAGCTATCAGAAGGTACCAAAACCGGTCATCACCTCCCCGACCCAGACGTTGGTCCGAATCAAAGCCGCCTCGATCTGCGGCAGCGACGTCCACGGCTACGATGGCTCCACCGGTCGAAGGCAACCGCCTTTGATCATGGGCCATGAGGGTTCGGGGGTTATTGAAGAAGTCGGGTCGATGGTCACGAACTTCAAGGTCGGCGACCGCGTTACCTTCGACTCGACGATCTTCTGCGGCGCGTGCCCCTTCTGCAAGCAGGGACTCTTCAACCTCTGCGACAACCGGCGGGTGCTCGGAGTGGGATGCGACGAGTACAAGCAGGACGGAATCTTCGCCGAGTATGCGATCATCGAAGAGCGGGTGCTCTTCCACCTCCCCGAAGGCCTTTCCTTCGAGGAGGCGGCGATGGTCGAGCCGGCGGGAGTCGCCGCCCACGCCCTTTCCCTCGCCTCCCCGTCGCTCCATGACGACGTTGCGGTCGTCGGGGCGGGGCTCATCGGGCTGCTTGTGATCAAGCTGCTTCGGACAGTGACCAGCGGAAAGATCATTGCCCTCGACATCGATGAGAAACGACGGGAGATAGCGTTGAAGGTCGGAGCGGATTACGCCTTCGACTCGACCGATCCCGCCCTGTCCCGGAAGATCATGAAGCTTACCGGCGACCTCGGGTTGAAAGTCGTCTATGAAGCGGTCGGAGCCACCGCTCCGATCCAAACGGCGGTCTCCCTTGCCCGCAAGGGCGGGACTGTCGTCCTGGTGGGCAACGTCTCGCCGAAGATCGAGCTTCCGCTGCAGAGCGTGGTAACCCGCCAGATCAGGCTGCAGGGCTCGTGCGCGATCAACGGCGAATACCCGGCTGTTCTGAAGATGATGGCTGACAAGGTTCTCGATGTGACGGACCTCATCAGCAAAACCGCTCCGCTCAGCGAAGGGAAGCTTTGGTTTGACCGCCTCTACAACAAAGAGGGGGACCTGCTCAAAGTGGTCCTGATCCCATAGGAGGATGATCATGGTCCGATATGCATTGCTCGGATACGGAAAAGTCGCTCACCTGCACGCTCAGGCGCTCAAGAGTGTGAAGGACGCTCAGCTCGTCGCCGTCTGGGGGCGAAACATGGAAAAAGCCCGACAGTTCGCACAGAAGTGGAAGATCAAAGCGTATACGGACCTTGATCAGATGGTCAAAGAGGCGAAAGTCGATGCGGTGGTGGTGACCACCGTCCACCCGCTTCACATGGAGCACACCCTTCAAGCCCTTGATGCCGGCCTTCACGTCATGGTTGAAAAACCGATGGCCCTGACCGTCCGGCAGTGCGATCTGATGATCGAGAAAGCGGAGGAGAAGCACAAGAAGCTCGGGGTGATCAGCCAGCGCCGGTGGTATCCGGCGTGCCAGCGGATCCGCAAAGCGATCGACAGCGGAAATCTCGGCACTCCGGTCATCGGGCAGGTGACGATGCTCGGATGGCGGGACAAGGCGTATTACGACAGCGACCCGTGGCGAGGATCGTGGGAGCTGGAGGGCGGCGGCGTCCTGATCAACCAAGCCCCCCACCAGCTGGATCTTCTTCATTGGTACCTTGGGGAGATCGCAGAGGTCTACGCCCAGTGGGACAACTTCAACCACCCCTACATCGAAGTGGAGGACAGCGCGGTGGCGACGGTCCGCTTCAAAAGCGGTGCGATCGCCTCGATCCTCGTCTCCAACTCGCAAAAGCCGGGGATCTACGCCAAGGTCCACGTCCACGGCTCCAATGCGTTCTCAGCCGGCGTCCAGACGGACGGCGGGGCGATGTTCGTGGCGGGACAGAGCACGATCACCGACCCGGCGGTAAACGACCTGTGGACTATCGAAGGAGAACAGGGTAATCTCGAAAGATGGAAAAAAGAGGATGCCAAGCTCTTTCGTGAAGTGGATGCGACCACCTACTTCTTCACCCTGCAGCTTGAGGACTTCACCCAAGCGATCCTGGAAGACAGGGATCCCGCTTCCTCGGGATATGACGGTCGGGAGACGGTGAAGCTGATCGAAGGGATCTACCAGAGCGGCCGCACCGGAAAGCCGGTCCGGTATTAAAGGAGCGAGCAATGCATCAGGAACTTCAGGAGATCGTATACGAAGCCAATATGGCCTTGAAGCGCAACGGCCTCATCACCCTCACCTGGGGGAACGTTTCGATGGTTGATTCCAAACGGGAAGTGATGGCGATCAAGCCTTCGGGCGTTCCGTATGAATCGCTGCGCCCGAGCGACATCGTGCTTCTTAACCTTAAAACCAAAGAACAGGTAAAAGGATCTTTGAAGCCCTCCTCCGATACTCCGACCCACCTCTATCTCTACGACCATCTTCCCGAGGTGGGCGCAGTGGTCCACACCCACTCACGGTGGGCCACGATCTTCGCCCAGAGCGGGAAAGCGATCCCCGCCTTCGGAACCACCCATGCCGACACGTTCTACGGCCCGGTTCCCTGCACCCGGCCGCTGAACAGGGAAGAGACTGAAGACCACTATGAGCTGAACACCGGCAAGGTGATCGTCGAGACGGTCGACCGTTCCAACCCCTTGGCGATTCCGGCGATCCTCATCGAAGGCCACGGCCCCTTCGCTTGGGGCAAGGACGCAAAGGATGCGGTCGAACATGCGATCATCTTGGAAGAGGTGGCAATGATGGCGTACCACACCCTCCTTTTGAAAGGGAACGACCATCCGATCGACCAGCACCTTCTGGACAAGCACTACCAGCGCAAACACGGAAAGAACGCCTACTACGGACAGTGATATCAACCCGGTCGGGTATAATCAAATAAAAATTTAGCAAATCATCCCGTTCGGGTATAGATAAACCGAAACCTTGAAAAAACATCCCGTTCGGGTATACTATCAAGTATGAATGAATTATCAACTCTTGTCCGCGAATATCGTAAACAAGCCAAGCTCACTCAGGAAGAATTTGCCCTCTTATCCGGACTCGGTATCCGATTCGTCAGAGAGCTTGAAGGCGGCAAGCCCACCGTCAGGTTGGATAAAGTCAATCAGGCGTTGGCCTTGCTGGGATTCAAAATGGCTCCGGTGCCAATTCAGTTGAAGGAGTCTTGACGTGGCATATCGCAAAGTACTCGTCCTTGTTCACAACATTCGAGCGGGAATCCTTGAAGAGACGGATGACGGATACACCTTTTCCTATGATGACGAATACCTCGCCAGACCCGATGCGAAGCACGTCAGCCTGACCCTTCCCCTCTCTTCGACTCCGTATCACAGCACGACGATGTTCCCATTCTTTGATGGTCTCATTCCGGAGGGCTGGCTTCTCTTGGTGGCGCTTGACAACTGGAAACTGGACTCAAAGGATCCGATGGGACTTCTCAACGTCGCATGCCGAGATACGATTGGCGCAGTCACCTTGGAGAACATGGAATGACCCGCTGTCTGTATTGCAACAAACCGATTTCACGTGATGAACACGATTTCCAATGGCATCCGGCATGTGTAAAGAAATTCTTTGGAACAACGAGCCTGCCGACGCTGGCGCTTGATGAGAGTCGACTTCTTCACAGTGCCGCGACTTCTATCGAGCAGGGGCATGCCGTCCCGGGTGTTCAAAAGAAACTTGCTTTGCATCTCTTAAAAACCCGGGGCAAAGGGCAGCTGACCGTCATCGGCCGTCCGCTCGGCTACATCGTCAAGCTCCCGGTGAAGGAATACCCGCTTCTTCCCGAATATGAGCACCTGACGATGCAACTTGCATCCCTGGCGAGGATTCCCACCGTCGAACACGCCCTCTACCGCCTTGAAGACGGAACGCTCGCCTATCTAACGAAACGGATCGACCGGGTCGGCGAGACGAAGATCGCGATGGAGGATTTCTGTCAGCTGGGTGGGCGGTTGACCGAGGACAAGTACCGCTCCTCCTGTGAGCAGCTGGGGAAGATTCTCAGGCGCCACTCCAGGCGCCTGCTCGATGCGGTCGCCCTCTGGCATCTCTTGCTCTTCTGCTTCGTAACGGGCAACAGCGA
>SHOI01000034.1:0-10069 GCA_004294855.1 Sphaerochaeta sp. | reverse complement strand
ATGCGGTCGCCCTCTGGCATCTCTTGCTCTTCTGCTTCGTAACGGGCAACAGCGATATGCACCTGAAGAACTTCTCCCTCTATGCTCCGGACGGTGATGAATACATATTGACTCCCGCATATGATCTGCTACCAACCAATCTCATCCTCCCTGAAGATTCGGAAGAAAGCGCCCTGACGCTGCGAGGCAAGCGGAACAGGCTGAAAAAGGAAGATTTTGTCTATCTGGCACAGCAGTATGGGATACACCCCAAAACCGTCGAAGGACTCATCGCCCGAATCGTCGGTCTTCAGGAATCTTTCTTTGAAGCGATCGAGCAGAGCTTTCTGCCCGAAGAGGCTCAAAAAGCGTACAAGGCGTTGATAGCGGAGCGGATCGGGCGCTTGTCATGATGGTCGTATCACCGCAACGCCATGATCGCCTGCCAGACACCCGGTGTAACGGGAATTCCATCCTTGGTATTGATCCGGCGCGTTGCGATCGTCCGCTCGCCGGGATAGAAGACGGGAATATCCGGATCAATCGGTTCCGACCGTTTCAGATCGTCGATGATTCCTTCAAGGATTCTTTCGGCCTCCTCTCTGGTTCCCAATCGATAGGGATCGATCGCGATGAAGGTCTGGGAGATCGCGATCTCGTCCTCACAGAGCTTTCCGATCGCCTGGGTGGAGTTTCCCCCGGAGAGGACGGAGGTGACCGCATCGAGGACGAGAGCCAGAGAACTCCCCTTCCAATACCCGATCGGCAGGACCCTGCCCGTCTCCTCGATCGCCTTGGGGTCGGTGGTGAGGTTTCCATCCGAGTCATACCCTCCCGGATACGGAAGCTGTCTGTCTGCCAGCCTGGCCTCTTCAATCTTTCCATAGGAGTATTGGGCCATCGCCATATCCACGACGATGTGCTTTCCATTCTCTCGGGGGATCCCAAGAACGAAGGGATTGTTTCCAATCCGCCCATTCCTTGCTCCCCAAGCGGGCATGTTCGGCAGCGTGTTGGTGAAGCACATGCCGATACAGCCGGCTTCAGCGGCTTGCCACCCATAGGTTCCGCCCCGCATCCAGTGGTTGGTGTTTCGGACCGCCACGCACCCCATCCCATGAAAAGCGGCCAATTCGATCGCCCGCTTCATCGCTTTCTTCGCAGTCAGGTTCCCCATCCCGAGGTTGGCGTTCCAGCGCTCAATGCATCCGAAGGAACCTTCAACCTCGATCGAGGCGTTGGGGTCGATGTACCCCTTTTTGAGGTATTCGACCACCCGGGGAAATCGGTTCACCCCGTGGGAATACACCCCGTCCAAGCTGTTCTGCACAAAGATGGCGGCGCTCTCAGCTGCATCGGAATCGGAAAACCCATGGCTGAGCAGGATTGTCTTGAAGACATCCTGCATTGTTTCTTTGCTGATCTTCATGGAATCCATCATACCATATCGGAAAAACATCGGCTCCCATCAAATCGATGAGAGCCAAGAGGCGATATCATCCTCAATTATAGTGATATAATGCATGGCTTTAGACCGACTCCTTTTTGCACGGGCATAGTCTGTTGATTGTATTGACTATTGACCATCAATCAAATCATTTTTGCACCGACCTGATGCAAAAATTGATATTTGTAGGAGAGAATGAATGCACGAATCAACTTCTCCTTCTATACCTCTGATTTCTGCTGTTCGGCTTATCGGGAATTGTGCGTTCAATGAGTTCTTGCTCCAAAGCCGGATTCAGATAGTTTTTACGGAAGGTCGGTCTGTGGGAGAGTCCGAGCCGATCCATAAGTTCTGCTGCCGAAAGGGTATCGTCTCCAAGAACAGACAGAAGACGTGCAGTCGGTGTTTTATCTTGGTCGGTCACTTGGTCGCTATCTTGGTCGGTGGAGCGACCAACAACCGTCACTTCCTTTAAGCTGTCTCGGATAATCTCAAGCATCAATTCCACAAAGCCGGCACTATCTGCTTGCCTATCAGCTGCTCCGAGGGCATCATAGTATTCCTTCTGCCTCGACTGGATAAGTTTTTCGATTGGCAGCCAGAAGAATAGCTCTTTCCACTTGCCGAGCAGAAGGCTGTGCCACATCCGTCCCATACGTCCATTGCCGTCTGCGAAAGGATGGATGAATTCAAATTCATAGTGGAACACAGCACTTTTGATAAGTGGATGAAGCTCCGACTGTTGATACCAAGAAAACAAGTTCTTTATATGCTCCGGCACAAACTCAGCCGGAGGAGCGATATGAATCAGCACCTCGCCGTCAAACACACCTACGCCGCCGGAGCGGAATTTTCCGTTCTCCGGCACGAGCCCGTTCATCATCAGCTTATGAGCCTTCAATAAATCGTCAACAGATGCCGGATTCAGACGCAACATAAGTTCGTAGGCTTCATAAGCGTTCTGCACCTCTTTGATCTCATTGGGATTTCCAAGTACACGCTTACCGTCCAAGATAGCCGTTACCTGCTCAAGAGAGAGGGAATTGTGCTCAATCGCAAGGGAAGAGTGAATCGTGCGGATACGATTTTCACGCCGAAGATGCGGGCTGACAGTTCCTTCCTGTAAAACAGTAATACGACCGACCTGTTCACTGATTTCCGCAATCAGCGATGTCATGTTATCCGTCATATGAAAAGGCGGTTTATAGTCGCTCATAGGCGGTTACCTCCAAATTATATTTCTATGTCTACAATGGTTAAAGTTTTACATGCCATTATAGTTATCCCATCGCCATCGAAGAAAATCCCTGTTTGTGAAAGGTGGAATTACAACCTTACCTTCCTGAAATGTTATTACTCAAAATGAAAACACCTGGTCAACGCTTTCCGCTCTTTTCGATTGCAGTTATCAGCTCCTTCGCCTGAAGATTTTTCTTCTCAAGTTCTGGTATTGTAGCATCATATCTGGCTTTCGTCTTTTCAACAGTCGTCTGAGCCTTTTCAATCTTTGCATCAATGGAAGCCATCGTCTTAGTTCTTGCCATACTTCTTGCCTCCGGATTGTGCAGCAAGCGTTTCGCCGATGGACACTGCTGTAGTGTGAACATCATCACTGTCCAGCCCAAACGCCTTCAGAATCGTCTTCTGAGTCTTGGTTACCGCATGATCGAGTCGATACACTCCATCATATTGCCTCACCATCTCGATTTTGTCCAATTCTTTCAATGCGGCAGGAACCGTCATGTAGTTTGGCCTCTTGTCCATACGTTCCGTCTCATCCTTGAGAAGGGTGTAGAGACGGCTACGGATGATGAACTCATAGCCGCAGGAATCCATGTACCGGATATTCGGCTTGCAGAAGTATCCGCGGTCTAGAATGAAGCCGCAGTGTCGGTAGCCGTAGCTTTTGGCCTTCTGGAGCATATACTGAAGCTGTGAGATGTCAACAATACTGCCGGGATATGCTTCATAAAAGAGCGGAACCTCATCATCGCAGGATTCAAAGAAACCAGCGATACGGCTTTTTCGACCGAAGCGCAGGTGCTGACCGGCGAAGTGAACACGGTCGCAGAACTGATACGGAAGTGCATAGACGAAAATGCCCGCGTTTCTTCTCTTATTCCTTTTTGGAAATCGCGTTGAGAATCACGATGACGACGTAGATGAGAATGATCACGGTGAAGATTCCCACCATCCCTTTGAGCATCAAGACCAAGGATTGCTGAAATATCGAATTCATCCCACCCTCCTACAGCATCGCCGGCACAAGGCCGAGAATGACGCCGCCGGCGACGACGCTGGCGATCTGACCGGCGACGTTCGCCCCGACTGCATGCATCAGGAGGTGGTTCTGGGGATCCGCCTCCTGGCCCATCCGCTGGATTACCCGGGCGGACATCGGAAACGCACTGATCCCCGCCGCTCCGAGCATCGGGTTGATTTTCTTCTTTGTAAACAGGTTCAGGAACTTGGCGAACAGGACGCCTCCGATCGTATCAAAGACGAATGCAAGCAGCCCGAGCAGCATGATCATCAGCGTCTGAAGGCGGACGAACTGCTCCGCTTTCATCGTCGATGCGATCGTGATTCCCAGAAGCAGGGTGATGAGGTTCACCAGGGATGTCTGGGCGGTCTCCGAAAGCGAGTCCAGAACGGTGGATTCCCGGATCAGGTTTCCGAACATCAACAGCCCCACCAGAGAGACCGAGGCGGGCGCCACATACCCGGCAATGATCGTGACGACGATCGGGAAGATGATCTTCGTTGTCTTGGAGACGGACTTGGGATTGTAGCTCATCCGGATCATCCGCTCTTTCTTTGTGGTGACAAGCTTGATCGCGAAGGGCTGGATGATCGGAACCAGCGCCATGTAGGAATACGCCGCGATCGCGATCGGACCGACATACCCGGACTTGAGCACCTGCGAGACGAGAATCGAGGTCGGTCCGTCCGCCGCCCCGATGATGCCGATTGAGGCGGCATCCGCCAGAGAGAAGCCCATCAGCGTCGCCACGCTGATCGTGGCGAAGATTCCCCACTGCGCCGCCGCTCCGAAGAGAATCAGCTTGGGGTTCGACAACAGCGGTCCGAAGTCGATCATCGCCCCGATTCCCACGAAGAGGAGAAGCGGCATCATCTCGGCCGACTCGATGCCGACGGAGAAGAGCCAATCAAGGATCCCCTGCACCGGACCGATCCCTTCGACAAGCTGCGTCACCGCCCCGCTGAAGGGAAGGTTTACGAGAATCGCTCCGAAGCCCATCGGCAGAAGCAGCGAGGGTTCCAGTTTTTTCCTGATGGCCAAATAGATGAGGATTCCCCCAACACAGTACATGACCAGATCTTTCCACGTCGTGGCCAGAATACCGCCCAATAAGAAGTCCATAAAGACCTCCGGGGTAATAAAAATAGGGGAAGAAGTTGACTTCGCCCAACGGACAGGAAGCTTCCCCGACGAGATCAGTGTAATGGTCTATGCAGTTCTAGTCAAACAGCCTACACCTCTTTTGCGATCGTCTCCAGGGCGACGACCACCGACGGGTAGAAGCGTTCTTCAGGCAGCAGGGAATAGAAGTCCAGCCGCCTTAACATCGACTCCACCCGCGGCTGAACCCCGCAGAAGAGCAGCTCGACCTCTTTCTTCCGGGCGAGCCGGACGATCTCGGCCAGCTCGGTGATCGAGCTGTGATCGATATTGGGAACCCCCCGAAGGGAGAGAAGGATCCGCTTGACCCCGCTCTCAATCAGCGGAGCGATCGCTTCGGTGAGCTTGCCTTGCGAGCCGAAGAAGAGCGCACCGTCCACGTACACCACCTTGGTGGGTTTCGCTTTCTTGCCAAGCCGGTTCGTAACCGGATCGATTTCGATCGTGATCTTGTTGCTCTTGATGACGAACATCACGATTGAAAAACCGATTCCAAGGAGGATCGCGGTGGTGAGATCGAAGACGACCGTGGCGACCAGGGTGATGGAGAATTGGGCGATCGAGGTCTTCATCCGCTTGGAGAAGATCTGCTTGATCGATTTCCAGTCATTCATCCGCCATGCGGTCACCAAAAGCACGCCCGCCAGGGCGGCAAGCGGAACCCGGCTTAAGAACGGAGCCAGGAAGAACACACTTGCGATCAGGGCGATCGAGTGGAAGATGCTGGTAAGCCGGGTCTGCTGGCCCGCCCGGATCGCCACCGACGTACGGGCGATCGCAGCGGTGGCGGGAATACCCCCGAAAAGCGGGATGATCATGTTTCCGATCCCCTGCGCATACAGCTCCCGCGTCGCATGGAACTTCTCGCCCTTCATCTTCTCGGCGTACGTTCCGCACAGAAGGCTTTCGACCATTCCGAGCGCGGCGATTGAAATCGACGGCGAGATGTAGACCCCCAGATTCTTCCACGGAAGCGCGAGGAGGTTGAGGCGCTGTTCACCGATGATGCTCCGGGGAATATGCCCGACTTCGGCGACGGGAAGGTCCAGAATGATCTGGGCGATCATCGTAACGATCAGCGCCAAAAGCGTGGAAGGAAGACGTTCATTGAGTTTCTTGGGCCAAAGGAGCATCAAGGCGATGACGAACCCGCCGAAGAGCACCGAGAGCCAATCGATGTTGAAGCCGAGGCGGGTATAGGAGAAGAGTCGTTCCAGAATCGTGACGCCTTCGCTTACGGTCCCGAAGAAGGAATTAATCTGGCCGGTGGCGATGATGATCGCCACTCCGGCGGTGAAGCCGGTGACAACGGGAATCGGGATATAGGAAACAAGCGCTCCGACCTTCAAGACCCCGGCAAGGATCCGGATGATTCCGGCGAGGAACGTAACAATAAGAACCCCCTCATGCCCATGATTCGCCACGACGATCAGAAGGACTCCCGCCATCGTTCCGGTAGGCCCGGAAATCTGGAACGACGCTCCGCCGAGGGCTCCGATGATCAGGCCGGAGAAGATCGCCGTGATGATTCCGCTGGCGGCATCCGCTCCGCAGCTGACAGCGAAGGCGAGGGCGAGCGGCAGGGCTACAGCCGCTACCGTCAAGCCCGCCACGATATCTTTAGCGAGCTTGCCTCCGTTGTATCCGGCAAACTCTTTTTGCAGATCGCTGATGAATGTACCTTGTTTTTTTCCTGCCATCCCCCCACCCTCCGCCTCGTCGGCCATATACTGCAAGCATATCTGATAGCGGGGCGGTTGCTCAAGGTCGAGGTGGAACAATCTCGATCCAGTACCCGTCGGGGTCGGTAATGAAGTAGATTCCCATCGCCTCGTTCTCGTAGACGATGCACCCCATCCCCTTGTGCTTTTGATGAGCCCCTTCATAGTCATCGACGGTGAAGGCGAGGTGGAATTCGCAGTCCCCGAGATCGTAGGAATCCTTCGGCCAGTCCCGGAGCCAGATAAGCTCCAAGACGTGCTTCGATTCCCCGTCGCCCATGAAGACGATGATGAACGACCCGTCCTTCGCTTCCTTGCGGC
This sequence comes from Sphaerochaeta sp., assembly GCA_004294855.1. GTDB lineage: Bacteria > Spirochaetota > Spirochaetia > Sphaerochaetales > Sphaerochaetaceae > Sphaerochaeta. The sequence goes on along the minus strand of SHOI01000034.1, from coordinate 3,177 downwards.
GGAGCTCCTTCAAACCGAGCGCCTCCTGATAAAATGCGATCGATTTCCCAAGATCGATCACGTTGAAATTGTTGTGGGCAAATCTGAACTTCATGCAATCCTCCATCGCTGACCGTTTCGTTGGGCGGTCAGGACCTCAACATCATATGACGATACCGCCTCCTTCAAAGCCGCTCCGACCGCAAACTCGCCCCACATGTGCATCGGGACCAAGTAGGAGACGGAGACCCGTTCAAGCAGATCGCGAGCCCCTAACCCATACCGCTTCCCCAGGCGCGGATCGACGGGAACGAACGCGACGTCGATCGCAGAGGGCAGCCGATCGAGCTCTTTGTGATACTCCCGTTCCATCCATGAGGTATACGCTTCTCCCTCCTCCTCCCAGAACCAGTTGTTCAGATCGCCGGCGAAGTAGATGACCTTTCCTTCCACCTCAAGCAGGAAGGCGACCCCCTCGTCGGTGGATTGAAGAGTCCGTGCGACGAGGCCTTCAACCTCGATCCGCTGATGGGAACCCATCCGATGGACGACGATTCCATGGGGAATATCTTCGGCGGGAATATCGTCGCTGAGAACGAACGCCCTAGCAGGGAGGTCAAAGATCCTCTTGTTGTAATGATCGCCGTGCCGGTGGGAAGCGAAGACGATGAGGTCCTTGTTTTCCGGAAGCGTCACCTCTCCATCGAAATAGTCGAAGAGGAGGACGACCTCCCCGCATTCGACGAGAAAGGAAGCGTGCTGAAGAAACGTGACAACCATGCCTACACGATGAAAGAGAAGAAAGAAGGTGTCAAGCGCCTACATCCCCTCCAGCATCGTCAGCGCCGTCTCAAGCAGACCCAGTTCATTGTAATAGTCGAGAATCCCCAAATGAGGGCTCCGGAGCGTCGTCCTGAGGAGCTCGTCCTTGAGTTCGCCAAGCGAACACCGGGCTTCCTCGACCGAGGTGATGCATCCGGCCTCCTTCAGCTTCCTCTTGATCTCCCCGAAGGTGAGGATATTCGCTTCAAGGGTCTGTTTCACCTGATTCAGGGAGGGGCGCCTCCTAAAGGACTTCGGCTTCTTCGCAAGGAGCGCTTCCTGCTCGGCAGGGAGAAAGAGGCGTTCGATCAGTTCTTCCCGATCTTTTTTCATGTGCCCGACCGCATCCTCTTCACTGAGCGTGAACAGCTGCTCGCCGAGATGGAAGATCCCCAGAGCCAAGAGGGAAACGGGGACCCTGCGGTTCCGCCTCGTGACATACTCAAGCTCCTGATCGACCACCCCGCCCTGAGCCAGCGCTTTCGCAAGAAGCTCGAGGCTGTACCTGCTGTTGTCGAGGTACGCCTCGAAGAACTCGTCGGCGCTTTTCCATGCCAGAGTGTGGAGATCGATCCTCAGGTTCTCCTCGCCGAACAGCACCGCCTCCCCGTGGGTTGCAAGAAGCAGCAAGGCCTCGGCGACCGCTTGAGGCAGGATCTTCGGCTTTCTGATCAGCTCGGTGTCGACGAGGAGGAGCGTCGGAGGCTGGGAGGGAATGAACGCCCCCGGCCAGGTGAAGCGCCAGGGGCTGGCGATCGCCGGTGAATCGAGAACCGTGGGAATCGCGGCGAAGGAGCGATTGAGCTTGTAAGAGACCCGCTTCCCCACCGAAAGGAGGCGGTCATCCCCGAGAAAGACGGGCACCACCGGTTTATCATCCAAAAGAGGAAATATCTTGTTGAACGCGGCTCGCTTGAACGTATGGCCGGTTGCCTCCACCCCCTCTTTTTGAAGGGAGCGGAGAATGGGGAGGACGTAGTGGTGATGTTCATGCTCTTCGGCGATGACCATCGCCTGAGCGCGCCCGAAACACTCGATATATCCTTCGGCAAACTTCTGAAGGGCGTTTTTATTGATGATGATGACCTTTGTTTCCATAAGACATCGCCTCCTTCTTCATCAAGAGGTGCGTTTTTTCAAGAGCGTTCGCACTGCTCATCCGGGTGAGAATCTTCTTCATCAAGGCAAACAGCCCTCCTTGCGGGGTGTAGTCCGCTTCGATGAAGAAATTGATCCGCCCGGCGGCCATCAGGCGGTGGCAGAGGTCGACCTCGCCTTTGGCGTGGACGGCGATCGAGACGCCCCCGGATTCCTTCACCAGCTTCATGCACGGAACGTCGGTGAGTCCGTCCCCGATGTAGATCATGTTGGCAAAGGGAACCGGGCGCAGCTCCTGCGGTGTATAGTCGTTGAGCGCATTGTCCTCCCACACGTCAAGAATCCCTTTGTTGATTCGAAAGAGAAACTGCGTCTTTGCTGTATAGTTGATCGCCAGCTTCGGCCACTTGGCGACCCCGTTCACGTCGTAGTAGTACTCGCATGCGTAGATCTTTTTAAAGCGGCTGCCGATCGCCGAACCTTCGATGATCTCGGTAAGACCGCTTGAGATGATGAAATGCTCGATGTGGAGCCCAAGTTCCCTTCCAAGCCCGTTGACATGGTCGAACCACTCTTCGACCCCCGGGTAGAACTCCAGCGTCTTCCCCAACGAGACGAAGTCCCCCCGACGAATCGGCTGGTCGTGTCGTTTCGCCTCATCCAGCATCAGCTTCATATAGGCGAGGATCGAGTCCATCCCCTCCTTCCGGGCAAGCTCGTTCGCCTTTCCCCAGAAGGCGGCGGCTTCCATCCCCAGATTGGGAATGAAGGAGTACTCCTGCATCGCCCTGGTCGTCAGCGTCTTGTCAAAATCATACATGATCGCAATCGTCGGCCGGTTGTCCATGTAAAAAGAGTATACCCGGGGAAGCTCACGGGGCAAGAGCAAACGGTTGATTGACTCGTCAACTGCTTCCTTTGTATAACACGGCCATGCAGAAAATGCTCCAAACTCTTACAATCGCTCCGGTAATGGAACTCACCCCATGAGTCCCGCTGCAGCCTTCCGGCGATCGTCGGAATGGTCGTCAACACGCCGTACAACGTGGTGGGTTCTCAAGATTCAACCTGCAAACCCTGAGAAACTACATTTGAAGTATCCAATATGCCAGACACTGTCCGGCACATTGAGCCGGTCACAGTTTTGTGAGCTATTATCTATTTCCGACGATACTGAAAGAGCAAAAAGAGAAACTCAAAGTTCCTGATTCCCTTAATCCTCATTCTGAAGAACCTCGAACGACGGGCGCCCGCAGCGGAGGTTTAACGAAGGGTTTC
>SHOI01000147.1 GCA_004294855.1 Sphaerochaeta sp. | reverse complement strand
ATCCGTCTGCTGTATATCCACCCCGACACGTTTCCCATGGAGCTGTTGGAGTTCATTCGGAACCATCCGAAGATCCTTCCGTACTTCGACATCCCGTTCCAGCATGCAAAGGAGAGCATTCTTCGGTCGATGGGAAGAAGGGGAACGAAGGCGTCACACCTTGCGTTGATTCAAAAGATCAGGGAGGTGCTCCCCGAAGCGGTGATCCGCTCGACGATCCTGCTCGGCTATCCCGGCGAGGATGAGGATTCGTTTGCGGAAGTGATGGATTTCCTCATTCAGGCGCAGCTCGATTGGGTCGGCTCGTTCGTTTATTCGCTGGAGGAGGGCACGAAAGCCGCCGAATTGACGAATGAACGAGCCCACAGGAAACTCGCTTCCAAAGCGCGTAGGTTTCAACAGGAGCTTGAAGCACTTCAGCTCTCCATCACCCAAGCGCGCTTGAAGACCTTTGTCGGCCGAAAGATCGACGTGCTCATCGAAGAGCATGTCGAGGGCGAGGAGCTCTATATCGGCCGAACCTACGCCCAGGCGCCCGAGGTGGACGGCCTGACCGTCGTGTTGGCCCGAGATTTGATACCGGGAACGGTGGTCCGCTGCGGGATAACCCGCGTAAACGGCATCGACTTCGAGGCGGTTCCCCTCTATGGAGGATATGATGGCTCCCATTGAAACATACTTGAAGCAACTGAACGAACCCCAACGGGAGGCGGTGCTTGAAAACAGCCGACCGCTCTTGATGCTGGCCGGGGCGGGAAGCGGAAAGACCCGGGTGATCACCACCAAGATCGCTTATGCGATCGAGGCGTTGAAGATCCCCCCCTACAGGATTCTCGCCGTTACGTTCACCAACAAAGCGGCAACCGAGATGAAAGAGCGGGTCGAAGCGCTGCTCCCGGACAACCCGGATGTGAAGGATTGCAATATCCGGACGTTTCACTCCTTCGGTGCATGGCTCTTAAGGAGATTCGGAAGCGAGATCGGTCTGGAGAATAATTTCACGATTTATGATGATGCCGATTCGCTTTCACTGCTCGCCTCAATCTATCCTTCCTACAAAAAACGCGAGCTTGAACCGGTCATGAAGCGAATCAGCTACGCCAAGGACCGGATGCTCTCCCCCGGTGACGCGATGAAGGGCTTTCAAGCCGATCTGCTCTTCAAGCAGATGTACGAACGGTATGAAGAAAAGCTCCGAGCGGTGGGAAACCTTGATTTCGCCGATCTGATCGGGCGCTCAATCGAGTTGCTCCGAGATGCGCCCCATGTGCGACAGTGGGTCCACTCCCGCTTCGAGATGATTATGGTCGACGAGTATCAGGACTCCAACACCGCCCAGTTTCTTCTGTTGAAGCTCCTTGTCGGTCCCGAGACCTTCGTCGGGGTCGTCGGCGATGACGACCAGTCGATCTATCGGTTCCGGGGGGCGGAAGTGAAGAACATCCTTACCTTCGCCTCCTCGTTTCCAAAAGCAAGAACAATCAAACTGGAGCAGAACTACCGTTCGACCACTCAGATTTTGGATGTGGCCAACAGCATCATCTCCAAGAATGCCGATCGGCACGATAAGAACCTTTGGAGCGCCAGAAAGGGTGGACGGAAGCCCAAGCTCTTCTATGTGCACGATGAAGAGGATGAGGCTCGCAGGATCGTCACGCTTCTTCGGGAAGACCATAACTACAACGGCAGCGCGGTGCTCTATCGAACCAACGCCCAGAGCGTTCCTTTCGAAACGACGTTTAAACGATATGGGATTCCCTACAAAGTGGTGGGAGCTCTTCAATTCTACGAACGGGAAGAAGTGAAGGACGCCTTGGCTCTTCTATACCTGTTGACGAACCCGAAGGACGAAGTCTCCTTCCGAAGAATCATCAACAAACCCGCTCGGGGGATCGGCCCCGGCAGTGTCGACAAGATCATCGGCTTCGCTCCACAGACGGATGGGGATCTTCTGCGGGCTGCCGCCTTGGCGGTCAAAAACCGGATGCTTTCCCCTAAAGCCGCCCAGGGAGCCGAGCTCGCGATTCGCCTCATTGATGAAGGCCGAAAGCTCATTGTCGATGGAAATCTGGTGGACGGGGTGACGTTCCTGATCCGCGAGTCGGGTCTCTACGAGCATTATCAGGAACAGGACTACCTCAACACCACAGCGAAGGCCGGCAACCTCGAAGCGCTGGTAAACGCCCTTTCGGCGTATGAGTCCTCGTTTGACGGACTTGTCGCATTCCTGGAGCAGCTGACTCTCGATCGAACCACCCTTGGAACGGACGATCCTCGAGACAAGGAAGGGGTGACCCTCATTACGATGCACAACACCAAGGGTTTGGAGTTCGATCGGGTGTTCGTCACCGGCTTGGAGGAAGGGCTCTTTCCCGGCCGTCAAAATGAAGGGGACGAGGATATCCAGGAGGAGCGGCGAATCTTCTACGTTGCGGTCACCCGGGCTCGGAACGAGCTCTATCTCTTCTCCTCGAGGGTTCGGAAGATCTGGGGACGCACCACGTTCCAACATCCAAGCCGCTTCATCGCCGATATCGATCCCGCTCTGATCCGGGTTGAAGGATCTCCTTCTTTGGGGGGGTACAACTCGTTTACGAGGAGGGAATCGTCCGGATGGGGGAGCAGCGGTTCGAGCATGATCCGTCAAGGATTCGGCCCCGGCGCGAAACAGTTCGAGGTGAGGCATGAGCAACAGGGGGATGCCCCCCTGTTTCCCGTCGGCCAGAAGGTGTACAGCGATGCATATGGGGAGGGGGAAGTGGTCGCTCTTCGGGGTGAAGGGGAACGGGAGGTGATCGACGTCGTCTTCGCCACCGGAAAGAAAGCCAGCTACCTGAGCCGCTTTGCCGCCCTTGATCGTATTGGTGGTGAATAAGGCTAGACACGATTGGGCGGAAGATTATACAATGCTTACCGTTGTCCGCCCTTCGGGGCGTGGATTTTTTACCAGATATGGCGTTACGCTGTGAAGAACCCGATCATATTCGATTCTTTTCAAGGATGCTTTGGACCTTGTCGGAGCACGATGGTGCGCTCCTTCCTAACCTGCCTTTCCCGAGGAGTTGTCCAGGACCGAAGCCTTGGCCGGATGCGGTGATCGGCGAGCGGGGAGACCTTTGCTGATTTGCTCATCAGCCGGCCGGTTTCTTCTTCTTCCGGAAAGGCCATGACGATGCAGGAACCTGCATCATTATTACAGGCAAGGAAACC
>SHOI01000033.1 GCA_004294855.1 Sphaerochaeta sp. | reverse complement strand
TTGAAGATATTGGCATCGCTGCCCCCTTGCGTCTTCTTCAGTTCCACCGGAATCTTCAATGCTTCACACGCTTCAATGAAGCGCTTGACGACCGGAGTGTCGGCTTGATGCCGGTACCCTTCATAGAGGCGATGGTGGTGGGTGTGAACCGTTCCCCCCGCCGATTCGGCCTTCTTTTCCAGAACCTCGATCATATGGGCGATCTGTTTGTCGATCTTTTTTTCATCCAGGCTTCTTGCTTCAAAACTCATCGTCGCTTCCGGGTTGATCACATTGGTGGCCCCGGGTGCGACGAAGGAGCCTACATTCGCCGTGGTCTCCTCATCGATGCGGAAGAGGCGCATCGAAGCGATCGCATCCGAACCGATCTTGATCGCGCTGACTCCCTCTTCCGGCTTGAAGCCGGCATGGGCGGCTTTCCCGCCGATGACCACATCCAGCCGGTCGTGCCAGGAGGCTTGGATGATCGCCCCGCCCACCGGGCCGGAGGCATCGAACGTATATCCGAAGGCAACACCGTCCAACAGCGACCGATCGACCCGCTTCGCCCCGGCAAGACCCGTTTCTTCGGCGGTGGTGAAAAGCACCACCAGCGGCGGATGCTTTCTTCCCTCCGAGACGACCTGTTCCAGGGCATTGAGCACCGCCGCCACGGCGGCCTTGTCATCCGCCCCGAGGGCGGTGGTTCCGTCGCTTCGGATGATGCCATCTTCAACGACCACGCGAGCCCCGACGGCCAAGTCCACCGTATCCATGTGGGTGTTGAGCAGGAGGGCGTCTCCCTCGCCATCAAGGTACCCGTAGAGATTCCCGGCTTCGTCATAGCGGGTGCTGAACCCCGACGCCAGAAGCTTCTGCTCCACGAACAACGCGACCCGATCCTCCTCGAAGGAGGGCGAATCGATGGCGACAAGCTTTTTGAAGATATCAAGCAATTTCATGGGGCCAGCTTAGCATAAAGCGGGGAGACAGAGAAGAAAGGCGAGGGCGAAGGAGAAGGTTTCATGCCACTTGGCAACAGGTTATGATATCGTTGAGGTGAAGCCAAGGTGCAGGGAGGTTGTTTGATGGAGTTGCTTGGATCGTTGAGTCGATATATCAGTCAACAGCTCGACAACCGAAAGGTTGATAGTATCAAGAAAGAGGAGTTTCGAAAAACACTGGCAGCGGCATTGCTGATGCCCGCCTTTGAAAAGCCGACCGTGACAAGCCTGTGGGTAAAGGAACACGATGCGCTTCGGATCGAAAAATTGATGTGGAACGTCGGATTCGGCTGCAGTGAAGGGTATCTGCTCTCCCCGTCGGGTGCCAAGGAAAAGCTGCCCGGCATCCTTGCCCTCCATGACCACGCCGGGGAGAAGTACTGGGGAAAGAGCAAGATCACGGATATCGGAGAGAAGCTCGATCGATCTTTGGTTGAACATCAAAAACGGTACTATGGCGCACGAGCCTGGGCCAACGAATTGGCCAAACGGGGCTATGCGGTCTTTGTTCCCGATCTCTTCGGATTTGAAAGCCGAAGGATCAAGGTCAGAGAATTACCCGAGTCACTCATTCAAGGTCTGTTGATCCCTCCGCTGGAGATCGTCGAAGGAGGAGCCTATTGGAACGATGACCTTGTCTTGGATGACAGCCTTGACAGCAGGGTCGCGTATAACGCCCTTGCCCGGGGGCTGGAGCATGTCATTGCGAAAGTGCTGATGAGTGGGGGCTACACGTGGGCGGGATACACAGCCGCCGAAGATCTGGTCGCTTTGGATATCCTCTCCGAACACGAGCTTGTCGACAGTTCCCGCCTCGGTTGCGGGGGCTTGAGCCTCGGAGGGTTGAGGAGCGTGCTGCTCAGTTCGCTCTCTCCGAAGATCCAAGCGAGCTTCGTGACGGGGTTCATGACCACCTTCAAGGATCTGGTGAACGCCAAAGCGGCGAATCATACCTGGATCGCCTATGCTCCCCGGCTCAGTCACCTCGGAGAGTTCGGGGACCTGTTATTGGCTTACGCTCCGAAGCCCCTTCTGGTTCAACACGGAAAACGGGATTCGCTCTTCACCTTCAGTGAAGTCGAGCGAAGCGCTTTGCGGATCAGAGAGCACTACAAGGATGATTCGGAACAATTCGCCTTTACCGTCTATGACGAACCGCATCTCTTCAATGAGCCGATGCAGGAAGAAGCGTTTGCGTTTTTCGATCATTTTTTCTTCTTGTGAAGCTGTTCATCGAAGACCCGGACGTTGTATGAGGAGACTTTCAAGTGTTCGCGCATCGCCTGAATGGCCGCTTCCTTGTACCGGGCGCGGAGGGCATGGTAGATCTGTCGGTGGCGGGCGATCGCATCCTCGATTCCCCCTTCGATGAGGATTCCCTTGCCCATATAATCGCGAAGAAGGGACGTAAGGGTTCCGATAAAAAGGGCCAAGAGATTGTTTCCCGTCGCTTTTGCAAGAGCGAGGTGGAACGCCTCGTCCAGACTGACCCGGACCTTGAAGGGGAGGGTCTTGTTTTCGAATTGGGTGAGGATTGAATCGATCTCCTCAAGCTCCTCATCGGTGATCTTCCCGACGGCGAGCTCGATTCCCGAAAGCTCAAGAATCGCCCGGACCTCTGTCAATTCCTCGCTGCTGATCTGATCGACCTGCATGATGCGGTTGATCGCATTCATCACCGTGGAGGTTTCAGGGCGGGTGATGTACGCCCCGCTTCCGGTTTTCAGGGTGACCAGGCCGCGTTCCTGCAGCAGCTTGATCGCCTCCCGAACAACCGGCCGGCTGACATTGTACTGCTTGGCGAGATTCATCTCGCTTGGGAGCTTGTCGCTGACCTTCGACGGGGAGGTGAGAATCACCTCCTCAAGGTGGTCGGCGATCTGCATGCTGAGGTTTGTTCTTGAAAGGGTAATGTGCTCAATGTCGAGTACAGAACCTTCTTCATTCACGGCGTTGTCCTTTTTGAATCGCTTCGATCGTCGCTTTCGCCCCCTGATGGAGGAAGGAGATATCATCTCCGCAGCTGAAGTAGTCTACCCCCAATCCTCTCCACATGTCGATAGCCTCCTGATTGGGGCCGATTGAGACGCCGATGGGGACACCCGCTTTCTTCGCTTGAGCGATCGCATGCTGTGACAGGTCAAGGACCTTTGGGTGGAGCGCCTCGCCGATCAGACCGATCGAGGAGGCGAGGTCATTCGGACCCAGAACGAGAGCATCAAGCCCGTCGAGGGTGAGAGTCCGGTCGATCTCCTCGACCGCCTTGTGATGCTCGATCTGGATGATCCGGACGATCTCATCCTCCGCGTTCCTGATGTATTCACCCGTGTCGAGGTCGTTGTAGCGGATCGCCCTTCGCGGGCCGAAGCCTCGAACCCCCCGAGGAGGGTAGAGGCACTCGGCCAGCGCCGCTTTTGCATCTTCATACCCCTTGGTCTGGGGAATGATGATGCCGTCGATTCCCATCTCCAGAACCGGTTTAACCGCTTCCATCGACCAAGAGGGAACCCGCACCACCGCGGCGGCTCCTCCGGCGTTTGCGGCGATGACGTGGCTCAGAATGAGAGGTCGGTCGAACGCTCCGTGCTCGGCATCGATCCAGATGAAATCATAGCCGTAGATCGCAAGCGCTTCGCTGATCGCCGGATCCCCTAAGAAGACGTGTCCGCCGATCGCCCTTCCGCTCTTCAATGCTTCACGCAGCTCGTTTCCGTATCTCATGGCGCCAATCCCAAACGGGCCCTCAATTGGCCTTCAAGCCGGATCAGGCTGGCGATTTCATGCCTTCCGTTCTCATTCAGCAATGAGGGATCCTTGGTCCGGGTGACGAGGGTCATCGGAACCCCGGTGAGGTTTCGGTGGTATTTGGCGTTCACCGGATACGAGCGCGCCTCGGCGACCGCCCACACGGTGAGGTGGTCCATCACCTCGCGGGCGAGAACCGGATCCTCTTTGTAGTGCTCAAAGAGCCACGCGTAGAGGTCGATGTGGAAGTTCGCCATCACTCCGTTGTACCCGTGATACCCCATCAGCCACGAATCCAGGACCGTCGCGGTGTTGGCGTTGAAGAGGGCCAGGTTCGTGCCTTTGACGAGCTCGACCCGCCGCCTCTGGATCTCCAGCGAACAGGAGACATCCTTGAGGAAGACCAGCTTGTCCTCTGTCGCCGCCCATCTTAAGAACTCGTCATCAAGGAGGCGCAGATAGGGGTAGGGGCACTCGTACATGCCGAATGTTACGCCCGGCAATTGGGCAAAGATGTCTTCGATGTTTTTTCGGAAGAGATCCTCTCCCTCATGCTCTTTGGCGAGGCGGTTGGAGACCAGCACCACCGCATCGACTCCCTTTTCGGCTATCTTTCCCAATTGGTCGATCTGCTTGGCGTGGTCGTCGGCGGTGTGGCCGCTGGCGATCACTTTGATCGCCCCGTCGGCCGCCTCGACCACCGCCTTGGCAAGGTCCGTCTTCTCCTCTTCGGAAAGGAAGAACATCTCGCTGGATTGGCAGACGGCAAAGATTCCGTCCGCCCCCCGGTCGATATACCACCTGGTCAGGGCTTCAACCGCCGGGTAATCGATCTTGTTGTCGGAGGTGAACGGGGTGATCATCGTGGGCCAACAGCCCTTATATACCGTATCTTTCATTGCAGCATCCTTATAACAATCCCGCGGCTCGGGGCAAAAAGAGGCTGAGCTCGGGGAGGTAGGTGATGATGAACAGAAGGATCAGCATGACCACGAGCGGCCACCAGATCTCGCGTACGATATCCTTGAGCGGGGTGCCGGTGATTCCGCTGGTGATGAAGAGCAGCATTCCGAAGGGCGGAGTGGAAAGACCGACCATCATGTTGTACGTCACGATCACTCCGAAGTGGATCATGTCGATTCCGAGGGCCCGGGCAACCGGAATCATGATGGGGACGAACACCAGCTGGATCGTGGAGGTATCCATGAACATTCCAAGAATCAGGATGATGACGTTCACGATGAAGAGGAACATGTACTTGCTGGTTGTAAGGCTGAGAATCCAGTTGCCGATGTTCTGGGCAAGCTGCTCGCGGGCGACGATGTAGCTGATCACCGTGGCCGCTCCGATCATGATGCTGGTCGATCCGATATCCTTGATCGTCGTTTTCAACACCTCCAAGAGGTCCTTGATTCCCATTGCCCGATAAGCGAAGAAGGAGATGAGCAGCGCATACAGGCCGGCGATCGCACCCGCTTCGGTGGGGGTCATCACTCCCGTGTAGATTCCGATGAGGAGAATCACCGGGGTGAGGAGGGCGGGAATCGCCGACAAGGTGTTCTTCAAAAACACCTTCCAGACAATCTTCTCGCCGCGGGGATAGTTGCGGATGTGGGAGACGATCGCGACGTAGATCATCAGGAAGATCGTCAACAAAATGGCGGGAACCACTCCGCTTAGAAAGAGCGCTCCGACGCTGGTCGATGAAAGCATCGCGTAGATGACCAGCGGAATCGAAGGCGGGAAGGTCGGTCCGATCGTCGCCGAAGCGGCGGTCATCGCGCAGGCGAACTCGACCTCATAGCCGGCGTCCCTCATCGCCTCGATTTCAATCTTTCCCAGCCCCGCCGCATCGGCGATCGCCGAGCCGGTCATCCCGCTGAAGAGGAGGGAGCCGAGGATGTTCACATGCCCGAGGGCTCCGCGGACCCGCCCCATCACGCTGGTGGCGAAGTTGTAGATCATATCGGTGACCTTTCCCGTGTTCATCACGTTCGCGGTGAAGATGAACAGGGGAACGGCGATGATGACATAGTTGGTGAAAAAGGTGTTCATCACCTGGTTTACCACCATGGAGAGATCGGCACCTTTTACAAGCAGATAGACCACGGCGCTGCTGATCATCCCGATGGCGATCGGCATCCGAAGGAAGAAGATCAGGACAAAGACGATCAGGGTCATCAACAGGGAAAAACTCATGCCTTCACCTCCTTCATCAATTGATCCATTTTGCGCTCGGCGCTGTCATCCAGCTTCCCGGTGATGATCTTCCAATCCTCGATGACCGGCTCGATCGTGTATCCGATGATGGAAAGAAGGAAATATGTGAATGGAATGAAAATCCAAAAATAGTTGATCCGAAGGGCTGCGGTTTTCTGGAAGCTTACGAAGATCGCGTAGTTCACCGAGGGGATGACGAGCACGGCGAAGGTAACGATGATCAGCACGTTACCCGCCAGACGCGCCCATGCGGCGACTTTCGGCGGATATTGGTCATACAGCATCGTAAAGGAAACCTGTCCTTTGCGCCGCATCGTGTAGCAGGCTCCAAGAATCACCGTCCAACAGAAACCGACAACGATGATGTCCTGAGTCCACGTCAGCGGCCGGTTGACCACATACCGGAAGAACACTTGAAGAATGAATGCTATGAACAGGAACGTAAAAGAGATAATCGGAATATAGAGCTCAATGACGTCTCTGAGGAATAAAAGGATTTTTTTCATGTAAATAGTCCTTCGAGATGAAAAGAAACCCGGGGTTTGAACCCCGGGTTGTGGTTCACAGATCAGTTACCCGCGGCAACGACTTTGTCGAACATTGCCTTGTCCCAGGTGGCGGCATAGGGGCTTGCCAGATACTGGGCAAGAACGTGATCGGCAAAGGCGTCCAAGTCGGCGTAGTACACCTTCAGTCCGGCTTTCTTGAAGAAGTCGACCAGTTCGGCTTCCGCTTTGAGGTTGGTGGTGTCGCAGTACTCGATTCCCGCTTTGACTCCTTCCATGACCCAGGCTTTCTGCTGGTCGGTGAGGGACTGCCACTTCTTCTCGTTGATCGCCGGCCAGACGGAGTCGACCAGGTGGTTGGTGATCGTAATGGACTTGGTTACTTCGTAGAACTTCGCGTTCTTCGTGGACGGAAGGGGGTTGTCCTGACCGTCTACGGTTCGAGTCTGCAAGGCCATGTAGAGCTCGCTGAAGGAGATCGGGGTGGGGTTCGCTCCGAGGGCTTTTCCAAGGAAGATCCAGGAATCGGAGTTCGGCATCCGAAGGTTGACACCGCGAAGGTCGGCGGGGGTCTTGATTTCCTTGTCATCGATCAGGTTCAGCTGGCGGGTTCCGAGATACTGGGCGCCGAGGGGACGGATTCCCTGCTCTTTCGCGATGCGCTCAAAAATCTCTTGGCCAACCGGTCCGTTGAGGACTTTGGTCATGTGGTCATAGCTCTTGAAGATGTACCCGGCGGTGAACATCGATACCCAGGGACTTCCATCGGTGAGCCAGCTTGCCGCCGTGGCGGTCATATCCGCCTGGCCGCTCTTTACCGCAGCGACTTCCTGCTCCTGCTTGAAGAGCGAAGCGGAGTCATAGGTGAGGACTTTGATCTCACCGCCGCTGAGGCGCTCGACGGTTTCCTTGAAGACCATCATCGCACCGGCATGCGCATCGGTGGGGACGGCGGTCATCGTGTATACGAGTTCAACCTGCTTGGCCTCTTTTGCACCTTGGGCGAACACCATGGGCAACACCATGGCGACTACTAACAGGGTAGCTAATACCTTTTTCATACGATTCCTCCTATACCTCCGTCAACGACGGAAGGTTGTTAAGTTGTAAAGCTGTCTTACAGGTTATGATTGCATGAGTATATCCACTTGTCAAACATATTTTTTGCCAAAAGAGGATTATTCCTGACGAATCTTGAACACGACTTTGATGATGTGCTGTTGTTCCTTGTCGATGAGGTTCGGGGCGTGAGGTTCACCCGGAAAAAAGAGAGTGAAGTGATCGTTATCCGCCCGGTAGGTGAGGATCGAGTCCGCCGGTCCGAATGCGGCATCCTTGACTTCATCATACGCCACCGTTTCCCTGAAGCTTTCCCTCGATCCGATCTCCATCACTTCCGTGCCCTGAAGAAGAATCTGCACATCGGTTTCCTTCCTGTGGACTTCATAGAGATCCGCCTCTTCCTTTTCCGTCCGATAGGTCATGATGATGTAGCGAAGATTCGGATCGGATGTTTTGTATGATCCGAGATCCTTGGAGAGAAGGTCTTCTTCGAGAATCTCCCGGACAAGGCGCAATGCCGGAACGGTAGGGATATAGCGGCCCAGATTGGATAGCGAATCGATGATCATGGCGGCTCCTTTGGTCCACCATACCGCCTAAGAGGGTTCTTGCGCTAGCCTAATATGGCAAGTGTGAGTATTGTTGTGGCAAGGAGTGATGAATATGAGTGACAATCATAGCTATACGACGAACATAGAGTGGACCCGAAACAGGAAGGGAGCGTTGTCTTCACCGGGGCTTCCCACGATGGAGGTGGCGACCCCGCCGAACTTCCCCGGCGGACATCCGGGAATCTGGTCGCCGGAGCACCTCTTCGTGGCTGCGGCCGAGGTGTGTCTGATGACAACGTTTCTGGCGATCGCCGAAAAATCGAAGCTGGATTTTCTTGCCTATCGATCGAGCGCAACGGGAACGCTGGGAAAGCTTGACCGGGGAATGTTCGTCGAGAAGATCGTCATCAGGCCAAATGTGGTGATCAGCGATGAAAACCAACGGGAGAAAGCCATCACGGTTCTCGAAAAGGCGAAAAAACACTGTCTTATCTCAAAATCGATGGTCACGGAGGTAACGATGGAGCCGGAGGTCGTGGTACGCTAAGGACATGAATAAAAAACGTGTTCTTGTTGTTCTTGTAAGTTTGGTCATTGCCGTCGGATTTCTGGGCGCCGGGGACGGCTCGCTTGCGATCATTCACATGAATGACACCCACTCGTTCCTGCTTGCCGGGAGGGATGAGCATACGGGTCGGGAGTTCGGCGGAGCGGCTCGCTGGAAAACGATCATCGACGAGCTTCGGGGGGATTGGAAGGATGTTCTTGTCCTCCATGCCGGTGACTTTCTTACCGGAAGCGGCGGCGATTACCTGAGCTTTGAACGGATCGATTATGACCGCTTCCCCCTCTATGGATGGCGGGGAGCGACCGATGTGCTTCTTCTCAACATGCTCGGTTTCGATGCGGTGACGCCGGGGAATCACGAGTTCGACTATGGGCTTTCTTGGTTCTTGTCGATTCTGAAGCCCGCCAAGTTCTCCGTGCTTGCGGCGAATCTGACCTTGAACCCGATTCCTCCGACCAAGGAATTCAAGAAACTCTCCCCGGTCAAGGAGTATGAGATTTTCACCCGCGGCGGGGTGAAGGTTGCTGTGATCGGACTGGTCACCAACGACTATCTCAAATCCCTTCAAGTGAAGGTCCGGAATGCCGAAGAAGTGCTCAGAACCCTGATTCCCGACGTTCGCAGGAAGGCGGACATCGTCGTGGTGCTCTCCCACCTGGGGTACGAGCGGGATATCGAGGTGGCCCGGGCGGTCGACGGAATCGATCTGATCGTCGGCGGACACTCCCATCACCGGCTTGCCGACTACACTGTTGAAAACGGTACCTACATCACCCAGACCGGAGCATGGGGCAGTTATGTGGGAGTGATTGACCTTCATGTGAAAAACAAGGCGATCGATTCGATCGACTACCGGCTGATTCCCACTCCGAATGCCGCCGAGGACGAAGAGGTGCTTTCCTTCATCGAAAAATATAAAGCGACCGACCTCGTCCTCGATCGCGATCTTTCCACCGAGGACGGCAGCTTGTATCAATGGGTCTTGGATACCGTTCAAAAACGCTACAAGACGCATGGAGCGATCGTCATCGACCGCTTGATCAAGGAAGGAGAACTGAAGAAGGGAGTCGTTCCTTCGAGTGATTTCTTCTCGATCTTCTGGCCGTACCGCGCCCGGACCGCCGGGGCGGAGCGGGATATGCTCGCAACCCAGATCATCGATGTCCTCTCCGGAGATCATCCCAGAAGCGTGAGGAGCTTGCTTTCAAGCGGGGACTGGGTTTCCCCCTTCGTGGTGGTCACGGTGACGCAAGATGAGATCGAGGCGATCAAGGTGTTCAATGAGCGGAATGTCATCGCCGGCGATCATCTTCATATGAGCTTCGATGAACGGCTACCCAAAAAGGCGAAGATCGCCCTCGACCTTCAAGCCTACCGACTGCTCGTCCTCCAGGGAGTTCTGGATTCAAAAACCAAATACACCCTTGAAGGCAGCGAACTCTTCGAGATGCTGCTCGATTCGATGAAATAGTATGGTGAGTATATGGCATTGCCTTCATCGTGTGTTATGATGAACACAATTTTATAATGTGTAGGAGTTCCTATGAAGCGAACAATATTCGTGGTCTTGCTCATCGTTGGCGTGAGCATCGGTCTCGTCGCCCAAAGCGGCAGTGTAACGGCAAAGCTTACCGGAGCGCTTGGCCCGGGAAGCGTGGATCTCAAAGCGGAAGGCGCCTATCAGGTAAAGATCCCGATGCTTCAAGGAGAAGGGCCTCTTTTTGAGGGCAACAATCTGAAAGTGAAGGCCGCTCTCGGAGTCTCGCCGATCGCCGCCCAGGTCATCGTCGATGCGGTTTTGACCCCGATCGCCCTTGCCGAGGTCAATCTGGGCGTCGCCGTCGGAAGCGGATGGGCTTTCCCGCTGTTAAAGATGAACGGACTCATAAAAGCCCCCGCTGAAGGAGCTGCGATGGTCGACGAAACCCTTAAAGGGGTGTATGTAAAACCAAAAGCAGGAGTCGCCCTTCAGTTCGATACGGGAGCAATCTTTGCTTCGAAGTGGGCGAGCGTGGTGCTGCGGGCGTACCAAGAGCTGAACTTCACCTACTACAGCAACGCAGAGAAGGATGAACCGTGGGAGTTCGAGCTCAGCGGTGAGCTGTACAACTCCTTCAACTATAAGGGGGAGTATATCGTCGGCTACAAGCTGCCGCTCGAGTGGGTGAACCTGGTTGGCGTCCAAGTTGAGCACCACGTCTATGACGCATTCAATCGAAAGCACGGGGGACTGGTCGACGCTTCGATTCTGGTAAACAGTTCGTTTCCGATCGTCGATGGCCTTTCACTCCTTATGGCGATCCAATTCACCAACTTCAAGGCGCAGCCCGATGTCCGAAATCGAGTCGTCGACCGGCTGCGCTTCAAGCGTGTGGCCCTGATCGCGACGTATTCGATCTGAATTATGTAACCTATGGATGGAGTCTGCCTCTTGAGCCGGAAGCGGGCCTGTCTTTTGACACCCTTGAGTAAGTAGGGTATCTTTTTATTGTTGAACTATACGTGGAGGATATGATGGACGTAAAACAGCTTGCCAATGCAATTCGAATCTTGAGCATGGATGGAGTACAAAAGGCGAACTCCGGTCACCCGGGAGCTCCCATGGGAATGGCGGAGATGGCGGAGGTCCTCTTCCGACGAGTGATGAAGCATAATCCGAAGAACCCCCGGTGGGCGAACCGCGACCGCTTCGTCCTTTCCAACGGACATGCTTCGATGCTGCTCTATTCGTTGCTCCATTTGAGTGGTTATGAGGTTTCTCTTGATGATTTGAAGGATTTCAGACAGTTGCACAGCAAGACCGCCGGCCACCCCGAGTATGGCGATCTTCCCGGAATCGAGACGACCACCGGGCCGCTCGGCCAAGGGTTCGCCAATGCGGTCGGAATGGCGCTTGCCGAGAAGAGTCTGGCTGCCCGATTCAACAGGGAAGGGCATAAGGTAATCGATCATTACACCTATGTCTTTTTGGGCGACGGATGTCTGATGGAGGGAATCAGCCATGAGGTCGCCTCCCTTGCCGGAGTGTGGAAACTCGGAAAACTCATCGTGCTCTATGATGACAATGGAATCTCGATCGACGGCGAAGTCAAGGACTGGTTCAAAGACGATACCGCCAAGCGCTTCGAGGCGTATGGATGGCACGTAATCCGAGGCGTCGACGGTCATGATATCGACTCCGTCTCCAAGGCGATCGTCGGAGCCCAGTCGATCAAGGATAAGCCGTCGCTGTTGATGTGTCGGACCACGATCGGCTTCGGTTCTCCGAACAAAGCCAACACGGCAGGCAGCCATGGCTCTCCGCTGGGGAGCGAAGAAGTAGCTCTGACCCGCAAGAACCTCGGTTGGAAGCATGATGAACCGTTCTTCATCCCCGAAGAAATCTACAAAGCATGGGATCAGAGCGCCCGGGGAGCGAAAGATGAAGAAGCATGGAACGCCGTGTTCGCTTCCTATGAGAGGGCGTATCCCGCTGAAGCGGCGGAGTTGAAGCGGCGCTTGGCCAATGAGCTGCCGGAGGGTTGGGAGAAGAGCTTTGATGATGCGATCAGGAAGTGGCAGAGCGAAGAGGTGAAGGTCGCCAGCCGCAAGGCGAGCCAGATGAGTCTGGATATCCTGGGAAATCTCCTCGGTGAGCTGATCGGCGGATCGGCGGATCTTTCCCCCTCCAACCTTACCGCTTGGAAGGGAGTCAAGGACTTCGATCCGAAGACCGGGGAAGGAACGTACCTTCGCTTTGGTGTCCGCGAGTTCGGCATGATGGCGATTCTGAATGGAATCTCCCTCCATGGCGGCTTCATCCCCTATGGCGGAACGTTCCTGATGTTCATGGAGTACGCCCGCAACGCGGTCCGGATGGCGGCGCTGATGAAGATTCGTTCAATCGGCGTGTTCACCCACGATTCAATCGGTCTCGGGGAAGACGGGCCGACCCACCAACCGGTGGAACAGATGGCGAACCTCAGGATGACGCCCAACATGGTCACCTGGCGGCCCTGTGACCTCGTCGAAACGGGGGTCGCCTGGAAGATGGCGATCAAGCGCTCGGACGGACCGACGGCCCTGCTTCTTTCGAGGCAGAATCTGGCCCCTCAGAAGCGGACGGAAAAGCAGCTTTCCCTGATCGAAAAGGGCGGGTATATCCTTCATGAAACCGACAGCAGCCCGCGGGTCATCCTCATCGGAACCGGCAGCGAGGTGGAGCTGGCCGTCAAGGCGGCCAAGGTGCTGGAAGAAGAGAAGATCTCCGTCCGGGTCGTCTCGATGCCCTCGCCGGAGGTCTTCGAAGCACAGGACTCCAAGTACAAGGAAGGTGTTCTGCCCAAGGCGGTCAAAGCCCGCGTCGCCGTCGAAGCCGGCTGGGCCGACTACTGGTACAAGTATGTCGGTCTGGACGGGAAGATCATCGGAATGCGCTCCTTCGGAGAATCCGGTCCCGCCGAACAGCTGTATGAACACTTCGGCATCACCGTTGATAAGGTAGTCGAAGCGGCGAAGAGTCTGTTGTAAGCATGAAGACCAATCAATCCTCCGGCGAGCGTCGGAGGATCATTTTCCCATGAGCGACTACTACGAAACCAACGCCGCCTCGTACATTGAAGAAACCAAAAACCTTGATATGAGCCGCTTTACAAGCAGGTTTCTTCGATCGATTCCCGAAGGCGGAGCGATATTGGATGCGGGGTGCGGGTCGGGTCGAGATGCCCTTCTGTTTCATGAGAAGGGCTATCGGGTAAGGGCGTTTGATGCCTCTAAGGAGCTTGTCCGATTGGCTCGTCAGTGGACGAATCTCCCCATTGAGCATCGAAGCTTCCATGAAATGAACGAATATGCTGAATATGACGGGATCTGGGCTTCCGCTTCCTTGTTGCATCTGGCCTGCGATGAGCTGTCGACGGTCTTTTCGCTGCTGTATCGGGCATTGAAAGAACAGGGGATCCTGTATGCTTCCTTCAAGGTGGGAGAAAGCTTTACAAAAGAGGGACTTCTCTATACCTCCTTCATCCCGGATGAGTTCAGATCGTTCATTCGGAATGAAACCTCCTTCATTATTGATGAGCTGATCATCTCCGAGGATGCGAGGGAATATCGGAAAGGGGAGTTTTGGTTGAATGCGTTTTTGAAAAAGAATGCCACCGTCTCCTGAACAGGAAGCGGTGGCGGATTCCGATCAATACTCTTCCCGGATACCGAACTCGGCGTCTTCGACCCAGCGATGGGGTCGAACAACCAGGCCAAGCAGCTCGGTCAGAACTCGTTTGTGTCGTTCCTCTTCTTCAATGATGATGTTGAGCAGGTGTTTTTCACTCTCATCCGTAGAAATGGAAACTTGTTCGCGATACAGGTCTATCGATTTCTGTTCAATCTCGATCGCTCGCTCATAGGCGGGAATCTGGTCCCGCTCCTCCGGAAATTCGGAAGGATCGAACTCCTGGAAGATTTTCCGGGCTTCATCAATGATCATGGTCGAAGCGGTTATGGGCTTGTGCTTTTCCTTCAACGCTTTGAAGTAACGTTCATGCTTGCGCTCATCTTCGGCGAGCATCGTGAAGATGGTGGCAAATCCCTGCGTCGGAGCGTTCTTTGTCAGCTCCTCATAGAATTTTGCACCTTCCTGTTCCAACCGGATTGCAACGTCCAATACGTCCATGGCTTCCTCCTTTAATTACCTACAATATAACTAGGAATTGGTGACTATGCAACGCTTCACCATTTTACCAGCGGAATCGAGGTCTTGATGAAGCGGAAGAATCACTCTGAAAACGCTCTCAGGGTGATGAACGTTGGGTTTACAAATTCCTTAACTCTTTATAATTGACGTATTCGACACCATGAAATTGCGGATAGGATTGCCCGGTGTAAATAATTCTTGGTTTTAGAGCATGTTCCTCTGCTTCAACAAAAGACAATACATGCCTGGAAAATGATTTATGAGGTGTCATCGATGTCTTTATTTCAAATGGATACAGGTTCTCCTCTTTTTTTACAATCAAATCCACCTCAACACCTTTAGCCGTTCTCATATAATAGAGGTTGGGGTTTTGATTGGCATTAAGCCTTGATTTTAGGACCTCTGAAACAATGAGATTTTCAAAAAGATTTCCTCTCAGCGGATCTCGATTTGCCTGATTTTCTGTTTCTATTCCTAACAGATAGGATGCCAGGCCAATTTCCGTAAAATACAGTTTTGGTGATTTGATGTGTTGTTTTGTAATATTAGAAAAATATGGCTTTAATCTATACACTATATAAGAGGCTTCGAGTACAGATAGCCATTCAGATAAAGTCGTAGATGAAACCCCCACTTCTCCTGACATGGCAGATAAACTTACCACCTGTCCAACCCTGCCTGCAAGTAACATTAAAAACCTTAAAAACTTATCGAGATTTTTAATTTCCAACATTTCTCGTAAATCTTTTTCAACATACGTATTTAAATAATCGCGATAATAAACGACAGGTTCTCTGGATCCCTCTCTGTAAAGTTCCGGCATGAAACCTTTTATCAGTAATGTATCAGCAGACAACTCTTCTAATAGCCCTTCTTCTTCAAGTTCATTCATACTTAAAGGAAGCAACGTTAACATACTGGTTCTACCTGCCAGAGATTGCGCAATTCCTCTTTGCGATCTGGGTTGATGGCTCCCGGTAAGGATGAAACGACCATTTTTCCCTCTGTCCTTATCGACCATGACTTGTATTGCCGAAAGAAGTTCAGGCACTCTTTGAACTTCATCTATGATTACCGGCTCTTTATACGTTTCAAAAAAACCTCTGTAATCTTCTTTTGCCAACATTCTATGTACAGGATCTTCCAAGTTGACATAATTGTATTCGGGAAAACAATGTTTTACTAACGTCGTTTTTCCCGACTGTCTGGGTCCGATTACAGTTACAACAGGCACTTGGTTAGCTAGCCCTAGTAATTTGTTGGAAATATCCCTGTGTATCATTTGATTACTCCCTGACTACATGTACAACACTAGAAATGGGCATTATTTTCAAGTTCAACTTTTAAATAATGCCTAATGGTATGTTTTGGCGCTTCCAACATTGAAAAAACCATGCATTTTCCTAAAAGAAGCCTACCGAATTTCAACCTTGGTTGGGAGGGGGATTCATTGAGCGCTTACATGCTTTGCGGGTGCGGATCTCTGCAGAATGAGATCAACGAATCGGAACAAAAATTCCCTTGTTTGAATCTTTTTGGCAGTTGTCCCAAGGCAGGATTCGTCCGCTCATCGTGATATATACCCCCGGTTCCAACAGTTGAACCGCGCTGATCGCCGAACCGAGATTGAAGACAGCGTCCGACCCCTCCAGGGAATAGGGAGTCATCGCTCCGGTGAGGACGATGGTTTTATCGATATGGCTCTTGGCGATGACCCGGGCGGTCGCGCACATCGTGTCGGTTCCATGGATGATGACGATCCGATCTTCTGCGCTGTGGACGCACGCTTGGGCGATTTCTTCTCGTTGTTGCTCGGTCATGTACAGGCTGTCGACCGCCAACGGTCCTTCAAGGTGCACGGTCAACGTGCATCGGGCTTGCAAAAGAATTCGAGGCAGCTGACTCTCGCGAAACGTCAATTCACCCTTGATCGCATCATACTGCTTGTCAAACGTCCCGCCGGTCGTAATAATCCTCAAATCCTGTGCCATATGATCCCCCTGAAGACAGTATCACCTCAAGAACGAGAATAAAAAAGAGTTTTGTCGATGCAAAAATGTGGTTGGGTCCTATCAGAACGAAAAGAAGGAAATACTCGTCAAAGAGTCCCCCGGGGTGGATGAGGAGTACGGTAACGGAAAGTTCCACTGGCATAACGGACACATCTTCCGCTAAGATATTCTCATCATGATAACTCTTGTCAACAAATGTTGTACCGTAGTCGTCGATCCGGATATGGGTCTCACCGTCGAGTCCTTCACCTTTCAAGGAGAAGAGCTTCTCCATCAGGATTCCGCTCGGAAAAGAGCCGGAAGAACGTATGGAATCCCCATCCTCTTCCCGACACCCAATCGGGTAGCGAATGATAGATATGTGTTCAACGATAAAATGGTTCCGGCCGTGATGCATGGGTTTCTGAGGCATCGAGTTTTTGACATTGAATCAAGAAGTGATACACACATTGCAGGAAGGATCACCTTTGATGGAAGCGAGCCTCTCTTTCCTTACAGCGCTGAAGTTTTGGTAACGATTTCCCTGATAGGTTCAACTCTGCGCTGGGAGTTTCACTTGACGAATACCGGTGACGAGCCCTTTGGCTATGGATTGGCCCTTCATCCCTTCTTTGTGAAGAAGAAAGGGATGACGTTGGAAACGAACGGTCATCAGCGCCTTGTCACCGATGAAAACATGCTTCCCACCGAAGAGATCGTTGAAGAAAGACCTTCCAGTGATGTGGATACCTTGGCTAGCGATGCAATCTTTCGTTGTGACGGCCCATCGACGAGTACCCTTCGCGGAGACGGAATTGAATTGAAGATTCTAGGCAGTCCGGCGTTTGGTTATACGGTGGTGTATACGGGATTGGAGTCGGCGTTCATCTGTATAGAACCTCAAAGTTGCGCCATCAATGCGCACAATCTTGCAGATCAGGAGCTGGCAGCCTTGCAGGTTCTGGAGAGCAATCAGGAACATCTGCATTGGGTTGAAATGAGGTTGAGCCGCCTGCCCGGATCGCCATGACAAACGACGACAGTGACGCTTGAGAGCAAACCGGGATTTGAGTTACCGTATGGTGAGGAACGAATTTTCAACCTTTGTCCGGGCTTCCAAGCCCTTCGAATTGATGTGCCGAGCAAGAACAAGAAACAACGGATTCATCTGTCATGGAAATACAATAAATAGGGAACAAACTCATGAAAACAATACAACAGGTCTTTGCCGCATCGGTTTCCGCCGCACAAAAGCAGTGGCTTGAAGAACACCGGATGTATCTCGGTGATCTGCACAACCACTGTGCGATCAGTTACGGTCATGGCAGCCTGTCAAAAGCGATCGCCTTTGCCCAAAGCCAATTGGATTTCTTTACCGTGACCGGACATTTCGCTTGGCCGGATATGGAAGATGGATCCCAGCCGATTCCCCAAAGGGTTGTTGATTACCACAAGGAAGGTTTCGCCAGGCTTCGGGGTGTATGGGAAGAATACCTTGAGGCGATGCGCTTGAGCGCATCCGGCGGAATTGTTCCCTTCGTTTCGTACGAGTTCCACAGTTTCAAGCTCGGAGACTACACGATTATCCGAAAAGACCTGTATGAATGCTTTCCTCCCGACCCCGAAGGGATAGATACCCGTCTTGATGAGTACTTGGCGACGAATGACCCGAAAAAAAGCGGAATCATCTGCATGCCTCACCATATCGGATATAAGAAGGGGTACCGCGGGATCAATTGGGATCGGTTCAATGAAACCGCCAGTCCAATCGTTGAAATCATGTCGATGCACGGCGCATCGGAATCCCGGTATGCAACCCCCGCATATTTGCATACGATGGGACCCGTCTGCGGGGAAAACACGATGCAGGGCGGTCTGGCCCGAGGCTTCCGCTTTGGAGTCGTCGGTTCAACGGACCATCACAATGCATCGCCCGGGGCATATGGCTCGGGG